>NC_007498.2:0-305277 GCF_000012885.1 Syntrophotalea carbinolica DSM 2380
AACAATGTGGATTGTTTATTTTAATCGGCCTTCCTACACAATCTTTACATTTTCTCCTTTTAAAAAATTGAATGTCCATGGAAAAAATCTGGCAAAAGACTCTGGATAGCCTTAAGCAATCCTTGACCCCGCAGCATTTTGCGACATGGATCAAGCCGATTCGCTTCATCGGCGTACATAACGATGTGGTGGAACTCGAAGTACCGAACCGGTTTGTCCTCGACTGGTTAAAGAAACATTATTACGGAACTATTCAGGAATGTTGGTCGAATACGGCAGGGGCGGCCTATAAAATAAGCCTTACCGTTGCCAGTAAAACCGCCAAAGAGCCTGTTCCCGCCGCTGAAACCAGTCCCCCCGCAACCCCGGCGCCAAAACCGAAACAGGAAAAAACACCACCGCGAGCCAATGCCTACAACCTGAATTCGCGATATACCTTTGAAACCTTTGTTCTTGGTTCTTCCAACCAATTCGCCAGCGCGGCGGCCACAGCGGTAGCTAATAATCCTGCCACGACCTACAACCCCTTATTTATTTACGGAGGGGTCGGTCTGGGAAAAACCCATCTTGTCAATGCCGTGGGAAATGCCATTCTGAAAAAAAATCCGGAAATGAAGGTGTGTTACTACACTTCCGAAAAATTCATGAATGAGCTGATCAACTCACTCCGCTATGCAAAGATGGATGAGTTTCGCACCAAATTCAGATCTATGGACGTGTTACTGATTGACGACGTTCAATTTATTGCAGGAAAAGAACGTACTCAGGAAGAGTTCTTCCATACCTTTAACGCGTTATACGACTCCCATAAACAGATTGTTGTAACATCCGATAAATTTCCCAAAGAAATACCCGGCCTAGAAGAAAGACTGAGATCACGATTTGAATGGGGATTGATTGCCGATATTCAAGCCCCGGACATGGAAACAAAACAAGCTATTCTTAAAATGAAAGCTGAACAGAACGGTATAGATCTACCCAAGGAAGTAGCTTTATTTTTGGCAAGCGCGGTAAGTAGCAACATTCGTGAACTCGAAGGTTACCTGGTACGTATTGGTGCTTACGCAAGTCTCACAGCTACTCCCATCACCTTAAGTATGGCCCAGGAAGTGCTTAAGGACATTCTGGTGGAAAAACGCCGAGAACTAACCGTTGAAGAGATTCAAAAACTGGTGGCTACTCACTACTCCATCAAAATATCGGATCTTAAGTCAGCCAAGCGCATGAAAGCCTTGGTATTACCGCGCCAGATAGCCATGTATCTTTCCCGTCAGCTGACGTCCTGTTCCTATCCGGAAATCGGAGAACGCTTCGGCGGAAAGGACCATTCCACAATCATTCATGCGATTAAAAAAATTGAAAAAGCCATGGATGAAGATTACCAGCTCCGTTCGGTTATCAACAATTTGAAAAAAGAGCTAAGCATCTAACAAGCGATTTACCGCAGCATAAAGTGTGGACATGAACCACAACAATCCGGTGATAAATCGGCCATTTCGCGGTTATACACAAAATCGGCCATTTCCACCGCATTTTACCCACTTTACCCTGAACAACATAAGGTCTTGATTTAATAGTAATTTTTTCAGTATTCCACATATACACAGGCAACTACTACTACGACTATAAAATCTTTTAAAACCATAATAAAAACCGTTTCCTGTTGACGGGGGGGCAACATGAATTTTTCAATTGAAAAAGAAGTCTTTCTCAAAGGCCTGGCACGAGTACAGGGAATCGTCGAAAAGAAAAACACCATTCCTATCCTTGCCAACGTACTCATCGAGGCCGAAGATGACCACATACGCCTCACTGCCACCGATCTCGAAGTCGGCATGAAGGCTTCCTACCCTGCCAGCGTCACATCGGCAGGTCGTATAACCGTATCCGCCAAAAAACTTTTTGAAATCATCAAGGAACTACCGGAAAAGGAAATATCTTTTACCGCCAAGGAAAATTGTTGGATAGAAATACGCTGCGGTAAATCGCTTTTCAATGTTGTTGGTCTATCAGCCGATGAGTTTCCCTATTTCCCCCAGATCGACAAGGAACAATTTTTCCAGATTCCGGGCGATATCCTTAAACGCCTGATTGAAAAAACCGCTTTTTCCATGTCGACGGATGAGAGTAAATACAACCTTAATGGTATTTACCTTCGTGCAATGGAAGATGAGGGTCGCCAGATATTGCGATTTGTGGCCACGGACGGTCACCGTCTGGCCTTGATGCAAACCCCTCTCGATTGTTCCCATGTGGAACCATTGGCCAAGGGGGTTATTTTCCCTCGCAAGGGTGTGTTGGAATTACGAAAAATCGCCGAAGAGGGAAATGGTGAAGTACTGCTTGGTTTTATGGACAACAATGCGGTTATCAAAAAGTCCCAAACGGTAATCGTTATGCGTCTGGTCGATGGTGATTTTCCCGACTACAACAGAGTTATTCCACTCAATAACGATCTCAAGGCCAACATTCCTCGCGAAGAATTTCTACATGCCTTACGCCGTATGGCCATATTGTCGAGTGAAAAGTCAAAAGGTGTCAAAATCGATTTCCAGGAAAATCAGCTAACTTTATCTTCATCTAATCCGGAATTCGGCGATGCCAGAGAAGATTTTGAAATAGAGTATGCCGAAGGTGATCTGTCGATAGGTTTTAATGCACGTTATCTTATTGATATTCTTGCAAATTTAGACTCCGAAAAGGTCTGTTTGTCCCTTCGGGACCAACTGTCTCCGGGACTGATTACGCCTCTCGATGATAACGACTACCTTGCGGTCATCATGCCAATGAGGCTATAGTACGTCGCGCATTGTGTGGGCTGGTACGGTTTCCCCGCGCAAAGCAAGGCGATTTTCATGATCCTGACACGAATCATTCTGCACAATTATCGTAATATAGAAGCCGCGGAGTTATGCCCGGAGGAAAACTTTAATCTTCTTTGTGGAGATAACGCCCAAGGCAAGACCAACACCCTGGAAGCGATTTATCTTTTAGGTCATTTCAAAAGTTTTCGCCGGGGACGCAACGAAGAACTGATTGGCTCAGCTGACCGACATACCCGGGTTCAGGGAGAATTTCTACGCGATGGTCTGCGCGAAACGGTCAGTATCACCATAACCGGCGATAAAAAAAATATCGAGATCAACGGCAAGCGGCCGCGCCAAAGCAATGAGATGTTCGGCCGTTTTCCATCGGTACTGTTTGCACCGGAAGAGGTTAGTCTGCCCAAAGGTTTTCCGGCGGGACGTCGTGCTTTGCTGGATCGGGCCTTATGTCAGACCAGGCCTTCTTTTCTCGATCACGCACGGGCTTATCAGCGCTGTTTGCGGCAGCGGAACATTCTGTTGAAAAGTGGCGCCGCAGCTCCGATAGTACTGCCTTGGACTGAAGAGTTGATACAGACCGGGGCCATGGTGCGTTTGGCTCGTCGCCGTTATCTCGATCGGCTGTTGCCGTTGTTGCGCGACATTTACCGGGAAATCTGCTCCGGCAGGGAATCTGTCAATCTGGTCTATCCCTCTGAATCCGATAATCTCTCGGATTTAAAGGAGGAATTGCGCAGTAATCTGGAACGGGAACAAAGCCGGGAAACAAAATATGGCATGACCATGGTCGGTCCGCATCGTGATGATCCTGTCTTTATGGTGGATGATCGGGTTTTAGGACTCTACGGTTCGCAGGGCCAGCAACGCTCGTTTATTCTGGCCTTCAAAACCGCTCAGATTATCGATCTGGAAAAAGAGACAGGGTATACGCCGTTGCTTTTACTGGACGACATGACCAGTGAATTGGATCGCAAACGGCAGGATTACTTTTTCCGGTTTTTACACCAAAGACAAGGCCAGGTGTTTATTACCTGCACGGAACTATCTCCGTTACAAAACGCGGGATTCAATCGCATGCGAACTTTTCGAGTCCGAGAGGGAAAACTTTGCGATTACCAATAACTGTTATGAGGATCTTATGACGGATACGAACCAAAGAGAGTACGGGGCCGGAAGCATCAAGGTTCTGGAAGGTCTTTCGGCTGTGCGAAAACGCCCTGCCATGTATATCGGGTCGACCGGTGTCATGGGGTTGCACCATCTGGTTTACGAAGTGGTGGACAATTCCATCGATGAGAGCCTGGCAGGTGTCTGCGATGAAATTTCCGTTATTTTACATCTGGATGGCTCGGTAACAGTGGAGGACAACGGCCGCGGTATTCCCGTCGATATGCACCCGACTCAAAATAAGTCGGCGGCCGAAGTCGTTATGACCGTGCTTCATGCCGGCGGCAAATTCGACAGCGATTCCTACAAGGTTTCCGGGGGTTTGCACGGTGTCGGCGTTTCCGTGGTCAATGCACTGTCGAAAAAGCTGGAATTGGAAATCCGCCGTAACGGACGCATCTACCGCCAGGGGTACGTGCGAGGTGTTCCCGATGCACCTTTACGGGAGGAGGGCGACACCACCAAGCGTGGTACGCGTATTACCTTCTGGCCGGATCCGGAAATATTTGAAATAACGGATTTCTCTTTTGAGACTTTGTCGAAAAGGCTGCGGGAACTGGCTTTTCTGAACGGTGGCGTGCACATTCATATCGTGGATGAGCGCTCGGAAAAACGCCATGATTTCCATTACGAAGGTGGCATTATTTCCTTTGTCAGCTATCTGAACCGGGCCAAGACGCCGCTACATGCCGAACCCATTTTTTTCAGCGGTGAGCGCGAAGGCGTGCAGATCGAAGTCGCATTCCAGTACAACGACGGTTACGACGAAAAAATATTTACCTTCGCCAATAACATCAATACCCACGAGGGCGGTACGCATCTGGTCGGGTTTAAAGCAGCGTTGACCCGTACCATGAACAGCTACGCCACGGCCAATAACCTGCTGAAAAACGTCAAAGCTTCCATATCCGGAGACGATCTGAGGGAAGGGATGGCAGCAGTCATCTCCGTCAAGGTGCCGGACCCCCAGTTTGAAGGCCAAACCAAGACCAAATTGGGCAATTCGGAGATCAAAGGTTATGTCGAAACCCTGATCAATGAAAAACTCGCAACCTTTATGGAAGAAAATCCCAACGTTGCCAAGCGCATTCTGGAAAAGGGGATTGAAGCGGCCAGGGCCCGCGAGGCAGCGCGCAAAGCCCGCGATCTGACCCGGCGCAAGGGGGTCCTGGACAGTTTGGCATTGCCGGGAAAACTCGCCGACTGCCAGGAAAAAGATCCGGCTTTGTGCGAAATCTATCTGGTCGAGGGCGACAGTGCCGGCGGCAGTGCCAAACAGGGACGCGATCGACGTAACCAGGCTATTTTGCCGTTGAAAGGTAAAATTCTCAATGTCGAGAAGGCCCGTTTCGACAAAATGCTTACCTCCAACGAGATTCGCACCCTTATTACCGCCATGGGGACCGGCATCGGTAAGGGCGATTTCGATATCAGCAAGTTACGTTACCATCGTATCATCATCATGACCGATGCCGATGTCGATGGTTCGCATATCCGCACGTTGTTGTTGACCTTCTTTTTCCGTCAGATGCCTGAGTTGATAGAACGCGGCTATCTTTACATCGCACAACCGCCGCTTTATAAAGCCAAACGGGGAAAAAGGGAGTTGTATCTCAAAGACGAGAGCGCCCTTACCGAATATCTGCTCGATGAAGGGGTTGACGGAGTAACTCTCGAGTTGAAGGCAAACGACAAGGTGGTGCGGGGTAAGCAAATTATTCCCACACTGCGGAATATCATCGAATACAACCATATTTTTTCAAAATTAGTCCTCAAAGGTGTGAATAGCGAGGTCCTGAATATTTTTGTGGAAGGCCGCATTCGCAACGGCTTTGAGGATATGGCGGATCTTGCCCCGCTGGTTCAGAGACTGAAGCAGGCCGCTCCGCATGCCGATTTCCAACTGTTCCACGAACCCGACCGGATTTTGTTTACCCTGGGGAACGTTCGTGCTCGTATCGATCGCCAGGTTCTGGAAATTTTGTCTTCCCACGAATATCACCTGTTGTTGCAGGCCTGGGCCAAGATTCAGGAAAGCCATGCCAATGAGCGGGCTGTGATCAGCATGGAGGGGAAAGAGGAATCCGAGGTCAACAATTGCCAGGAATTGCTCGATTTTTTCCAGGCCCGTGCCCGCAAGGGACAGTATATCCAGCGTTACAAAGGTCTCGGCGAGATGAATCCGGATCAGTTATGGGAAACCACCATGGATCCGGAAAAACGCATACTGTTACAGGTCCAGGTTGAAGATGCGGTGGAAGCCAACGAAATATTTACGGTTCTCATGGGAGACCAGGTCGAACCTCGGCGCGAATTCATCGAAAACAACGCCCTCAATGTCTCCAACCTCGATATCTGATAAAAGACCGATGCCGGATGTTGCGCCAGCCAGTCGCACCATCCGGGTTTCCCGCGGAGGATAAGGCATGCTAACGGAACAAAACAAAAAAACCGTCAACATAGAGGACGAGCTGCGCAAATCCTATATGGATTACGCCATGAGCGTCATTATAGGCCGGGCTCTGCCGGATGTGCGGGACGGTCTGAAACCGGTTCATCGACGCGTGTTGTATGCCATGCACGAACTGGGCAATGCTTACAACAAGCCTTATAAGAAATCGGCGCGTGTTGTCGGCGATGTAATCGGTAAGTATCATCCCCATGGCGATTCGGCTGTCTACGATACCATCGTACGTTTGGCACAGGATTTTGCCATGCGTTATCCGCTGGTCGATGGCCAGGGTAACTTCGGCTCGCTTGACGGCGACAGTGCTGCGGCCATGCGTTATACCGAAGTGCGTATGGACAAGCTGGCCCATGAGTTGTTGGCCGATCTGGAAAAAGAAACGGTCGACTTTGGCCCCAACTATGACGATTCGTTGCAGGAACCGCTGGTTTTACCCTGTAAATTTCCTAATTTGCTGGTCAACGGTTCCGAAGGTATCGCTGTCGGCATGGCGACCAAGATTCCGCCGCACAATCTGGGAGAGGTCATCGATGGGCTGGTTGCCATTATCGATGATCCGACGCTCGACGACGAGGATCTGTTCCGCTTGATTCCCGGTCCGGATTTTCCTACGGCCGGTTTTATCCTCGGTCGCGAAGGCATCCGCAAGGCTTATGAAACCGGCCGCGGGATTGTACAGATGCGGGCGCGGGCGTTGGTGGAAAAGGACCGTCGCACCAGTCGGGAGAAAATCGTTGTCACTGAAATTCCCTATCAGGTCAACAAGGCGCGGCTCATAGAAAAAATCGCCGAGTTGGTCAAGTCCCGTAAAATCGAGGGCATATCGGACTTGCGCGATGAATCCGATCGCGAGGGTATCCGCGTTGTCGTCGAGCTGAAGAAGGATGTTATACCGGAAGTCATCCTCAATCAGCTTTACAAGATGACCGCCATGCAGTCGTCTTTTGGCATCATCATGCTGGCGATCGTCAACGGTCAGCCGCGGGTTCTGAGCCTGCGGGCGGTGTTGGAGCATTTCATCGAACACCGCAAAGAGATTGTCACACGGCGCTGTATTTTCGAATTGCGTAAAGCCGAGGAAAAAGCCCATATCCTCGAGGGATTTAAAATCGCCCTGGAAAATCTCGATGAGGTGATTGCAATTATCAAGCAATCGGCCAATCCTCGGGAAGCCAAACAACGTCTGATGGAGCGCTTTGCCCTATCGGAAATCCAGGCCCAGGCGATTCTCGATATGCGTTTGCATCGCCTGACCGGGATGGAACGGGATAAGATCATGGCCGAATACAGGGAAATACTGGCCTTGATCAACCGCCTCAAGGAGATACTGGCCAGCGAAGTGGAAATCCTTAAAATAATCAAGTCGGAATTGTCGGAAATTCGGGAAAAATTCGCTGATCCCCGCCGTACGGAAATAGTGGATCATCGCGGTGATCTTTCCCTCGAAGACCTGATTGTCGACGAGGATATGGTCGTTACCGTATCCCATTCCGGATATATCAAGCGTAATGCCGTGTCGCTGTATCGTTCCCAGCGCCGCGGTGGTAAAGGCGTGACCGGCATGCGGCCCAAGGAAGAGGATTTTGTCGAACAGTTATTCATCGCTTCGACCCATTCGTTCGTGCTGGTGTTTACCGATGCCGGCAAGGTGTATTGGCTCAAAGTGCATGAAATTCCGCAGGGCGGACGGGCGTCGCGCGGCAAGGCTATCGTCAATCTGTTGCAGTTGCAAAGTGGCGAAAACGTGACCAGCATTCTGCCGGTCAGGGAATTCACCGAAGGCCGCTACATTATCTTTGCCACCCAAAACGGCATCGTCAAAAAGACCGACCTCATGGCCTATGCCAACCCCCGGTCCGGCGGTATCATCGCTCTTACCATTGATGAAGGCGATCGCCTGGTTTCGACCAGACTGTCCGATGGCGAGATGGATGTGCTGTTGGCCAGCCAGAACGGCAAAGCCATTCGTTTCCCCGAAAAAGACGCGCGCGCCATGGGCCGTACGTCGCGCGGGGTGCGCGGTATGGCGTTGGAAGGGGACGATCAGGTTATCGGAATGGAGGTTGTTTCCGATACCACGGCCGCTACCCTGGTGACCGTGACGGAACATGGCTACGGCAAGCGCACCAATCTGGATGAATATCGCCAACAAGGCCGCGGTGGCAAGGGAATTATCACCATCAAAACTTCCGAGCGTAACGGTAAGGTTGTCGATATCAAGCTCATAAATGACGACTTCGATCTGATGTTTATCACCGATGGCGGTAAAGTCCTGCGAACCCGCGTGGCCGATCTGTCGGTTATCGGGCGCAATACGCAAGGGGTCCGGCTGATGGTTCTGGAACCGGGAGAGCGTATTGTCGCCGTTGCCAAACTTGCCGAAAAAGAAGAGGATAATGGAACTGCAGAGGCTGAAGAAGCAGCTCTTGAAGGAGGAACGGGCGAGGGCGCGCAAGACGTCGAATAAAAGACGTTATTTGTCGCTGGCCGGGGCCGGGCTGCTGCTGGCGGTGCTCATAGGTTGGTACGCTATGGCGGTCAACCGGGGCGATATGGCGCAAAAGCTCTACCGGCGTGCCGAAAAGCACATCGAAAAAGGCGCCTATCGCACGGCGGTAAGTCAGCTACGCAGTCTGCATGATCATTATCCGGCAACGGAAACCGGTGCCCGGGCGCTGCTGCTGGCCGGGGATATCCTGCTTCTGCATCTACGCCAGGATCAGGAAGCTCTGCTGTCTTTTCTGCTGGTCGAGCGCGACTACCCCGATACCGCCTGGAGCCAGAGAGCGCGGCGCCAGGTGGCCGATATTTACAAATATCGACTGCAGGATTACGGTAGAGCACTGGTCGCCTATCAAAAGATTCTGGATGGTCCGTCAACGCAGAGAGAGATCGTTCAGTACGAGATAGCCGACACGTATTTTCGCATGAATAATTTTGAGCAGACGCGCATCGAATTCGAAAGTCTGATCAATGAATATCCAGAGAGCTCTCTCCTTCCCGAGGCACTGTACCGTATTGGATGTGCCTTTATGCTGGAGGGCAATCTCTCCGATGCGGTACAGGTGTTACAAAGGCTTTGTCGTGACTATCCCGAGCATTCATTTGCTTTGGAGGGATATTTTACCCTTGCCGAAATCCATGAGGAGCGTGGCGAACTGCGCAAAGCTCTGCAGGTACTTGCAGGGCTTGAAGGTCGGTATGCCAGAGAGCCCATTCTGGCACAACGCATTACTCAGGTTCAAAATCGGATAAGGAAAAAAAAGAAGGCCATCTGACAGGAGGCATCTATGAATATCGGAGTTATAGGAGCGGGCAGTTGGGGAACGACTCTGGCGGATCTGCTGTCAAAAAACGGCCATGCCGTTACCCTCTGGGCCTACGAGCAGGATCTGGTCGAGCGCATGCGCAAAAGCGCTAAAAACGATCTCTATCTGCCCGATTTCACTCTGCATGAAAAGCTTGCTTATTCCTCGGACCTCGGTGAAGTCGCGGCCGGTAAGGATATGGTGGTGCTGGTGGCTCCCTCGCAGGTGTTGCGCGCGGTGGTACGCCAGGCTGAACCCCATCTGGCGAAAGATACCATTTTAGTGTCGGCCGCCAAGGGGATCGAGAACGATACCCTCATGCCCATGTCCGAGGTGTTAAAGGAGGTTTTACCCGAGGAGCGCCTGCAACGTGCGGCCTATCTTTCCGGTCCTACCTTCGCGCGCGAAGTGGCGGCCGAAATACCGACCGCACTTACCGTCGCTTCCGAGGATGAAAATATTGCCCGGACGGTGCAGAAAATTTTCAGTTGCGAATATTTTCGCGTCTACCGCAGCAGCGATATTGTCGGTGTAGAGCTGGGTGGGGCCCTGAAAAATGTCATTGCCCTGGCCGCCGGTATTTCCGATGGTCTCGGGTACGGCTACAATGCTCGCGCCGCCCTTATTACCCGGGGACTAGCCGAGATGACCAGGATTGGCGTCGCCATGGTGGCCAGGGAACGCACCTTTATGGGGCTTTCGGGGATGGGAGATCTGGTGCTGACGTGTACCGGCGATCTCTCCCGTAACCGCAGTGTGGGGCTGGAGCTTGGCCGCGGTCGCAAGCTGGAGGATATCCTCTCCGGGATGCGGATGGTGGCAGAAGGGGTGAAAACAACCCTTTCCGCCTACCAGCTGGCCAAACGACTCGGAGTGGAAACGCCGATTATCGAGCAGATGTACCTTATTCTGTTCGAAAATAAAGATCCTCGGGATGCGGTGGCCGACCTTATGCAGCGTTCGCTCAAGGCTGAAATGGATTAAAAACAAAAAAACGCACTGTCGAGGGCAGCATGTATACCATCCGGATTATGACCTACAACATCCACGGTTGCCGGGGAACGGACGGTCGTACGGACCCTGCCCGTATTCTGGAGGTTATAAGCCGCGCCGGGCCGGATATGGTGGCGCTGCAGGAGGTGGCAGGCTCGCTGGATAACGATCAGGCGGCCTGGCTGGGGCAACGTCTGGCCATGAATTACTACGGTCCCGACAGTCCTGGCGGCAATGCTTTTCTGTCGTACTATCCCATGCGCGCCATGCGTTATCTCGATCTCGAAGGTGGCAGCTGCCTGTGCGCCGATATTAATATTGCCGGCCGTTGTCTGCATATTTTCAATATCCGTTTACATGAACATTTTCGTCAGCGCCGTCGCCAATGGGTACGGCTGTTCGATCCGCAGGACGGCGTTGGGTCGCATTCCACAGGATGCCCTGTAATGCTGCTGGGGGATTTCGGCGACGGACCCTGGTCCCTCAGGCACGGCTCGATAGCGCCGGCTTTGCGTTTGGCAAAAAGCCCCTTCTGGTCCTCCACGTTTCCTTCCTGGCTGCCGTTGTGCAGCAGGGATCGGGCTTATCTGGGGGGGCAATTGCGCATCGTCGACTCGCGTATTTACAGGTACGCCACGGCTCGACGGGCTTCTACTCATCTTCCGTTGCTGTTTACGGTGAGAGTCGCCGATCCGCGCAACTATTTGCAGGCGAAGGGGGTCAAGCATGGTCGCATGGAAATTGCCCCGGGTTAATACCACCTGTGGATAAGTCTGTTGACGGGGTTGATAACCCGGCAAAACCGGGATAAGAGGGTTTGTGGGCCGTTGGACAGATACTGTCGAACGGCCCGTATTATTTGAAGCATTGGAGCTAAAATATGGCGCAAAAAAAACAGCTGGCAGAAATGCAGGAAGTCATCCGTATTCTCGAGCAGCTCTATCCGGAGGCTCATTGCGCCCTGAATTTTGAAAATCCCTGGCAGTTGCTGGTGGCGACCATTTTATCGGCACAGTGTACGGATCGGCAGGTAAACATCGTGACGCGCGAACTGTTTGCGCGCTTTACGGATGCGCAAAGCCTGGCTACAGCCCGACCCGAAACGATCGAAGATATCATTCGCAGTACCGGCTTTTTCCGCAATAAGGCCAAAAATCTCATCGGCTGCGCGGCCGCCGTGGTCGACCGGCATGGCGGCCAGGTTCCGCAAACCATAGAGGATCTGGTTGCTCTGCCCGGAGTGGGGCGCAAAACCGCCAATGTGGTGCTGGGCAATGCCTTTGACATTCCCGGGCTGCCTGTCGACACCCATGTCAAAAGGTTGGTGCGACGTCTGGGCTGGAGCCAGGAGCGCGATCCGGTACGTATCGAACGGGAGCTGTGTCAGCTGTTGCCGCCACCCAGCTGGACCCAGACCAGTCATTTACTCATCCATCATGGTCGTTCCCTGTGTAAAGCCCAGCGTCCATTATGCAGTCGATGTCCGGTACAGCCTGTTTGCCCCCGCATCGACGTTAAAAACAGTCTCTGATCAAGATCAGTTGTTTTCCATGTCCAATTGGAAAAAATCGATGGCCTGGGGCTGTTGCGTTTCCAGGGTATAGCGCGTAGGCGCTGTTCCCGACGCAAAGGCTTCAATGGTTACATTGGGGCTGTCTTCGGGAATCAGCAGACCGGTGGCCGGATCGATGGGGCGGAATTCGATACCGTCGGGTACCGGAAATTCGTGGCGTGGTCGATCCTTGAGAACCGTTTGCATAAAATCGACCCAGGCCGGCGCGGCAGCCCTCGAACCGGTTTCACGTGGTCCCAGGGAACGTTCCTTATCGTAGCCAACCCAGGAGACCGCCAGCAGCTTCGGACTGTAGCCGACAAACCAGGCATCCTTCTGGTCGTTGGTGGTACCGGTCTTACCCGCGATGGCACGTTGCAGCGCCCGTGCCCGGAATCCGGTTCCTTCCTGGACTACGCTTTCGAGAAGATTGGTGACCAGATAGGCGGTTTCAGGAGAGATGACCCGTTGCGGCGATTGCTTGATCAGTTTTTGATCGGCAGCAGGGCCTGCGGGAAAATCGGCCGGATCCGTCGATTCCAGGACTCTACCGTTGCGATCGACAATGCGGGTGATGTAAACCGGTTTGATGCGAACTCCGCCGTTGGCAAAGACGCAATAGGCGGTGGCCAGTTCCATGGGGGATACGGCGGAAGATCCCAGCGCCAAGGTAAGATCCCGGTTCAGAGGGGACTCGATGCCGAGTTTTTTAGCATAATTGATGGCATAGCCTACCCCGATGTCCTGCAGCATTTTCACCGTAACCACATTGTAGGAATGGGCCAGAGCCTGACGCAGCGTCGTGACACCGGTGAAGCTTTCGGCATAGTTTTTCGGCTTCCATTCCTTTTCTGTTCCGTCTTCATCCTGTTCGCGGTAAATGATCGGCGTATCGAGCATAATGGTGGCGGGAGTATAGCCTTTATCCAGTGCGGCGGCGTAGATAAGAGGCTTGAAGGCGGAACCCGGCAGCCGGTGGGCCTGGATAGCCCGGTTGAACTGACTCTGGGTGAAATCATATCCACCTACAAGAGCCTTGACTCCACCCGAGTGGGGATCAAGGACAATGAAGGCACCCTGGGCGGCTGGTTCCTGGTACAGCGACAGCAGCAAATTTTTATCGGAGCTTTGTTCTATTTTTACCTGTAACACCGACCCTGCAGGAACGCTGATAACGCGTTCCTTGACCTTTTTAACCGATGTGCCACGTCGTGTCACGCGCAGCTTGTTGGCCAGACCCTTGTTGAGTGGCAGAGTGCCGGTCAAGCTACCGATGCGTACGATGGCGTTATGGCCGCGCGTTCCGACCAACACCCCTTCAACAAGGCTCCCCTTCTCCGGCGGTTGCGGAAATTGGGTTTCCTGTTCGGCCAGAAAAGCCACTTCCTGCTCGGTATCGAGGATGCGTAGTGGGCCCCGGTAGCCACGGCGAAGGTCATGCCGTAGAAGATTGGCCTGCACCGCCAACTGAGCGGCTTGCTGCATGCCGACGTCCATGGTGGTGTAGACTTTTAATCCGGCGGTATTGAGGGTTTCCGATCCGTATGTTTCCTCCAGATAACGGCGCACCTGTTCGGTGAAATAGGCCGCTCCGGGTATCTGTCGATTGTTGCGCGGGTGGATAGCCACATTATCCGCCGTGGCGACCTCCATTTGTTCCCGGGTTATGTAACCGTCTTCCAACATGCGGCTGAGAACATAAGCCTGGCGTCTTTTTGCCCGGTCGAAATGCCGGTAGGGAGAATAGCGGCTGGGTGCCTGCGGCAGGCCGGCCAACATGGCGCATTCCGCCAGCGACAGTTGTTCGACGTTTTTACCGAAATAGTTTTCAGCTGCGGCCTGGACACCATAGGCGCCGTGGCCCAGGTAGATCTGATTGAGATACAGAAACAGAATATCGTCTTTGGATAATTTCTGTTCCATGCGCCAGGCCAGGATGGCTTCCTTGAATTTACGCGAAAACTTCTTTTCGGGCGTCAACAGCAGACTTTTGGCCACCTGTTGGGTGATGGTGCTGCCGCCCTGGCGAATACCGCCGGCCATGACATTTTTAATGGCGGCCCGCAGAATGGACATCAGGTCGATGCCGCGATGCTGAAAGAAATGGGAATCTTCAGCAGCCACAAAAGCATGTATCAGTTGACGGGGAATGCGTACGATGGGGACCAGGATGCGACGTTCTTTGGAAAATTCGCTGATAACGGTGCCATCGTCGCTATGGATGGTGGTAATGATGGGCGGACGGTAATCGGCCAGGGTATCGACCTTGGGCAACGAAGCCGATACCAGTCCGTAGGCGGTTGCCAGAGCGAGACATCCGGCCAAAAAAAGGCCGAGGCACGACCAGAGGATGATTTTAATAGAGCGTTTTATGTTCATAGGGGTATGGTCTCTCCTTAAGAAATAAGCCCTCTTTATACCATAAATCACCCACTTGAACCAACCGCTTTGCCCCGTATCAGGGCTGCGGAGCTGGTTGCTTCCAATCGATGGCAGGATGGTTTTCCTGATCTGACATTTCGAATATTCGGACAGGAAAAAACCTGGTGGTCATGCTGCGGATGATGCGACCGAAACAAGAAGACTCCTAGATGGCCATAAAGGTTTGCCTGCCGTTGTCCGTTTGTCCGTAAACTTCAGTGTCAGCAGAGGATTAACAACCTTCATGCAGACGCTGCGAGGGATTGACTTTCGATGGTAGCTGTGCTAACCAACCATAGAGTAAAAGGAGAAGACACATGGCTCACCATCGGAACCGAGTACTGGTCGAAACAACGATAGCACGAGCGATGGGCTCTGCGGCTGAAGGTCGCAGAATGGCTCGTTGTCTTGCTATGTAAAATCCCGGTGAGTCGGAGAATCTTTGCAGGTAAGCCATGGGCATTGGAAGCTCATGGCTTTTTACGTTATAGTGCATGTGAAATCGATGTGAACCGAGGCTTTTTGAAGGGATTTCAGATAAATCTATGAGAAACGATATCGTACATATCGGCGCAGGCGAATTGACCTATGAGATTCGGGCCATTGTGGAGATTGCCGAGACGCTTCAGCGTATGGGCATCAAAACCAACATGGAAAATATCGGCGATCCGGTGGCCAAGGGCGAAAAAATACCCAAGTGGATGAAAAAGCTGGTGGCTGAACTGGTTATGGAGGATTGTTCCTACGGCTACTGCCCCACCAAGGGGGTGCTGGAGACGCGTGAGTTTTTGGCGGAGCGCACCAATCGGCGCGGCAAGGCCCAAATCACTGCCGAAGATATCATGTTCTTCAATGGCCTGGGGGATGCGATCCAGAAGGTATACGGCTTTCTTCGGCGCGAGGCACGTGTCATCGGCCCTTCGCCGACCTATTCCACCCATTCCTCGGCCGAAGCCGCCCATGCCGGACAACGGCCTATTTCCTATCGTCTGGATCCCGACAACAACTGGTATCCGGACCTGGACGACTTGCGGCTATCGGTGAAATACAACCCGGCGGTTTCCGGGATTCTGATCATCAATCCCGACAACCCGACGGGCTCGGTCTATCCGGAGCGGATTCTGCGCGAGATGATCGCCATCGCCAGGGAATACGATTTGTTCGTAATTTGCGATGAGGTCTACCTGAATATCGTCTATAACGGCCAATCGACCAAGCCCCTGTCGGATCTCATCGGCGACGTACCCGGCATGGCATTACGCGGTATCAGCAAGGATGTGCCGTGGCCCGGCGCCCGTTGCGGTTGGATCGAAACCTACAATGCCGAGCGCGACCCGGTTTTCAAGCGCTACATGCAGAGCATTCTCAATGCCAAGATGGTTGAAGTCTGTTCCACTACCTTACCCCAGAAGGCGATACCGCGCATTCTGGATCATCCCGAATATCCGTCCTATCTCGATGAGCGGCGGGCCCGATACGAAAACTGTTCCAATATTGCCTACGAGATTTTAAAGGATGTACCCGGCACCAAGGTCAATCGGACGAATGGCGCATTTTACATGAGTGTCGTGATCAAGTCTGAAGCTTTGACCCATAAACAGACGCTGCCTATTGAAAATGCCGAGGTACGGAGCCTGGTGGAGCGTCTGGTCAGCCCGCCGGGGGTTTCTCTCGATAAGCGTTTCGTGTACTATCTGCTTGCGTCGACCGGTATATGCGTGGTTCCCCTTTCGTCTTTCTGTACCCGGGAAATGGGCTTTCGCATTACCTTGCTGGAACGCGACGAAAAGGAGTTCACGCGTATTTTCCAGACCATCGCCGATAGCATCACGGCGTACCTGAACTCCTGATCGCTGATAGGGGCATGAATTGTTGCAGGATGCTGCATACTGATGGGAAATAAACTATCTGCTTCAGAGGCAAGCATGGAACTGGCCGAAACTATTCCCACGGAGGAATTCTTCGCCGTAAGTGCGGACTTTCTCGATTTTATCGAAAAAGCGCCCTGTGACCTGTTTCGGCGTAACCGCAGCGGCGAATATGTTCTTCTGGCTGCCCGGCATAGCGCATTGAGCCGTCAGGCTGTCATGGGTCTGGAGCACTACGGTACCGATCAAATCTATGCCCGGACCGACGATTCGGCATATTACAGCCGCATGTTGCGTGCCCGTTTGGACGACCTGGTCGCCAATCCGAATATTGAGGCATCCGTTAAAGCCAGGGCGGTACAGGCCACCTGCCGCGATGCCATGCGTCGTGCTTTCGATGACCCCCGCGGCCCTTTCATAAGACAGGCTTGCGATATCATCGTGCCGACGGTCGATCTGATTGTAAGTGACGATCAGGCCACCAAACATCTGGTACGGTTGACGGCCTTCGATCAGGCCACTTACATACATTCAACCAATGTCGGTATTTTCGGTGTGGCCCTGGCCAGGTTGTTTTTTGGCCTGGATCGGTCCCACGATATGCATAAGCTTGGCACCGGATTTTTTTTGCATGACCTTGGCAAGTGCCGAATTCCCATCGATATCCTCAATAAGCCTGGGGCTTTGACGCCGGAAGAACGGCTGGTCGTTAACGGTCATGTGGAAGAAGGTTATACCATTTTAAGCGAACATGGCATCGTTACCGATGAAGCACGTACGATTACCTTGCAGCACCATGAAAAGGATAACGGCCAGGGCTATCCCCGTGGCAGGGTGGGCTCGGATATTCACCCCTATGCGCGCATTTGCCGCATTGCCGATATTTATGAGGCGCTGACTGCAGAGCGTCCCTATCACAAGAGGCGTTCCACTTTCGAAGCGCTCAAAATCATGAAGGAATACGAAGTGGCAGATGTGGACCAGGGGCTTTTCGCCGAGTTTATCCGGCTTTTTACCGCATAACGGCGATGCTTGAGTCGGGGGAAAACTTTTGACTTCCTCATGCCACCTGTGTTAGCTAGTTGCCTTTGAGCAGGTTATAATCGTAGGTAATTTCGCCAGCGGCACGGCGATTTACGACGGCTCTTTGCGGCGTCCCGGATATAGACGGATATGGCGGAAAACCGACAACAGCTGATCAAGTCCATAGGGTTTCTCTCCGGAGTCGGAATTTCTATGGTGGCGTCGACCCTGATCGGGTTGTTTATGGGGTATTATCTCGACCGCTGGCTGGATACCGGTCCCTGGTTGACGCTGCTGTTTCTTGGGTTCGGAATAGCCGCCGGTTTCCGCAATATTTTTATCCTTACCCGTCGAGAGTTGCGCCGGCAGCAGGAGGATGAAAGTGACAACCGGCAGTGATACGATCATACGGGATCTGTCCCGGCGCAACTGGTTGATCCTTGGCGCCATGGTTCTGGGCAGTCTGCTGTGGCAGTCACGGGCGGTCACGGTGGGGGTGCTGGGTGGCGGTTTGACCGTTATTGGCGGTTTTCAGACTTTGCACCGTTCCCTTTCCCGGTTACTATCGGTTCCTGGACAGCGCTCGGGCTTAGGTTTTCAATGCGGGTCTTTCATCAGGCTGGCATGTCTGGCCGGGGCTATTTTTGTGTTGATCGGCCCGCTCAAGGCTCACCCCCTGGCACTGAGTATCGGCCTTTCGGTGGTGGTTGCCAATCTGCTATGGACGACGTTGCTTTTGGGCCTGGCATGACAACAAGAGAGTATTCATGACGCATCCTTTTTTGTTTCTCAAGTGGCTGGTTGAACATTTTACCCAAGGCACAAGCCTGGAAAACCTGGAGCACTACGGTTTTTTGGTGCATGTCACCCATGCCTGGTTGATCATGTTGTTGCTGACGGGGGTAGCGCTGCTGCTGAAGCGCCGGCTGTCAGAGGTTCCCGGCGGGTTGCAGAATCTGGTTGAAATCGTTCTGGTGGAGCTGGGACGCCTGGCCGATGAAACCATGGGTCCCAAGGGCCGTCGCTATTTTCCCCTGATTGCCACGTTGGCACTGTTTATCCTGTTTTCCAATCTTATTGCCCTGATACCGGGGTTTGCTCCCCCGACGGCCAATCTCAATACCAATGCCGCACTGGCGCTGGCGGTTTTTGGCATGACCCATGTCGTGGGAGTCCGAGAGCACGGGCTAAAATATTTTAAACATTTTGTGGGGCCCGTATGGTGGTTGGCACCGTTGATTCTGCCGATTGAAATCATCGGGCATCTGGCGCGTCCCCTGTCGTTGGCGCTGCGTCTTTTCGGTAATATGTACGGGCATGAAATCGTACTGGTTATTTTCTTTACCCTGGTACCGCTGCTGTTACCTATTCCCATGATGCTGATGGGGATTTTGGTGGCGTTTATCCAGACGTTTGTGTTTACCCTGCTGGCCATGATTTATATCGCCGGGGCTCTGGAGGAAGCACACTGATGTATGCGTGTCCCGCTGTTGGCGACAGTTCCATAGGCGGATTGCATATAGGTTATTAGGTCTGAAGACTCAGAAATCAAGCAAATCAAAGGAGATTTACAATGGATTTTTTCACCTGGGTTATCATAACCGCCGGGTTCGGTATGGCTTTCGGCTCCTTGGGAACGGCTATCGGACAAGGGCTGGCCGTCAAGAGCGCTCTTGAGGGTGTGGCCCGTAATCCCGGCGCCAGCGGCAAGATACTGACTACCATGATGATCGGCCTGGCGATGGTCGAATCGCTGGCCATCTATGTATTCGTCGTGTCCATGATCATTTTGTTCGCCAACCCTTTCAAGGATGTCGTGCTGGAGCTTGTGGCCGGCTAAAAACTGCGTTAGGGATAGATAAAGCCATAGGGATGAAACGGCACAGGGCCGTTTCATCCCTTTTTCTTATGAGCCATGCCGATGCTCGCTGCTGCGCCGTGTTGTGTGTATCGGTATATGTATAGTCCCTCCTTTCAGAATGTGTCTCGTTTAATATCTCCGGTACGCTTCCCTTGCCGACAGCCTGTTCCGCGCCCCTTGCGATAAGCGGTATAGAGCTATGGTTTTTCAGCCTTATATCTCGATCAGGCTCTCGTCCCACAACCCTTTTCGTAGTGTTATACTAAAAGCGTAGAGGGTCTCTAAAATCCACGGGAAAGGGGTTCATCTATGCAAAAAGAAAGCGAAAAATTCGGTATCAGTGATAAACGGGGACGGTGCAAGACCAGTAACGATCCTTATCTTCCCGGCCAAGGGTTGCCGGAACCTGTGATCTGTCCTGAGTGTCAGGCCGTTTATCGCAACAAGCGTTGGTATATCGATGCGACGGCTTATGAAAAATTAGCCGCCGATACGAAGGTGGTCAGGCATCTGTGTCCGGGCTGTCACAAAATCAAGGATGGCTACGCCGAGGGCTACGTTACCCTGCGGGGCTCTTACCTGTGGGCGCACGAAACGGAAATTCGCAATATCCTCAAAAACGAGGAGCGTAAAGCCATGGCCAAAAATCCACTGGTGCGTATCATGCGCATGGAGCGTGAAGGGGAAGAACTTCTGATTGAAACCACCGAGGAGAAACTTGCCGAGCACCTGGGGCGGGCACTGAATAAGGCGCATCAGGGCGAGCTCAAAGTGGTGTGGACGGATGATCATGCCATCTGCCGCGTCACCTGGCATCGTGAAGGCTGACAACATGGGGGGGAAGCAGAAGGTTCGGTCGTTGGCGTCCGCCACATCCGAGCCGGCTAAAAGGAAAGGCGGCAATGCCGCCTTTCGGCTTTTGGAACATACGGCCGACATGGGTATCGAGGCCCGGGCGTCCAGTTGCGAAGAGCTTTTTGTGCAGGCGGCCAGGGGTATGCTGGCGGTGTTGGCGGGCCAAGCCGATTCCACAGCCCCACCGAAAAAAATAACCCTCGAAGTGCGTGCCGGGGATGTGGAGGAACTGCTGGTGGTCTGGCTCAATGAGCTGCTTTACCTGATTCAGTCCAAGGGATTGTGGCCCCGGGATATCGTTTTAAGCGGAATGCAACCGGATCTTCTCGAAGCCAGATTGACAGTGGCACCGCTGGCCGGCGTTCCGCAGCGGGAGATCAAGGCCGTCACCTACCACCATCTACTGGTGAGCTGTTTTCACGGGCTCTGGCGGGGGCGCGTCTATCTCGATTTATAAACAGCTCCGCCCTCCATAAAAGGGGTGAATTATGGTCGTCAAGGTTCAACAAATAGATGCATGTCGCTGGCGTATTCCACGGGAAGGCGACATGCGTACCGATGGCTTGGTGTTCGCCAATCGCGCCATGATGGACGCGTTGAAAAAAGAGCATGCCCTGGAACAGGTGCGCAATGTCGCCACCTTGCCCGGTATAGTCGGGCCGTCATTGGCGATGCCGGATATTCACTGGGGGTATGGGTTTCCCATCGGCGGCGTGGCGGCCTTCGATGACCAGCAGGGCGTGGTATCGCCGGGCGGGGTCGGCTACGATATCAACTGCGGGGTGCGTCTGTTGCGTTCCGATCTGGAGGTGCAGCAGGTCAGGCCGCATTTACAGAAGCTGGCCGATGCCCTGTTCCGCAATGTCCCTTCCGGCATCGGTTCTCATCGCCGGGATCTGAAATTGACCGTGGCTCAAGAGCGCAAGGTCCTGCAGCAGGGGGCCCGATGGGTGGTCAAGCAGGGTATGGGCAGCGAGCGGGATCTGCGGCATATCGAGGAAGGCGGGTGCATCGAAGGGGCGGATCCTGATTTGCTGTCGGACCGGGCCCTGGAGCGGGGCCTCGATCAGTTGGGGACGTTGGGTTCCGGCAACCACTTCCTGGAAGTGCAGATGGTCGAGGAGATCCGGGAGCCGCAACTGGCGCAGGTACTGGGTCTGTTTCCGGGACAGGTGACGGTGACGATCCATACCGGTAGCCGAGGTCTCGGTTATCAGGTGTGCGACGATTATCTGCGTATCATGCTGCGGGCGGCGGCTAAATACGGCATCAAACTGGCTGACCGGCAACTGTGCTGCGCACCGCTGAACAGTCCGGCAGGTCGTCAGTATCTGGCTGCCATGGCCTGTGCGGCAAACTTTGCTTTTGCCAACCGGCAGCTGATTACCGCCTGGGTGCGGGAATCCTTCGAGCAGGTGCTGGGGCAAAGCGCCGAGGCCTTGCGTCTGTCGGTGATTTACGATGTTTGCCACAACATAGCCAAATACGAGCAGCATGTGGTGGACGGGGTGCGGCGCCGGCTGTGCGTGCATCGCAAGGGCGCCACCCGTGCTTTTCCACCCGGTCATCCCGATGTTCCGGAATGCTACCGCGGCATCGGTCAGCCGGTTCTGATTCCCGGTGACATGGGGCGTTATTCCTATGTACTGGTGGGGACCGAGGCCGGTTTCGGGGAGACCTTCGGTTCCACCTGCCATGGCGCGGGGCGGGTCTTGTCGCGGCATGCCGCCAAAAAAGTGGCTCGGGGTCGGCGTATCGAGGAGGAACTCGCCGCGCGCGGTATCGTTTTGCGGGCCGCCGGTCGCGGTACGGTGGCCGAAGAAATTTCCGAGGCCTACAAGGATGTCATGGAGGTGGTGGAGGTCGTACAAAAGGCCGGCATCGGTCGCATTGTGGCGCGGTTGCGGCCCCTGGCGGTGGTCAAGGGATAGCTGCGGAGGTGGCATGCGGGTTTTCGTAACGGGGGCAACCGGGTTTGTCGGTCATGAGGTTATCCGGCAGTTGCTGGCTGCCGGACATCGGCCGGTTTGCCTGGTGCGGCCCGGCTCGGAGGGGAAATTACCGCCGGCGGTCGACGAGATCCGTGAGGGCGACGTCACGCGGCCGGAAAGCTTACGGGGGGCACTGGCGGGATGTGAGGCCGTGGTGCATCTGGTGGGCATTATTCGCGAATATCCCCGGCAGAAGGTAACCTTCGATCGTTTGCATCGCCAGGCAACGGCGCATATGCTGAGCGCCGCCAAAGCGCAGAAAGTCCAACGTTTCGTACTGATGAGCAGCAACGGCGCCGAAGCGGAGGGCAGTACCGCATATTATCGCAGCAAGTGGAAGGCCGAACAGCTGCTTAAGGCCTCGTCCCTGGATTGGACCATTTTCCGGCCTTCGGTCATGTACGGTGCGGAGGACAATTTCTGTACCCTGCTGGCAAGCATGGTGCGCATTCTGCCGGTGGTACCGGTGTTCGGTGACGGTTGCTATCGTATCGCGCCGGTAGCGGTGCAAGATGTCGCCGCCACTATCGTTGCCAGTCTTGCGCGGCCCGATGCCTGTGGCAGGAGTTTTGCCTGTTGCGGCGATCAGATGGTGACGTTCGATGAACTGCTGGATATTATCGGTGGCGTTTTGCGGCGGCGCAACGTGGTCAAGGTGCACCAGCCGCTGTGGCTTGTCAAACCGCTGCTGGCGCGACTGCAGTCCTTGCCGGGCTGTCCGCTGACCGTTGAACAGTTGCAGATGCTACTGCACGGCAATGTCTGTGATCCTCAGCCCTGGAAAACCTTTTTCGGTCTCAGCAATCGCTCTCTGGCGGATGGTTTGAAGCGCGCCCTCGGGCGCTGACAACGGCATCGGGGGGATTGTCTCCGGCCAGGTAGACGCGCAGGGCGGCTTTGAGAGCCCCCACCGCCAGATTGGAACAGTGCATCTTCTGCGGCGGCAGTCCGCCCAGGGCCACAGCCACCTCTTTTTCGGTCAATTCCATGGCTTGCTCAAGGGTACGGCCGATGGCCATTTCGCTGGTGATGGATGCGGTGGCGATGGCCGCGGCACAGCCGAGTACCTTGTATTTCATATCCCGAATGACGTCTTCCTCAATCAGCAGAAAAACCAACAGGCAATCGCCGCAGGTCGGGTCGCCGTACTGTATCGCCACGCTGGGGTTGTCGATATAGCCGACGTTGCGTGGCCGGGTGAAATGCTCCATAACCTGTTTGCTGTACATATAGGATTCCTTGTAAAACAGTAAAAGCCCTGGCCGAATGCCGATCTTAGGATTGCGGGGAGGCGTAAGTCAAGGGATCATCAAACATGACAAAGCCCCGCAACCTTTTCCGGATTGCGGGGCTTTGTGTCGGGATGCTTACGATCAGCGACTTAAAACGCGGTCAAAAGAAGCGCGGCCGCCGCCACGGATCATCAGGGCCAGAGCCATGCCCAAAACAAGCAGGTGATATTCGATACCTTCGCCTTGTTGACTGCCCGTCCAGTTCATAAAAAACCCGTTTTGCCAGTGGACCAGGTAGATGGCGCCTGCCATGACGGCAAATATGCCGAAAGCGGCAAACCGGGTCAGCAACCCTAAAACCAGGGCGATGGCGCCGAGAAATTCGGCCGCGATGACCAAATAGGCCAGCGCAGCAGGTACGCCGAAAGCCTGATCGAAAAAGGCTACCGTCGGGGCCATGCCGTGGCCGCCGAACCATGCCAGGGCTTTTTGGGCCCCGTGAGGGAAAAACACGCCACCCAGAATTACCCGCAAAACCAGGCTGCCAAGGTCGTTGTCCGTTGTGCATAAGGTTCTAAGCATTATTTTCTCCTCTTATTAGGGCGGTGACATACACATTTCTCATAAAAAAGCCATAGGAGCAATGTATCATCTCGCATAGAGCTGTCAATCGGCACGGTTTCGCCTCTCCCTCATTTTGCCGGCGGTCTTTCTTTTTATGCCGTGCTTCCCTATAATGGCGTGTTTACAAATTTCAGGGAGCAGGGGATGGAAAAGACTTTCACATCACAGGTCATCGAGGTCATGCGGCAGGCCATAGCTGCGGCCGATGGTCGGGAGGTCTTTTTTCAAGGGCGCACCGACGCTGACTTGCGGGTTGTGCAGGTGCAGGTACTGGCGCGTGGTAACGGCAGTGCCGTGCCGGCCATTGTGCAGGAGTGCCGTTACGGGGATGTCGTCATTCATAACCACCCCTCGGCCTGTCTGGAACCATCCATGGCCGACCTGGAGATCGCTTCGCGTCTCGGATCCCAGGGGGTCGGATTTCTGATTGTTGATAACCCTGTGGAAAATGTTTATAAGGTGGTGGAACCCTTTGCTCCACGGGAGCCTCGACACCTGCCGCCGGAAAAAATCGACGCCCTGCTCGGTCCCAACGGCGTGGTGGCCAAGACGCTGTCCGGCTACGAAGAACGCCCCGAACAGCTGCGTATGGCTTTTGCCGTGGGAGAGGCTTTCAATCGCGGCCAGCTGGCGGTTATCGAAGCCAGTACCGGCACCGGCAAAAGTCTTGCGTATCTGGTGCCGGCTCTGCTTTGGGCGTTGGCCAACGAGGAGCGGGTGGTGGTATCGACCAACACCATCAATCTGCAGGAACAGTTGATTCGTAAGGATTTGCCGTTTTTACAGCGGGCTGCCGGCCTCGATTTTCGGGCGGTACTGGTCAAGGGGCGCAACAACTATCTGTGTCGGCGACGGGCGGAAACGGCGCGGCTGGAGCCGGGATTGTTCGATGCTGAGCTCAGCGGTGAGCTCACCGCCATTCTGGAATGGGCGGCCGCCAGTCATGAAGGGTCGCGCGAGGAATTGACCTTTCTGCCCCGCTCCGAGGTGTGGGAAGAGGTGCGTTGCGAAGCCGACCAGTGTGCGCGGGTAAAGTGCCATCATTACGGCGCCTGTTTTTTCCACAAGGCTCGCCGCCAGGCCGCTCAGGCCGATTTACTGGTCGTCAACCACGCTTTGCTGCTGTCGGACTTGGCGTTGCGCCACCAGACCGATAATTACAGCACGGCCGCCGTATTGCCGCCCTTCGATCGTATTGTTCTGGACGAAGCCCACCACCTCGAGGATGTGGCGACCCGCTATTTCGCCTCCCAGGTTACACGCTATGCTTTTGCCAGGGTGTTGGGCAAGCTGCGCCATTTGCGCAAACCGGACAAGGGGGTGCTGCCGCGTTTCATCAATGCCCTGGCGCGGGAACTGCCGGATACGGAGGATGTTATGTACCGGCGGTTTTACGAAGCTGTCGAGGCGTTGTCGGGTAGCAGCCATGCTCTCTATGAAAAGGCCCTGCAGACCCTTGAGGGTATAGGGCTGGATCTGGCGACGGCCCATGGTACCCGTGTCGGGGCCGAGGAACTGCGGCGCCGGGTGATCCCGGAAATGAGGGAAAGCGCATTCTGGTCCTCGGCGGTGGAGCGTATCCGCGAGTTGGCCGGGGCCAGCGAGGAGATGGCTCAGGCGCTGGAAGCGTTGCTCAAAGACAGCGAAACTCTGCCGGAGGCGGTTGCGGACAAGCTGGTTTCACCGCTGACCGATCTGCGAGGCATTGCCGATCGCCTGGAGGCTATTGCCGCCGACCTGCGATTCTTCATCGCCCGGGATGACAGTACCTGTGCCTGGTTCGAGGTGGTCGAGGGTCGCATCGGACGTGGCCGCGGAGTGATCACCCGCCTTTGCACGGCCCCCCTGGACGTTGCCGGTCAACTCAAGGAAGGGCTTTACGACCGCTTCCGCAGTGTGGTGTTGACCAGCGCCACCCTGGCGGTGGGGGAATCGTTCCAGTATTTGAAAAGCCGGGTGGGGCTCGACCGGGTTGAAACCGGCCGGGTGCGGGAATTACTGCTCCACTCGCCCTTCGATTTTTCCAGCCAGGCGTTGGTGGTGGTGCCGACCGATGTGCCCGAACCGGGGCGTTCGGGCTATCCGGCCATGGTTCGCGATTTGACGGAACGTGCCGTGGTGGCGGCTGACGGTCGCACCTTTGCGCTGTTTACGGCGTACGGTTTGTTGCGCCAGGTCTACGGGGAACTGGCGCCGGTGCTGCAGGCGCGCGGGTATCGCTGCCTGCGCCAGGGGGAGGCGAATCGCCATCGTTTGCTGAAAAGCTTCGCCGAGGATGAAACCAGCGTGCTGTTTGCCACCGATTCCTTCTGGGAGGGAGTCGATGTGCCGGGGCGTTCTCTGGAGCAGGTGATCATTACCCGGCTGCCTTTCAAAGTTCCCACCGAACCGGTGCTGGAAGCTCGCGCCGAGGCGATCAGCGCTGCCGGTGGCGATCCGTTTATGCAATACACCGTGCCCCAGGCGGTCATCAAGTTCAAGCAGGGCTTCGGGCGATTGATCCGCCATCGCGAGGATCGGGGCGTGGTCCTGATTCTTGACAGCCGGGTGGTAAAAAAGGGTTACGGGCGGATTTTTTTGCGCTCCCTTCCCGATGTGCCGGTGGCCAAAGGTGGTACCGAAGAGGTCATGGGCGCGTTGGCCGATTTTTTGCGGCCGACCACACAAGCCGAGCGACAGCCGCTACCCGAGGCCCCGTAAGGGGCGGCTTTGTGCTTGCGCCCGTGCAGTTGGCGTGCTAGAAGACCAGAAGTCCGGTCGGTTTGTTACCGATCGCATGCAACGGACAAGGAGACATTATTCATGCTTATTGTTACCGGCGGAGCCGGTTTTATTGGCAGCAATATCGTACAGGCCCTCAATGCGCGCGGGCGAGAAGATATCCTGGTCGTCGACGATTTGACCGACGGTACCAAATTCGCGAATATCGCCGATGCGCGAATCTGCGATTATCTCGATAAGGATGAATTTCTCCGGCGCATCGCTTCCGGCGACAGCTTCGGTGACCGGATTGAAGCCATCATTCATCAGGGCGCCTGTTCGACGACCACCGAGTGGGACGGACGTTACATGATGGAGAACAATTACGCCTACTCCAAGACCTTGCTGCATTACTGTCTGGAGCGGCGCATTCCTTTTCTGTATGCGTCCAGCGCGGCGACTTACGGCGGTGGCCAGGTGTTTTGCGAGGAGCCGCAGTACGAGCGGCCTCTCAACGTCTACGGCTATTCCAAGGCGCTGTTCGATCAGTACGTGCGGCGTGTGCTGCCCACCGCCGACAGCCAGGTAGCGGGTTTTCGCTATTTCAATGTCTATGGGCCGCGGGAGCAGCACAAAGGGAGCATGGCCAGTGTCGCCTTCCATTTGCGCAACCAGTTGCTCAAGGACGGCAGCGTCAATCTGTTTGAAGGGTGCGACGGATACGGCGACGGCGAGCAGCGGCGTGATTTTATCTATGTCGGCGATGTGGTCGACGTCAATCTGTGGTTTCTTGACCACCCTGAGGTATCGGGTATTTACAATGTCGGTACCGGACGCAGCCAGACCTTTAACGATGTCGCCCACGCGGTGCTGAAGGCTCACGAGGGGGGCGAATTGCAGTACGTGCCGTTCCCCGAGCATCTCAAGGGTCGCTATCAGAGTTTTACCGAAGCGGATCTGACCCGTTTGCGCGGTGCCGGTTTTGACGGCAGCTTCCTGACCGTCGAGGAGGGCGTGGCGCGTTACATGGAATGGCTGCAGCAGAACTGATTTTTTGCAGCGGCCTGCGTTGTCCGGCGTGTGTATGGGCTGAATATGTGCTTTCAAACCCATAAGAGCGTTTAACCCGCGTTTCCGCGCACAGAGAGCATGCATTCCATGGCCGACGATTGGAATAAAATCTGGCAGGAAAGGGCGAACACGGATCTGCACCCCGATCCGTGGCTGCGCAAAGTGCTGCCTCTGCTGCCACCGGCCGGCCGGGTTCTCGATCTGGCCTGTGGTCGGGGTCGCAATGCCTTGTTTCTGGCCGAAGGCGGTTATGCGGTGACAGCGGTGGATGCTTCCGGCGAAGCGTTGGGCCAACTGGCCTCTGAAGCGCAGCGCCGCGGACTTCGCATCGATCGGCTGCAGCAGGATTTGGAAACCGATCCGCGGCTGGTGCTGGATCCCTTCGATGTAGTGATCCAGTTTTTTTACCTGCAGCGATCCCTGATTCCCGAAATGCAGCGACTGGTTAAGCCCGGCGGCATAGCGGTGATGCGAACCTTCAGCCGCGCCGGAAATTTTCCCGGCGGGCCGGGCAACCCCGCTTTTTCCCTGGATCCCGGTGAGTTGCAGGCCTTGTTTGCCGGTTGGCAGGTGCTGCTGCATGAAGAGGGGCTTGACGAAGCCCATCGCGGTGGCGGTCTGGCCGGTATCGTCGCCCGCCGGCCGATGGAAAGGCAGGATTGACGGTGTGTCTGATTGTGCTGGCGCATCGCATGCATCCCGACTACCCATTGGTGGTGGCCGCCAATCGCGACGAATATTTCCATCGGCCAACGGCCGTCGCAGCTTTCTGGAGCGATGCGCCCCAGGTTCTGGCCGGTCGTGATCTGCGGGGCGGGGGAACCTGGCTGGGCGTGACGAGGCAGGGACGCTGGGCGGCTTTGACCAATGTGCGGGAACCGGTTGAGGGGGCGGCGGCACGATCTCGTGGCCTGCTGGTAAGCGGGTTTTTGCGTAGCCAGGATGATCCGCAACACTATCTGGCTCGCCTTGCCCGGTGGGGATATCGGTTTACCGGGTTCAACCTGCTGGCCGGCGATAGCCGTGCATTGGCCAGCTATTCCAATCGCGATGTCGGCGTGAGGGTTTTGCCCCCCGGTTGTTACGGTCTCAGCAACCATCTGCTGGACACCCCCTGGCCCAAGGTCGAACAGGCAAAAGGGCGCATGCATGCGTTGCTGGCGCGGCGCGATTTTGTTCCGGACCAGCTTTGGGATGTGTTGGCCGACCGGCAACTTCCGGATGTCGCCACTCTGCCGGAAACCGGTATCGACCGCGATCTGGAACAAGCTCTTGGGGCAATTTTCGTCCAGTTACCCGATTACGGCACCCGCTGTTCGACGTTGCTGTCGATCAGTCGCGAGGGCCATGTCCGGTTCTCGGAACGTCGCTTCGATTCCCACGGTAAGATGCAGGGCGAGAGCCGTTTCAGTTTTACCTTGGTTCGCTGACGGGGTACGGATTTCATCCCCCACGATAAAAGACCCATGACAATGGATTTATAAAGGTACCGTTGCACCCTGCTGCGGTTGCAGCCGGTTATGTGCAATCGGCATCACCACAAGGAGAAAATCTTGCAGCCATCCGTCCGAGATTTTGAACTCCCCGAAGCTCTGCCTTTGTTGCCGGTGCGGGACGCGGTGATCTTTCCGCACATGATCCTGCCTTTGTACATCGGTCGCAGTCAGTCTCTGGCTGCGGTGGAACAAGCCTTGGCGGGCGATCGACTGATCATGCTGGCGTGTCAGAAAGAGCTGGGCCAGGAAACTCCGACCGCAGAGGATATCTACGCTTTTGGCTGTGTCGGGATGATCATGCGTTCCGTCAAATTACCTGATGGCCGCAGCAAGATCCTGGTACAGGGACTGGGCAAAGCGCATGTTGTGCACTACCTTTCCAGCGTGCCGTATTTTGCCGTCACCACCGAAGCCGTCGAGGATCTGGTCGTCGAATCATCCATGCAAACAGAGGCATTGATGCGTTCGGTACGCGAGCAATTAACCGAATTGCACGGCATGGGACGCTCGTTTTCCAACGAAGTACTGGTCGCCATGGAAAATATCGAGGATCCCGGTCATCTGGCGGATGTTGTGGCCAGCAATCTCGGACTGAAAGTCGCGGTTGTTCAGCCGTTGCTGGAAGAAAACGATCCTATCCGACGCTTGCACAAAGTCCAGGAGTTGTTGCTCCGGGAAACCGAACTGATCAACGTGCAGCAGCGCATACAGACCCAGGCTCGTGAGGAGATGGGAAGCTCACAGCGCGAATATTTTCTGCGGGAGCAGTTGCGCGCCATCCAGTCGGAACTGGGCGAAGCCGATGCCAAAGCGGAAGATCTTCTGGAACTGCGGGCCCAGATCGACAAGGCCAAACTGCCGGCCGATGTCGGCAAGGAGGCGCACAAGCAACTGCGGCGTCTGGAGACCATGCCTGTAGAGGCGGCGGAATACGCCATGCTGCGTACCTATCTGGAATGGTTGGCGGATCTGCCCTGGCAGAAGAGCACCCGCGACAGTATCGATCTGGCCGCGGCGCGGGCCATTCTGGACGAAGATCATTACGATCTGGATAAGGTCAAAGAACGCATTCTGGAATTTCTTGCGGTATGCAAACTGAAAAAAAAGCTTAACGGGCCGGTGCTGTGTTTTGTCGGTCCGCCGGGGGTCGGTAAGACCAGTCTCGGCAAGTCGATTGCGCGCGCATTGGGGCGCAAATTCGTTCGTGTGTCGTTGGGCGGTTTGCGCGACGAGGCGGAAATCCGCGGTCACCGCCGCACCTATGTCGGAGCCTTGCCGGGACGGATTCTGCAGAGCATGAAACAGGCCGGCAGCAACAACCCGGTTTTCATGCTCGACGAACTGGACAAGGTCGGGGGGGCCGATTTCCGCGGCGACCCTTCGGCGGCCCTGCTGGAATTGCTCGACCCCGAGCAGAATCACGCCTTTTCCGATCATTACATCAATCTGCCGTTCGATCTCTCCAAGGTCATGTTCGTTGCCACGGCCAACGTTCTGGATAGCGTGCCGTCGGCTTTGCGGGATCGCCTCGAGGTGATCCGGCTGGCCGGTTACAGTACCGAGCAGAAGCTCGCGATTGCCCGGCGTTACCTCATCCCCCGGCAACTTGAGGCCAACGGTTTGCAGGAATCCGACCTCGCCATTTCCCGCAATGCCTTGTTGAAAGTCATCGGCGAATATACGGCCGAGGCCGGTTTGCGCAACCTGGAGCGCGAACTCGGCGGCATCTGCCGCAAGGTGGCGCGTCGCCGGGCGGAAAATGATCTGCGCCCCGTGCGGGTTACCAGCGGCACCCTGGCCTCTTATCTGGGACCATCCCGTTACCTCGACGAGGACAAGCTGGAGGAACACGAGGTCGGTGTGGTGACCGGCCTGGCCTGGACCGAGGTCGGCGGGCAGATTCTGCATGTCGAAGCCAGTATCATGCCTGGCAGCGGACAGTTGCACCTAACCGGACAATTGGGGGACGTCATGAAGGAAAGTGCCCAGGCAGCCCTGAGTTACGCCCGGGCCCATGCCGGCCAGTGGGGTATCGATCCGGATTTTTACAAGTCTCTGGACATTCATATCCACGTGCCGGCCGGCGCCATCCCCAAGGATGGTCCGAGTGCCGGGGTCACCATCATGACTGCGCTGGTTTCGATACTGTCGCAACGACCGGTCAATCGCGAGGTTGCCATGACCGGCGAAATCACCCTGCGTGGCCAGGTTTTGCCCATCGGTGGGGTCAAGGAAAAGCTTTTGGCAGCGGTTCGGGCCGGCATGCAAACCGTGGTGCTGCCCCGCCGTAACCAAAAGGATCTGGCCGATGTACCGGCGGGGTTGCGTCGCCGTTTGGCGTTGGTATTTGCCGACCGGGTGGAAGATGTTCTGGCGGTGGCGTTGGAGGGAAAAGCGTGAAACTGGCGGAGTTGGGAGAATTCGGTTTTATCAAGCGCATTCGCGCGGCGGCAGCATCCGGCGAGGGGGTTTGCCACAGCATCGGGGACGATTGCGCGGTCCTCGAATTGCCGCCGGGCCAGCGTCTGCTGACCACCAAGGATCTGCTTATCGAAGGGGTTCATTTTCAGCGGGCCTGGACCGACAGCCGCAGTTTGGGGCGTAAAAGTGTGTCGGTCAATGTCAGTGATATCGCGGCCATGGGTGGCCGTCCGCGCCACCTTTACCTGGGGCTTGGCGTGCCCGCTGATTTCAGCGTCGAAGAGCTCCAGCTTTTCATGGATGGCTTTCTCGAAGCGGTCACGGCCTATGGTGCTTGCCTGGTCGGCGGTGATACCTGTCGTTCGCCGGGGCCGCTGCTGATCAGCGTGACCGCCGAAGGTTCCGTAGCAGCGGGTCGCGAAGTGCGCCGCGCCGGGGCGGGTATCGGGCAGATCATCTATGTTTCCGGAACCCTGGGCGACAGCGCCCTGGCGTTGCAGCAGCTGGGTAAAGGCGAAGTTCCCGATTCGTTTTTAGCCTCCCGGCACCACGATCCCACCGCCCGCGTGGCTCTCGGGCAGGCTCTGGCGCAAGCCGGACTGGCAACTGCGATGATCGATATATCCGACGGTGTGCTGGCGGACTTGGGTCATATTCTGAAGGCCTCCTCCGTGGGCGCCCTGCTGGAGGAATCGCTGTTGCCCTTATCCGGGGCCTTTCGGGCGGTTCTGCAGCATGCTCCACATCTGCTGCAGCTGGCTTTAAGTGGTGGAGAGGATTACGAATTGTTATTCACTGTAGCGCCGGAGCGCGAAGCGGAAGTGGATGCCCTGGCCCGCACCCTGGCACTGCCTCTGACGCGTATCGGTGTCATAACCTCTGCCGATGAAGGATTGCGACTGCGCGCCGCCGACGGTAGTCTGCGTCCCGCCGAGGGCAAGGGCTTCAATCATTTCGCGCAGTAGGTGTTTTTGGCCAACAGATCTAAACCAAAAGGGAACCCATCCGTCTGATTCCAAGCTGTCCGTGGGCTGGCTGCATGTGGAACGATCCTTGCTGTTATCAGGTATAAATTGAAAACCGGCGGCGCGCCTGCCGCTGTCTTTTTATATCGTCCCGCCCATCAAAGGAGCCGTCATGAGAGTTGAGATCACCTACAAGTTTGTCATGGGGTTTATCATCGTGGTCGCCTCGATCGTGGCGCTGAACTACCTGGTTCCCGCTACGGGGCTGGTGCCCGATTATCTAGAACAGACCTTGTCGACGACCTGTGCCTTGCTGGTCGGTCTTTTGCTCGGCTGGTTCTTTTCCAAAGCGTTTACCGCCAATATTCTGGTTTTGAAAAACGCTGCCGAGCGCATCAGCGACGGTGACCTGTCCGAGACCATTTATCTGCCCAACAACCTGTTTCCCGATGAGACCGCGGAGTTGGCCGATTCCCTTAACCAGGTAACGACCAGCCTGCGGGAACTGGTCGGCTATATCCGCACCTCTTCCTCCAAAGTTGCCGAAGAATCGCAGGGGTTATCCACCATGTCCCAGGAGGTAACCGCTTCGGCTCACGAAGTGACCGGCGCGGTGGAAATGATCAGCCACGGCGCGGAAACCCAGGCGGCCATGGTAGAGAAAGCCTCCGAGCACTTTCGACAGATGGCCCGGTCGGTGGACCAGGTGGCCGAGGCTGCCAGGGCTGTCGCCGGGGCGGCGGGGGAAACGGTACAGACAGCGGAGCGGGGAGGACAGGTGGTCACTCTGGCCATGACCAAGCTCGGTCAGGTCCTCGATGGGGTGGAGCAGCACGGCCAGCAGATGATGACGTTCAGTTCCCGGGTGCAGAAAATCGGCAAGGTGGCCGATTTTATCACTGTCCTTTCGCAAAAGACCAATCTCCTGGCACTCAATGCTTCTATCGAGGCGGCGCGTGCCGGCGAGCAAGGCCGTGGTTTTACCGTCGTGGCTGAAGAAATCTGTAAATTGGCCGATTCCTCGGAACGCGCCATGGCGGAAATTACCGAAATGATCAACACCCTGCAAGAGGAGAGTGCCCAGGTGCAGGAGGTGTTGAAGGAAAACGTTCTGGAGATGAGTTCCGGACGTTCGGCGGTGCTCCGCACCGGACAAACTTTTGAGGAAATCGTCACCACGGCCAAGGTCGCCGGAGAACGGGCCGAGGGCATAAGTGTCCTGTCGAGAAAACAGGTGGACGAGGTCGAGAAGATGGCCGATGCCGTTGATGAAATTGCTCGTGTGGTCACGGAGAATGCCGCGGCCAGCGAAGAATCCTCTGCCGCCAGCGAACAACAGTCGGCCGCCATGGAGCGTATGGCTCTTTCCGCCCAGGGTCTCAATGCCCTGGCTGAAGAACTGCAGGAGCGGGTCAGTCGGTTTCACCTTGGAACCCTGCGGAACCCCTGATGGCGCGTACTTTGTTGCTGGCTTCGGGCCGGTCGTTGTTCGGACTTGATATCCGGGATGTTCGCGAGGTTCTCAAGGGCGAGCCTGTGCATCAGGTGCCGTTGGCACCGGCCGGTCTGCTGGGGGCCATCAATGTGCACGATACGGTGGTGCCGGTCATTGATTTTGGCCGTCTGCTCGGTAGGGACCATGCGCCGGTGGATCAGGTTGTGGTCCTGGAATCTCACCCGTTAGCGCTGGCGGTAACCGCGGTGCATGGTCTGTGTACCCCTGTGTTATGTCTGCCCGGTGGGATTGTGCATCCTTGGGTTCACGAGGTGTTCATCAGTAGCCGCGGCATCGCCGGTTTGATCGATGCCGTCGTTTTGCAGCAGACGCTGCAGCGGTGGCTGACACCGGCTGGATGTATGACATCAGCCTCTCGGCCGGATCGGATCTGAGGGTGAATCAACACCAGTATCTGCAAATTTTTCTGGACGAATCCCGCGAGCATCTCCTCGGCATGCAGCACTGGCTGGAGGTGTTGGCCGAACAACCGCAGAACCGCCAGGGTCTGGATGCCTTGTTCCGGTCGGTGCATTCCATCAAGGGCATGGCTGCCAGCATGGGATTTCGCCGTTTGGCGGCCATGGCCCATGCCATGGAAGACGGGCTGGACAGATTACGGCGTAGCGGCCGACTGCCGGCTGAAGCGGTGACACAGTTACAACAGGGCGTTGACGACCTGGAACAGAGGCTTGCCGATGTGGTGGCGGGGCGGCCGGAAAGGGACGATACCGATCAGGTTGTCCCCTCTCAAGAATGTCTGCAGCATCTGTGTATCCGCATGCCGGAGGCGGCGGTTTCGCGCTGGCTGTTACTGATAAACGAATTGATGCGACTCGGAACCCTGCAAAATTGCAGGCCCGAACCGGACACGATTGCCGAAGGCACATTGCCGGAGGTACTGGAGCTCGATCTGCTTTGCAGTTGCACGGTCGAGGAGATCGCCCAGCGTTGCCGACAGGTTTCTCCTGGGATCGATGTGCAGGGGATATGCGCATCCGGCCCGGCTCCGGATATGCCGGTGCACCACGGTGTCGGTCAGGCCACGGTGCGGGTTTCCACCCGTTTGCTGGATCGTTTTGTCGGGTTGACCGGGGAACTGTTGACGGCACGCCATCGGTTGCAGGAATCTCTGCAGAAAGGCCAAGCGCAGGAGATTGAAGACAGCGCTCTGCTCCTTGATCGGTTGCTTGCCGATCTGCGTCACCAGGTCCTTGATGCCCGTATGGTGCCTTTGGAGGCGGTCACAGCCACATTGCCGAGGCTGGTCAGGGAGTTGTGCCGAAAAACAGGCAAAGATATCCAGTTGAAGTTGGATGGAACCGAAGTTCACCTCGATCGCGCCATACTCGAGGCCTTGTCCGACCCTTTGCAGCACATGGTGCGCAATGCCGTGGATCACGGAATCGAAGATCGCGGGACCATTACCATTTCAGCTCAGCGCGATCGCGATCGGGTGACTCTCGATGTTCGTGACGACGGTCGGGGGCTGGATCGCGAGCGGCTCGCAGCCCGCGCGCGGGATATGGGGTTTTGCGAAGCAGGGCAGGCTGCCGGCATGAGCGATGCCGCGTTACTGCAGCTTATCTGCCAGCCCGGTTTTACCACCGCTTCGCGCCTGACGGAGATTTCCGGTCGGGGCATCGGTATGGATGTGGTGCGGCATACGATCGACAAGCTTGGCGGTTCGCTGCAACTTGTTTCGGAACCGGACCAGGGCGTCTGTTTTCGATTCATCCTGCCCCTGACGGTATCCATTGTTCCGGTGTTGCTGGTAGAAGCCGGCGGGCAGACGGTCGCTTTGCCTGTCATGTGGATCGAGCAGACCCTGGACATTCCGGCGCGGCAATTGGTCGCGGCCGGCGGTGATCATGTCGCCGAACTTGAAGATCGCAGGCTGCCGGTATATTTTTTATCCAACCTGCTGGGGCGGCCTACAGCCGGCCAGGGGACGGGCTCCAGCATCGTCTGCGAGCTGCGTGGCGGAGAAGCCGGCCTGGTGGTGGACGCGGTTGCCGGGCAGCAGGACGTATTCGTCAAACCCCTGTCTTTTCCATTGAACCATATCCAAGGCTTGAGCGGTGCCACCATCCTCGGCGATGGCCGAATCATCTTTCTGCTCGATCCTTGTGCGCTGCTGTTGAGCTATCGGTCGCAAGCGACCAAAGGAGATATGCTGTGACAAAACCCGCAATGCTGCACGTTTTTTGTCTGCTGCTGCTGGCGGCCTGGGTGTGCCCGGCCGTTCATGCTGAATCGGCTCGTCTGGAGACGGTAACGGCGGCTCTGCAGGCACCTTTTCAAAATCAGACAAAGCACAATCGGATACGGGATTTTCAGGCCGATTTCACTCAGGAAGCTTATCTGGGTTCTTTGGACCAGGTCCAGACCGCCAGTGGTCGGGTCATCGTGCGCTTGGCTCCGTGTCAAGGCTCCTCCGCCTGGTTTCGTTGGGAATACCTGCTCCCCGATCCCCAGTTGATCGTGTCGGACGGTAGCACGGTGTGGGTCTATATGCCGGAAAACCGCCAGGTGATGGAATCGCCCATGCCTGCCGAGGGTAAGGCCGGCACGGACAACCCCCTGGCCTTCCTTACCGACCTTGGCAATCTTAACCGGCAGTTTGCCGTTACCTGGGGGGAGCCCCGCCAGAGTCCCGAGGGGCATTACCGCCTGCTGCTGCGACCGCTGCAGCCTTCCGCCTATCTTGAGCAACTGCTGCTCGAGGTGGACAAGGCGGTGGTGGACGGCCAGACCGGCTATCCGTTGCGCGCGGCCACTCTTTTCGGAAGCGGCGGCAACCGTACGACCATACGTTTCAGCACGCCGCTTCTCAATCAGAACCCGGAGCGCGCTCTGTTTCATTTCACGCCGCCGGCCGGCACCGAAGTTCTGCGTCCCGAACAGGGGGCTTTCGGGCAGTGAGTCTGGGCTAACGAGCGGCCCTCAACGGCGGCCGACGGTTGCCAGGGTGGGGGGCAATCTCCGGGTCGGGCAGGAAAAGCATTCCCTGTTTGCCTGCCCTATGGTATAAGCCATTGATCAATCTGGAAAATTTTGCTGGAAGGGGTATGCTATGCCAAGTTTCGATATTGTGTCCAAAGTCGACATGCAGGAAATCGACAATGCCGTCAATCAGGCCTTGAAGGAGATTCTCCAGCGTTACGATTTCAAGGGGACGCACAACGAGATCAAGCTGGAAAACGAGGCCATCGTTTTGCTCGGGGCCGACGATTACAAGTTGGATGCCGTGATTGACGTGCTTAAAGGGAAGCTGGCCAAACGCAATGTTTCTCCTAAATGTCTCGATTTCGGCAAAAAAGAACCCGCTTCCGGCACCGCGGTACGCCAGAGGGTGGCGATCGTGCAGGGGATTTCCAAGGAAAAGGGCAAGGAAATCTGCAAGCTCATAAAGAACAGTAAACTCAAGGTCCAGGCCCAGATCATGGACGACCAGGTTCGCGTTTCGGGCAAAAAAATCGATGACCTGCAGAGCGTTATACAGCTTCTCAAGGGTCAGGACGTAGGTATCGAACTGCAGTTTATCAACATGCGCTCCTGATACCGGGTGACCGTACAGGACGTGAAGGAATCAGACTCCGTGGAAAAACGCAAAGTCAGTATGATCAGCCTGGGCTGCGCCAAAAATCTGGTGGATGCCGAGGTGATGTTGGGGTATCTGCCCCAGGATCGGTTTGAAATTACCACCGATGAGGCTCAGGCGGATATCATTATCGTCAATACCTGTGGTTTCATCAGCGACGCCAAAGAGGAATCGGTGGAAACCCTTCTCGAGGCCATCGAATATAAAAAATCCGGCAACTGTACCTTGCTGGTGGTGACTGGTTGCCTGTCCCAGCGTTATGCGGAAGATATGGCCAAGGAACTGCCGGAGGTCGATATTCTGCTCGGCACCGGTGATGTGCCGCGCATCCTGGAACTCATTGAAGCCCACGACCGTGGCGAAGATGTTCGCCAGTCGGTGGGCTTGCCGCAGTATCTTTACGATCACACCACTCCGCGAGTCGCTTCTTCGCCGTTTTATTCGACCTATGTGAAAATCGCCGAGGGCTGCAACAATCTCTGCTCCTACTGTATCATTCCGCAGCTGCGCGGGCCGCTGCGCTCCCGTTCCATCGCATCGGTGGTGGCCGAAGTGGAACGCCTGGTGGCGGCAGGGGCGCAGGAAGTCAATCTTATCGCTCAGGACATCACGGCTTTCGGTGCCGACCGCCACGACGGGGCCAGCCTGGAGGGGCTGCTACGCGAGCTGGTCAAGATTTCCGAGCTGCGCTGGCTGCGCCTGCTGTACGCCTATCCCGACGGTATCAGCGATGAACTGATCGAGCTGGTGGCGACCGAGGAAAAGATCTGCAGTTATTTCGATGTGCCCCTGCAGCATATCGATGATCGGGTGCTGGCGCGCATGAATCGGCGGGTCGGGGAAGATACCATTCGTGATCTTATCCATCGCATGCGTCAGCGGATTCCCGATTTGACGCTGCGGACTTCGTTTATCGTCGGTTTTCCCGGCGAAACGGATGCGGAATTCGCCAAGTTGCTGGCGTTTGTCGAGGAGGGCCATTTCGACCGGGTTGGCGTGTTCCGCTACTCCCGCGAAGAAGATACGCCGGCGGCAAGCTTGCCCGACCAAGTGCCCGAAGGGGTCAAAAAAAGCCGCTACAACAAACTGATGAAGGCCCAGCAGCGGGTTTCTTTCCGCCGCAACCGGGCCCTGATCGGACGTGTTGAGCCGGTGCTGGTCGAAGGCTACAGCGAAGAGACCGAGCTGCTTCTCAGCGGGCGCAGTATTCGCCAGGCCCCCGATGTCGACGGGCAGGTTTACATCACCGCCGGTCAGGCCGATGTCGGACAGATCGTACCGTTGCGTATTACCGATTCGTCGGAATACGATCTTATCGGTGAAATCGTCGACGAGTCCGACGAGTAACCCCCTTCCCATAACCCTGTTTCCTCTGTTGCGGAGGTGGTTCCGTGTCTCGCTATCGTCTGCTGGCCATCGTTCTGTTGTGGTTCGGCGTCGCTGCAGCCTTCTGGCATGTGTTGCAGGACCGGGAGCAACCTTTGATCCGCACCCGGCTGTTGCTCGGCACCGTGGTGGAAATCACCGTTTACGACCCGCATCCGCAACGCTACATTGAAGATGTGGAGGCGGCTTTTGCCGAAATGGCCAGTTTGCAGGCACTGACCGATGGTTCCCGCCGCGACAGCGATGTGGCTCATTTGTCAGAGTCTGTGGGGGCTGTCAAGGTGGCGCCTGAAACGCTGGATATTCTTGCCGAAGGGGTGCAGGTGGGCCAAGCCAGCGGCGGTGCTTTCGACATGACGCTGGGACGTCTCAAGGCCCTCTGGGGGTTCGGATCGGCGCATCCCCGGCGGCCGTCTGCGGAGGAAATCCGTGCGGCACTGGTCGGTACCGGTCCCGGCATGCTGGTGGTGGACAAAGGCGAGGTGGTCAAACGGTCCGATGCCCGGATCGATTTAGGCGGCATAGCCAAAGGTTATATCATCGATCGTGCCGTTGCCGTGCTGGAGCAGGCCGGGGTTCAATGCGCCGCGGTCAACGCCGGCGGCGATCTGCGCCTCATCGGCCGGCGTGCCGGCCCCTGGCGGATTGGCATTCGTCATCCCCGCCAGGCCGATGCCCTGCTGGCCACCCTGGTTCTGCCCGAACCGATGGCGATCGTTACTTCCGGCGATTACGAGCGGTTTTTCGAGCAAAACGGCAAGCGCTACCATCATCTTTTCGACCCGGACACCGGTCTGCCTGCAGAACGTTGCCAGAGTGTTACCGTGGTGTCTGCCCGGGCCGGTTTAGCCGATGCGCTGGCCACCGCGGTGTTCGTGCTGGGGCCCAAGGCAGGACTGGCGCTGCTGGAACGTTACCCGCGAACCTGGGGGCTGGTGGTTGCCGCGGACGGCAGCACGCTGATCAGTCCCGGCTTGCGGGAACGGGTTGCCTGGCCATGACCCTGCCGACGCGGTTGACGATCTGGGATGGCGGTCTTATGGGCATATTGCTCCTCGCTGCCCTGGTTGCCTGGCCGCTGATGCGCGGTCCCGAAGGTGCCAGGGTGATCGTGGAACGTGACGGACGGGTGCTTTTCTCCGCCCCGCTCGATACCCACCGACGGGTGTCCCTGGATGGCCCTTACGGTCCCACGGTGGTGCTGGTGGAGCAAGGACAGGTCCGGATCGAGTCATCCTCCTGTCCCCGTCACCTGTGCCAACGGCAGGGTTCCATTCAAAGACAGGGGCAGATGCTCGTCTGCCTGCCTAACAGGTTGCTGGTTCGTATCTGCGGTCCGGCAACGGATGCAAACGACTATGACTTTCTCAGCCGCTGAGCGCCATCAAACCCGCCGCGAGGTTCAGCTGGCCCTGTTCAGCGCGCTGGCCATCGGGGTGCATACCCTGGAAGTGCTGCTGCCATCACCGTTGCCCTGGTTGCGTTTGGGCCTTGCCAACATCCTGACCCTTTGCGCCCTGTTCCTGTACGGCGGTCGCGCCGCCTGGCTGGTAACTTTTACACGCATCGGCATCGGCAGTCTGCTGCTCGGCACGCTCTTTTCTCCGACCTTTTTTCTGGCTCTGGCCGGTGGTACGATCGCTACAGCCCTGATGACGACCGCCCATGTTTTGGCCGGTTGTCGTCTCAGCCCCGTCGGTGTGTCGCTGCTGGGGGCGGTGGGGCACTTGTTCGGGCAACTGCTGGTGGCCGGCTGGCTGCTGCAGCACGACGGATTGTGGCGGTTGTTGCCGCTGTTACTCGTGCTGGGCCTGGTTACCGGAACCATAAACGGCCTGGCTGCCAATCTTCTGCTGCAGCGGCTGCGGTCGCACTTTACACACGAGGAGGCAGCCGGGCTTCGGAATGAATCACCGGCTAAATCGGTAAATCGATCCGTATTTCCGTGAATTTCTGAGCGACAAAGGCACTGTTCGCCTGCGAATTTACGACAATCTGTTCGCGATTTTCATTTTCCGCTTCGGCCTCCACGTCCACCTGTTTCCGAATCGATCTCACTGACCTTCCTTGTTCGACAAGAGGCTCGTATGCGCCGATTGCGCTTTTTACTGCCTTATTTCAAACCGTACCGGTCGATTCTTCTGGCCGGATTGCTGTGGCTGCTGGTGACCGATGTGTTGGGCCTTTTGGGGCCCTGGCTGCTTAAGGTCGGGATCGATGCCGTACAGCAGCACCGTGCGCAGACTCTGTACGGTGCCGGACTGCTGCTGGCGGTCATGGCGTTGCTGCGCTATGCCACCCGCAGTCGATCCCGCCATTGTTTTCTGCACACCGCCTGCCGCCTGGAAAACGATTTGCGTCAGCATCTACTGGCTCGCCTGCTCCAGCAGGGCGGGTCTTTTTTCGACCGTTATCGCACCGGGGATTTGTTGTCCCGGTTCACCAACGATATAGGCAATCTGCGTACTCTGGCCGGTTTCGGGCTGATGATCTTTGTCAATACGTTGATGGTGTATGGCATGACCCTGGTTGTTTTACTGGGCATGTCGCCGGTTCTGACCCTGGTTGCGTTGTTGCCCTATCCCCTGCTGTTTTTGCTGACCCGCTATCTGTCCAGTCGCCTGCTGGCAGCTTCAGCCAAGGTTCAACGAGGCCTGGGCCAGGTCAGCGAGACGCTGGAGGAGGGCATCGGCGGTCACGCCGTGATTCGCAGTTATGGCCTGCGGAGCTTGCGCGGCGCATATTTCGACACCCTCAACGAACGTTATCTGCACGCCAGCCTGGTTTTGGCCCGGTTGCGCAATGCCATCGGTCCCAGCATGGCGCTTATCGCACCGCTGGGCACTTTGTTGGTCTTGTACTTCGGCGGCCGCAGGGTCATCGATCAACAGCTGTCCCTGGGAGAACTGGTGGCGTTTAATGCCTATCTGGTGCAACTGACCATGCCGACGCTGATGCTCGGCTGGATACTGGGGTTGGTCCAGCGCGGTGCCGCCAGCGCCGAGCGTCTGGCGGATATTCTGCAGTTGCAGCAGCCGCCCAAAGGGCTGCCTATTGCGCAGCGGCAAGGTCCGCCAGCGGTGTGCTTTCGCAACCTGACCTTCGGTTATGTCGACAAGCCGGTATTACGGGATTTGCAGCTGGAGGTGGCGCCCGGCAGTCTGATCGGTGTGGCCGGCCCGACAGGTTCCGGTAAAAGTACCCTGCTGCGATTGCTGGCCGGGCTCTATGTTCCTGAGCCGGAACAGTTGTTCATAGATGGTCGGGATCTGACCCAACTGGATGGCGGGGCATACCGGCAGCGGGTCGCCATGGTGCCCCAGGAGGGTCGATTGTTCTCCGGCTCGCTGCGGGATAATTTGCTGTACGCCGTGCCCGATGCCGATGACAATCTGTTGCAAAAGGTGGTCGAGGCCGTCTGCCTGCAGGATGACATCGCGGGTTTTGCGCAAGGATTTGACACCCGTGTCGGGGAAGGCGGCCAGGCACTGTCCGGGGGGCAGCGCCAGCGGGTTTGCCTCGGCCGGGCTCTGGCCAGGGATGCCGGTCTGTGGTTGCTGGATGATCCTTTCAGCCATCTTGATGCCGCCACGGCGCAATCCGTATGGCGGCAGCTTCGGCGATGGCTGGTCGGGAAAACCGTTTTTCTGGCCTCGGGACAGGCCTCTTTGCTGGCGGGGGCGGATCGCATCGTGGTGCTGGATGCCGGACGATTGGTGGAATCCGGGACCTATGATGCCTTGCGTGCGCAAAAAGGGGTGTACGCCCGGTTGTTGGAAAAAGAACGACTACAGCGTGAACTGGAGGGCTTGTCGTGAGGCGCGGAATGTTCGATATGGACGAAGTCACCGGACGTCATCTCGATTGGAGCCTGTTCCGGCGGTTTGTGCGTCTGATACGCCCCTATCGCGTTGCCGCCGTGCTGGCCATGGTTCTGTTGCCGATGGCCACGGCGGCGCGTCTGGTACAGCCTTTTTTGGTAAAGATCGCCATCGACAACCATATCGTGCCCGGCCGACTGGCCGGTCTGGCACAGGTCGCGGCACTGTTTCTGGCGGCAGCGTGTGTCGAGAGTCTGCTCGGTTTCTGGCAGGGCTATCTGGCGCAGGGCGTGGGGCAGAAGATTACCGCGGATTTGCGTAGCCGGGGGTTCCGGCACCTGTTGCGTTTGCCGGTAGAGTATTTTGACCATCATCCGTCCGGCCGCCTGGTGACACGTCTTACCAGCGATGTTGAGAATGTGGGCGAACTGTTCGGTTCGGGGGTCGCGGCCGCCTTCGGGGAAGTCTTTTCCCTGGTGTTCGTGGTGGCAGCCATGCTGTGGCTGAGTCCGACTCTGACCCTGGTGGCATTTGCCCTGTTGCCGCTGCTGGGGATGGTGCTGTTGCTGTTCCGGCGCCGCATGCGCCAGGCCATGCGCCAGGTGCGGGCGCGCCTGGCCGAGCTTAACGGCTATCTGGCGGAACGTATCGCCGGGGTCGGCACGGTGCGCCTGTTCGGACAGGAACAGCGGACCCTGACCGAATTCGCGGACCTGCAGGAGGATTATCGAAGCTGTTCTTTTGCCGCCATTCGCTGGGACGTATTCCTGTTCAGCGCCTTGGAAACCATTGCCGCACTGGCTATCGCCGGAGTGCTTTGGCGCGGCGGGTTGTCGGCAATGGAAGGGGTCGCCACTTTCGGTACCCTGGTCGCCTTTCTCGAGTATGTCCAGCGGTTTTTTGCTCCGCTGCGCAAGCTGAGCGGCCAATATTCCCTGTTGCAGGCCAGCAACGCGTCTTTGGAGCGTATCTTCGGGTTGCTCGATCAGCAGGTCGAAGCCGGCGGCGTCAAACTTCGCGGACAGGGACGCGGCGCCTTGCATTTCGACCGGGTGTGCTTCAGTTATGACGGTCGCGATGCGGTGCTTACCGATCTGGAACTGGACGTCGCACCGGGGGAGATGATCGGCATTGTGGGGGATACGGGCAGCGGCAAAACGACCCTCGGCCGTCTGTTGTTGAAATTTTACACCCCGACCCGGGGACAAATTCTGCTTGACGGCCAGCAGCTTGACGCACTCGATCCGACCGAGGTGCGTCGTCGCATCGGTTGGGTTTCCCAGGAGCCCTTTTTGTTCGCCGGAACGGTGCGGGACAACCTTGATCCCATGGGGCGTCTTTCCGATGCGCAGTTGCGGGAATTACTGGAACGCTGCGGCGCCTGGGCGGTGGTGGAGGGGCTCGGGGGATTGCAGGGGGAGTTGATGGAGCGCGGACGCAACCTTTCGGCGGGAGAACGCCAGTTGTTATGCCTGGTGCGCGCCCTGGCCGCCGACCCTGCCATTTTACTTTTCGACGAGGCGACCAGCCGCCTGGATGCGGCTACCGAAGCTGTTGTGCAGCAGCAGATGGAACGCTCCCGGCATGGTCGTACGGTGCTGGTTATCGCCCATCGATTGCGTTCGGTACAACGGGCTGATCGCATCGTGCTGCTGCATCGGGGTCGGATTCGTGAAATCGGGACGCATTCCGAACTGCTGGCACGGCAGGGGCTGTACGCGCGGCTATGGCGCTTGCAGCGTCTTGACCTTAACGCCGCACCGGTGCGGTAACGCGGGTTTGCAGGTATATCCGGCTCTTTCGGAAGGTCGGATGCAAGCCAGGCATCAGCCCTCGGGCGCAATGCTGCGCCGGCGGATATAACGGCAGATGGCGAGTAGCTCCGTCAGGTTGAGGGAGAGAAACTGCAGACCCATGCCGGCCGGCAGGTTTTTGTTGACGGGGTTCTGGGCGTCGTTTACCCAGGCTACGCTGGCCTGGCAGGCGATATGCCTGGTGGTGCCGGGCAGAACGAATTCGAGGTGCAATCGTTGCTCGACGGGCAACGGCCGTACGGTTTCGATAAACATACCCCCGCTACACAGGTTGACGCACGCGCCGGTCTGCCTTTCGCCGGGCGCATCGCCATAGGATACTTCCAGGCACATGGGAATGCGCGGAAAGGTACGGTAGGTCAACCCCAGGATGCGGCGTGCCGCAGCCATCAGCAGATGTTTGCTCAACGGTTTGAACAGAATATCCGCGCAGCGCGCCTTGAGACACCGGTTGAGCTCCTTGGGTTCCTGGCTTTCCACCATCAGCACCACCGGAATATGCCGCAATTGCCGTTCCTTGTTAAGGCGGCGGCAGAATTCGTCTCCCGGCATGCCTGCGGCGTTAAGATCCATCATCACCAGGTTAGGCCAGGCCTGATCCAGTTCCTTCCATGCCGCGGCGCCATCTTCGACCACCTGCAGGGAAAATCCTTCCTGTCGGGCAAAATCCCTGTCCGATTCGAAATATGGCAACAAATCGCGGGTGATCAGTACTTTGAGGATATCGGGCATGTGCACCTCCGGTTTGAAACCGCTCCATCATTGTTACATACTTAAGTATAAATATTCTGGCGGGTTAGCCAAGTCTTGGGCGGCATTTTTCCGTTCTGCGATGGTTTCGCAAGAATGTCGAAGGAAGCTTCAGCCTTGGTTTTTGCATAATAAAGCCCTCTGAATCAAAGCGACGACTCAGAGGGCTTCGGGATGCTTCTTTTTTAGAAAAACGCTGTCAGGCAACCCCTTCCGGAACCGTCGCCGGTTGCCGGCACAAGCGCGCCGTGACGCAGAATACCAGCAGGTTGGCGAACACGCCGACCAGCAGACCGTCAAAGCCTCCAGGCGTTCCAAGCACCTGGTTCCAGATGAAGACACCGCCCAAACCGGCCGCCGCACCGGCACAGAAGGCTGCGGTTCCGGCGCGTACGCCCAGCAGGGTGGCGGCCAGGGGCACCAGAATAATGGGCGACCAGAAGTTGTAGGCGTAAATCAGAATATCGATCAGGCTTTTGATGCGGATGGCGAACACCACGGAGATGGAGCCGGTAAGAAGGGTGGCCAGCCGTGCGAACAGCAGTCCGCGCTTGGGCGTCAGGGGGTGTCGACGCAAGGGATTGACGATATCGTTGACGAAAGCCACCGAAGCGCTGTTGAGGAACGAATCGGCGGAGGACATGACCACGGCGATGATGCCGGCCACAACCAGTCCGCGCAGCCCGATGGGCAGGACGGTTTCGACCACATAGGGCAAGGCGAGATTGGGATTAAGCTCCGGATTGAGTCCCAGCGCCAGCAGGCCGATACCGCCGGCGATGGCGAAAAACGGAATGGAAAATAAGCCGCTCCACAGGGTGCCGCGGCAGATGGCGCGGGTCTTACGGCTGATGAACAGGCGTCGTACGTACGGCGGTACCAGCGTTTCTCCCAGCAGAAAGGTCAGAAACAGCGACAGGATCTGCACCGGAGTAAGATGCGCGGTCAGGTTGAAATGGTCCATCGGCACCCGCGCGGCCAGGGCTTCCAGGCCGCCGACCTGGCGTATGCCCAGGATCAGGGCCAGAGGAATACCCAGGGCCAGTACGCAGAACTGCAGCACATCGGTAGCCACCACCGACCGCATGCCGCCGAGGGTATCGTAAAGGATGACGATGCTCATCCCCAGTAGAATACCTGTCGGTACCGACAGCCCCAGAAAGAGGTTGAAAAGGTACCCCATGCCGCCGACCTGGGCACCGAGGATTCCGGCGCACAGCAGTACGGAAAAGACGCCGGTGATGACCTTGCCGATCTTGCCGTAATTGACCTCCATGACGTCGCCCACGGAAATGGCATTGGGAAAATGCCCCATGCGCGGGCCGATGAAGCCGGCCACCAGGATCTCTTTGAGACTGAAGCCCCAGAGGACCAGAATATTGATAATGCCGAGGGTAAAAACCTTCTCGGCGTTGCCCATGGTGAAGCCGCCGCCGATAAACGAGGCGGAAAGGGTCATGGCGATGACCAGGGCGCTGTAGCCGCGGTCGCCGACCGCGTAATCCTCCAGGTCCCTGACCCGGCGTCCGGACCACAGTCCCAAGCCGAGGACAAAGGTCAGATAAACAAGAATGATGATCTGGTCGGTCAGGTGCAAGTCGGTCATAAAGGCTTCTCCTCCAGAATGAAATTAAACAGGCAACACATTGTAATGACAGGCATTTTAGCTTATCGGCAATGGCTGGAGGAGTCAAGGCATATTTGCTCGGAGATCGTCCCGGTGAGGCGGCCTACGAGGCCTGCGGGCTGCGCATGCCAAGGGTTTCCCTTGTCTGTTTTGGCGGTTTTATGGAATACTTGGCGGCATTTGAAAAAACGAGATAAGCGACTTGAAGCCGTTATCTTCGCAGGGGCGATTTTAGCGCATTTCAGGGGAAGGACAGCATGGTACATCAATCTCAAAGAGACCTGTTTGCCGAACTGGCCATGAGCTATGTGCCCCATCTCGCGGGGCTGGTCGATCGCAATCCCTACAGCCGTACTTACGGTTGCTTTGATCGGGAATACTGGCATTATCGCACCCGGGACTTTGCCTGCGGCATGAGCCAGGAATTCGTGCTGCCCTTTGCCTTGTTGTATGCCCAAAAATGCCCTGGAAATCGCTGGTTTGGCCTGGAGCGCATGCGCGAATTGGCGGTAGCCGGCATGCATTTCGCCCGCCGCGCGTCGCACGACGACGGCACATGCGATGACTATTTTCCCTGGGAACGGGCCATGGGGGCCTTGGCTTTTTCGACTTATGCCGCCACCGAGGCTTATCAGATCCTGGGGCTTGACGACAAGCAGTTGCTGGAGTTTTTCTGCCGTCGCGGAGAACATCTGTTACGGCATAACGAGTCGGGTCGACTGAGCAATCATCAGGCCCTGGCCGCCCTGACCCTGTACAGTATCTATCTGCTCAGCGGCGATGAGCGTTTCCGTCGCGGTGCGCAACAGCGGGTAGAGCTGGTATTGAGCTGGCAGCACCCGCAGGAAGGCTGGTTTCAGGAGTACGAAGGTGCCGATCCCGGCTACCAGACGTGCAGCATAGATTTCCTGGCCAAATACTGGCGCAAAAGCGGTGACGATGCGCTGCTCGGATCGCTGCGCAAGGCGGTGGAATTCTGCGCCCTGTTCATGCATCCGGACGGTTCGTACGGCGGCGAATACGGCAGTCGCAACACCTATCATTACTATCCCCACGGATTCGAGCTGCTGGCGCCGCACATCCCTCTGGCGGCACAACTCAACGACGCCTGGCTGGCCGGCGCGGGCAGAGGCAAGCGCTATCATAACGATGACGATCGCATGCTCGGCCACCTGGCCTACAACTGGCTGCAGGCCTGGCAGGACTACTGCCCCCGGCGGCCGGCGGCATCGTTGCATGCCCGCAGCGATTTCGTGCAGTGGCTGCCCGATGCCGGATTGGCGGTGGTCAAAGAGCATGGTCACTATCTGGTGGCCGGCATGAAAAAGGGCGGCGTGTTCAAGTATTACGATGAAAAGGGCTGTCTGGCCAGCGACACCGGCTTGATCGGCGAATTGCCCGACGGGCGGGTGGTGGTGTCGCATCTGCAGGATGAACACCATGCCGTCGAAGCGCAGCCGGCGCAGGGGGTCTTTCGCGTCAAGGGGGTGCTGGCGGTACGCTCCCAGAAGCTGGCCAGTCCCTTCAAACAGATTCTGTTCCGCATGCTCAACATGAGCCTGGGGCGGTTTTTCCCCAACCTGTTGCGCGGCTTGCTGCAAAAGCTGCTGATTACCGGCAAACAACGCACCGATGTGGTTTTCGAACGGGTACTGGAATGTGCCGACGGCCGATTGCGGGTAACGGATCGGCTGCCTGCAGCGACCGGTTTTCGCCGGCTTTCTGCCGGTTCTGATGCCACCTCCATCTATGTGGCCGCCAGCAATGTCTACCAGGAATCGACCTTGGCGTGCCCCTGGATGGACGCACCGGACCGGATGCGGCTGCAGGGCGGCGAATGGGTGCGTGAATTCAGCCGGAAGGAAGAGGCCCATGACTAAGAAACGCTTGGCGGGCATCGTGAGTGTGCTGGTATCGGCGAGCCTGGTGGTCTGGCTGGTGTCCCGGGTGGACGGTGCGCAGGTGGTTTCGCTCTGGCGGCAAAGCGTCAAAGGGTATCTGTGGTTGGCCTTGGGACTGACCGGTCTGGCACCGGTACTGGGAACTTTGCGCTGGCAGGGGGTGCTGCGCGCCCAGGGCGTGCGTCTGCCCTATGCCACGGCCCTGCGCGCGGTACTGATGGCCAACGTTCTCAACAGTTTTTTGCCGTCCAAAGGGGGGGAAGTGGTCAAGGCCACCTATTTGCGGGAGCATGGCGGATTGACCCTGGGCGTCGGCAGCGTGGTGCTGGAACGTCTGGTTGACCTGCTGGTACTGGGTCTGCTGGGGCTGGCAGGTTTTGCGATCAGCGGGATCGGTTGGGGATTGCTGGCGGGAGGATTGCTGGTCGGTGCGGTTGGCAGCGCCTTTGTGCTGGCCCTGTACGTGCCCCTGGACAGGTTCCCCCTGCCGTCTGCGGTACGTAACAAACTGGGCGAACTGGCGCGGGTTTTTCGGCTCTGGGTACGTTGTCCGGGGGCGGTTCTTCAGACCGTAGGCAGTTCTCTGGCGGTCTGGTCGGCGGCGGCCCTGACCGTATGTTGCCTGGTCAGCGCTTTTGGTCTGCCGTTGCGCTGGTCGGTGGCGTATGCGCTCTTTCCCCTGTGTGTGTTGGCCGGCCTGGTACCGGTGACCGTCAGCGGCGTGGGCACCCGCGACGCCGCATTCGTCCAGTTGATGATGCTCAACGGCGTGAGTCTCGAAGGCGCTACAATGGTTGCTTTGGGCTACACGGCGTTTGCGTATTGGATCCTGTCGCTTTTGTGTCTGCCGGCAGTGGGCTGGCAACTCGCTGCGTGGCGTCGCAGGGCGGTTTCGACGCAGCACCGTCCAGACTGAGTTCGATCAGGCGGCGTCGCACATCTTCCAGCAGTTTGCGATTGACGGCCAGCAAATCGGCCAGGATCCCGACAATAGCCAGCAGCAGCGCCGCCCCCATCCCCGCCAGTCCGAGCACCACCGAGGGCACATGGCTGTCCTCGGCGCCTTGCAGGAAGAACCATCCGAAACGTCCCATGAAAAATACGCCGGCCAGTCCGGCCAGCACGGCAAGGGCGGCAAAAAACCGTCCGGGCGAATAGATCACGGAAATGCGCAGAATGGTCTGCAGGGAGCGCTGTACGTAGGAGCGGATACTTTTCACCAGCCGCGAGGGACGCAGGTCTTCGTTGGTGCGGATCGGTACCGAGGCGATGGCCATTCCCTGGCGACCTGCCTGGATAATGGTTTCCAGCGTGTAGGTGTAACGGTTAAAGACCACCAGACGGGTGGCGGCGGTGCGGCTGATGGCACGAAAGCCGCTCGGCGCATCGTCCACCGCGGTGCCGCTGGCCTGGCGTACCACCCAGCTGCCGAATTTCTGCAGCAGTTTTTTGATCGGGGAAAAATGCTCGGTGGTGGATATGGGCCGTGCTCCGATCACCAGTTCGGCACGCTGCTGCAGGATCGGTTCGAGGAGTTTGGGAATATCGGACGCTTCGTACTGGTTGTCGGCATCGGTGTTGACAATGATATCGGCGCCGGCTTTCAGCGCGGCCTCCAGGCCGGTCATGAAAGCCCGGGCCAGACCGAGGTTGCGGGGGTGGCTTACGATATGATCGACACCGCAGGCGCGCGCCACCTCAACGGTGCGATCCGTCGACCCATCGTCGATGATCAGCCACTCCACGCAGTCAATGCCCGGCAGACTGCGGGGCAATTGCCGCAGGGCGATTTCCAGGGTTTGTTCTTCGTTATAGCAGGGAATCTGAATGATCAACTTGGTCATGAGCGGAGCCTTGATTGTCGGGGTTGGTTTAGGGCCGGGGCAGCGGTCCGGTTTTCCAGGCGGTAACGGCATCGCGGGCCGCCCAGTAGCGGGGCGGGGCGATACTTAGAACAACGGCGTGGTCGCCGGTCCAGGCAAAGGTGTGGGGACCGTCGGTCAGATCAACGACGTCGCCCACCGGCAGTCCGTCGACCCGCAGGTCGCCGGGCGGGGCGCCGGTTTCCAGGAAATAGCGTCCGGCGATGCAGACCTTCCAGCGGATTTTGCCTTCGCTTGTCGCCGGCAGAACCGTACCGGCCGCCAGCAGCCCTCCGTCACGCAGGGGCAGGAAGTTGTTCTGCAAAAAAGCCCGTATGTCGTCGCCCATTTTCGCTACCCGTTTGTCCCAGGCGGCGTAGCCGACATCGTTGCGATCCAGTTCATGAACCGGGTCGATGTCCAGTTGTCCCTCGCGGATGCGTTGGCACAGGGTGTTGACGAAGGCCTTGTAGATAAAAGGTCTTGGCTGAAACAGAGGCAGCCCCACACCTTCAAATAGCAGCGCCTCATCAGGCAGCAGTTCCGTGCGTATCCGGGCAATGCGCAGGTCCTCATCGCTGTCATGCCGGAACCAGGCGTGGTCAAAACAGCTGGCGATGGCCAGCAGCAGCAATACGCTGTGCAGGGGCAGCTGCCAGCGTGTCTTTCTTGCCAGCAGCAACCATTGACCGATAGCCCAGGCAATGATCACCGCCGCGGCCGGCAAAATCGGCAGCAGACTCTGTTCATAGTGGGTGGGGAGCCGCAGAAACAGAAGCAGCAGGGTGCCCGAAACGGCCAACAGAGCGATTATCCCTTCCGGCAGGGATGTCTTTTTCAGGCGCCGCACGGCATACAAGGCCGCCGCTGTCAGCGTCAACAGCAGCAACTCCTCTGCCTGCCAGGCTTTTTTGAGTCCCAGCAGCCACGATTCGGCGATGCGATCGAAGTTCTGCCCCAGATAACTGTCCAGAAAAGCCGGCAGGGAGCCTGCCTGGCGCAGCCACAGCAACATGGTCACGGGAGCAGGGAGCACCCCCAGGCCAAAAGTGAGCAGCCACAGGGGATACAGTCGCCGGCGCCGGATCACCACCACCAGTAGGGCTACGCCGCACGCCGCTCCCAACAGCAGGGTTTTGAGACTGAAGGCAAAACCGACCCCCAGCACCGTACCGGCCAGCAAAAAGTCGAGGTTGCGGTTATGGTCGAAGCCGCGCTGCAGCAGCCACAAACTTGTGGTCCAGGCCAGCAATAGTGGCACATCCGGACGTATTTCCAGGCCTTTTCCGAAAAACACCTGACTGCAGAGCAGCACCGCCATGGCCAGAGGAGCGGCAAGGGGGCTGTCGGGCCAGGCGCGCCGTGCCAGTCGGCCGGTCAGCCACAGGATCACGACCAGCATAGCCAGCATCAGCAGGCGCCCGCCAAACATCAGCAGCATGTGATCCTGCGTGTCGAGCCATTTGATCAGACCACCCAGGACAACCGTCAACAAGGGGCCGTGATTGTCCCAGATATCGGTGTAGAGGGTGCTGCCATCGGCAACGCCGGCCGCCGCTACCATGGTTTGCCACTCGTCCCGATCGAAGCCTTGGGTGAAGACCCCGGCCAGATAAAAGGTCAGCAGTGCGCCAACGATCAGCAGTACTCGCCGCGTTGTGCCGCGGGAAAATTCCGTCGGTAAAGGGTGCTCGTGATCAGGGTGAAGGGGACTCAACCGTTTCTCTTTCTTCGGGCGGCAAGGCACAGGTCAAAAAAGCAACCATGTCGCTATTTTTTTTGTCTGATCTAAATTCAATGGGAGCCATCTTAGAGAGAAATGTGTAGATCGGCAAATAGTTTTTTGCCGCTGGCTGACGGGAAGAGGGGCCAGCGAACTGGAGCGGTGCCGCCGTCGAGGCCGACAAGGGCCTCGACGGCAGCGGGATCAGAACATCACTGCCAGGTGCAGACGCAGGGCGTGACCTGCGGCGCCGTGGCTCTGCAGGTCGCAGGTGTAGTCCAGCATTCCGAAGACGTTGTCGGACATCCGGGCCCGCAGCGAGGCGCCGAGCAGCAGGCCGTCGCCGGCCAGGTCGCGGCCCGGTGTGATAAACGTGTCGCCGCCGGCCAGGCGGGCCTGCAGCGCTTCGGTCTTGCGATTGAATTCGTGCTGCCATTCGATACGCAGTTCCGGTTGCAGGGTCAGGGTGTCGAGCCGCAACGGATGGCTTAAACGCACACCCAGCTGGCTTTGCAGGGAATCGTTGTCGCGCGCCGCGATCTTCAGGTCGGCGCTGTTGGCGCCGGATTCGCGAAAGCTCTCTTCGCGCAGATGCACGAAGCTCAGCCCGGCGCCGGGATCGATGATCCATCCGTTAACGTCTAGCGTATAGCCGCCGTTGAAGGTGGCGCCGATCAGGCTGCCGTCATGCTCGCTGTGGGGTCTGCGGCCGGCGAACGGGATGGAGCGATCGGTGTCCAGCTGACAGAGACCACCGCCCACAACGGCCTCCATATGCATGCCGTCGGCGCGGCGCGGCTCGCGCCAGGCCGCGTAAAGGTATCCCTGCTGGCTTTTGATTTCGCTGTCGTCGTTGCCGTCCCGGCCGTCCAGGCGGCTTTCCGACACGGCGGCCGCCACGCCCAGGGTCAGGCCACCGGAGGTTGATCGGTGCATCCCCAGCAGCAGTCCGTAAAGTTCTTCCCGTGCGCCGAAATACCCGCCATCGCTGCCGTAGCGGTTGTCTTCACCGAGGATCTCGAACCAGGCGGAGGGCTTTCCTTCCGGCTGCATGTCCGGATCGACGCGCTGCAGGCGGCGGCGCAGATCGCCCAGGCGGGTTTGCGCATCGTTCAGGATCACGGTGCTGGCCAGACCGTGGATGCGCGGGGTCAGAGAGGCGAGGGCGTCGTTGAGCGCCGACTGACTCAGGGCCAGATCGAGGCTGTCGAGCAAGGAACCGAAATCGCCGTCGGCGGTGGACCGCAGACCGTCCAGGGTGCTGGCCAGACCCCGGTTGTGCGGCGAGGACAGTGCTGTGTAGCTGTTGCGCGTCACATCGAGGCTCAGGCTGCCGGGGGTGGCATCGTCCAGGGTGACAGAGAGCACCGCGGCGCTGGTCAGTGTTTCGAAGGCGCCGGCGATGGTTCCCGCCTCCAGGAAGGTATAGCTGCCGCCGGTGGCGTAGCCGTCGGGCAGTATCAGCAGGGTGCCGGCCAGATCGGCGGTGCCGGTGACGGTAAGCAGGTCGGCGATGCCGTCGCCGATTTCGATCTCCAGGGTGCCATCGGCGGTCTGCGCGTAGTCGCCGACAACGGTGAGATGGCCGACGGAATGGCCCGGCGCGACCGTGCCGCCGTTGGCGACCGTGCCGGTTACCGAACCGTTGCCGCCGAGGATGCCCTCTGCCAGGACCGATGTCTCACCCGCCAATGCGCCGTCCACCCCCAGCCGCCCCAGGGCGACCTCGATGCTGCCGAAGGCTGAGGCGCCGCTCAGGGACCAGTCGTCGCCGGCCATCAGCAGGGTTTCCACACCGTAAAAGGACGTATCTTCACTGCCGCTGCCGTTTAGCCAAACGACATCGCTGTTTCCTTTGAGATAGGCCGTTCCGATCAGATCGGATCCGGTTTCCAGCACGAGTAAGGTGTCGTCCTCGGATTTTATGGAGGCATAAGCGCCGCTGATGGTGCCGCTGTTGAGAATCGTTGTTTTCTTGGTAGCCAGCAGGCCGATACTGGTGCCGGATAATATGTCCGGATCTTCCAGGGACGCTGCCGCCAGGATGGTGCCGCTGTTGTTCAGTACAGCAGGACCTCCGCTCAACAGCACACCGACAGCGTAAGTGTCGGCAAAGGCGAAGATACTGCCGCTGTTGGTGACTTCGGTCAGGTAGCGACTGTCGGCCCAGATGCCGTAGCCGGCATTGGTGCCGCTGTTTTGAGCCCATGCCAGCACCAGTCCGTTGTTGCGGATTTCCAGGGGATTGCCACCGTTGGCCGCCCATACGCCGAAGGCCAGTGCCTGGTCGGCATGGCTTGTGGCCAGGGCGAGCAGTTGGCCGCTATTATCCACAAGACCGCCCTGCAGGCAGATGGCATAGGCGCTGGCCTGGTTGTTGTCGCTGGAGGCCAAAGCTCCTATAAGCTTCTCGTTAATCACCTGGCCTTCGGGTCCACCCCACAGATAGACGCCGCGCGCCGTGGCCAGTTCGGTTTCAGCGTATGCTTCGGCCAGGATGGTTCCCCGGTTGGTTACGCTACTGGCGGCGCCGCCCCACAGGTCCAAGCCGTGAGCGTTAAGTGTACCGCCGGCACTCCAGGGAGTAGCCGACAGGTCTTCTTGATTTTCCAGGACGACATTCGCACCGCTCCAGGGTTCCAACATCATATAGGCGCTGTGCAGCGCCACTTTGGCGGTGGTATAGCGGATGTTTACATAGCCGTTATCCCCCCAGTTTTCAGACCAGCTGTTACGTAAAATCCAATAGCCTAGACCGTCGTCCCCGGGTTCATCGTTCCAGCCCACCAGGGCAACAAGGTGGTTGGCGGAGGATTCGTAAGGCAAGGGATTGTTGATGGCGGTGTTTTGGTTGGTCAAGATGCCGCCGGAGTAGGCGTAAAAGTCATCTTCGACCAGTACGCCGGCGGTAACCGCTCCAATGTGGTAGAGAATGCGGCGCGTGGTTTCGATGTCGCTGGGGGGAATGCGGTACCAGTCCAGAAAACTATAGCGCGTTGCATCCCAGTGCAGATCGCTGCCTGGATCTGTCATGGTGTAGGGAAAGTCCGATTCAAGTGGTACGCCATACTCGATCAGTGCCGTGTTTTGCTGGAGATCCAGACTGCCGCCATCGCACCCATGCAGGCCATCGTACAGAGGACTCAGGCTCCAGGTCAAAAAGGCTTCGGAAAAGTCGATGGCCTGGTCGTCATACAGGCCATGGACCCGGTTCCAGGTGCTTTCGGCGGCGGCCAGGGTGCCGAAGGACCAGCAACTGCCACACTTTTTCTGGTTGCGCACCGGCCCAATATAGCTGCGTCCGTCGATGTTGCGCAGGTCAAAGGAGGAGGGCAGGTCCGCGCCACCGGCGTAATTGCAGAACACAAAAGCTAGAAGAAGGCAGAGCAGGGGAATGAAACGCATGATTCTCTCCACGGCTAAAACTCGGGTAGTGTTTGATGAAATCGAATACTTCATTGAAGCAAATAAACATACACGCGGCAGGCATAGAAAATCCAATTAGAAAATTTCCACAAACAATAAGAAAGGGAAAGGCTGTTCTAATGGGCCTATCCAGAGGGCCCTATGGCTTGATTTTTTCGATCTTATTCTGCACAAAAAACATGCGTTCAGAAAAATCTTGCTATATCCGGAAAAACGGATTAACTTTTAAGGCATGAAAAAAACGACGGACCTTTTTAAAGCCTTGGCCCACGAGACACGGTTGCATATTCTCTGCCTGCTGCTCGACGGGGAGGTGTGTGTCTGCAAGATCATGGAGATTCTGGATCTGCCTCAATCGACCGCTTCCCGCCATCTGGCTATTTTGAAGAACGCCGGGCTGGTTGAGGATCGCCGCGACGGCACCTGGGTGCACTACTCTCTTGCCCATGGCCACGACGCCCTGGCGGACCGATTGTTGGCTGTTCTGGGGGCGCATCTGCCGCAGACCAAAGAGGGAGCCAGGAATCGCCAGAGGCTCCTGGAGGCATTGCACCGGAAAAATTGCGCCTGATTTTTTTTCCGGGCGATATATCCGGATTTTCGGATATATCGCCCGGATTCAGGGATGGTGCCAGCGTAAAGGAAGGTGAAACGATGGATCGAAAAGTGGATAAAAAACAAAAGACGCCGCAGGAAGTTCTCCGTGACGTTATGCGATTATGCGCTGACTGTGACACCTGCCGCACCATGATGGAGGAGGATTGCGCATTTTTCATCGAACTCTACCGGCTTGTTGATCAGGAGCAGGAAGAAGGAATCCCCATTACCGAATCGCAACTGCGTTACCTGGCCGAACTCTGTACTCTGTGCGGCTTGTGTCCCTGTCCGAAAGTCCCCATGGATGTGATGGAGGCCAAGACCCGCTATGTTGAACGGGAGGGCCTTCCCCTGGCAACGCGCCTGCTCAATGATGTCCCACGCATGGCCCGACTGTGCGGTACTTTTCCCCGCCTGGTTAAAGCCATGCAGGAGAATAAGATCCTCGGTCCTTTGTTGCGCAAAGCGACCCGCATCCACCCTGACCGGCAATGGCCCTCCTTTCCTCAACAGAATTTTTTCAAGTGGGCGGCAGCCAAGGGGCTGGACAAGCCGCAAAACGGCGATCACCAAGTCGCCTACTTTGTTGGTTGTACCGCAGGGTATCTGTTCCCCCAGATTGGTCGTAGCGTGGTGGAGATCCTGCAACACAATGGTGCTAACGTCTATGTGCCGCCACAGCAATGTTGCGGTATGCCCTTCCTGGTGGAGGGGGACCGCAATCGTACCCTGCAGTTGGCCCGAACCAATATGGAGAAGCTGCTTGAATCGGTGCGCGGCGGCGATGACCTCATTTACTCCTGCCCTACCTGCGGCTTTTTCCTGAAAAGACTGCTCAAGGACAGGGCATATTATTCCGATGTGTTCCAGAAGTCGGTCAACGCGGTTGAGGGCGAATTGAAGGTTCCCGCTCCCGAAAAAGGCGAGAACCAGTTCTGGCACCTGAAAAAATCCATGTATCACGACATCCTGAAGGACGATGGGTATTTTTCTTCCATCGACCCCATGGATCGTATTCAACTTGCCGATCATCTCTTCGATTTCGGCATTTACCTGGCGCGCCTTCATGCCGAAGGGAAGCTCGCCACCGACTTCGCACCCCTGCCTGAGCGCATGGCTTATTTTGCACCGTGTCATTTGCGGGAGCAAAAAATGGGGCGGCCTTACCTCGATCTGCTGAAGATGGTTCCCGGACTGGACATCGAAGAGGTCGGCAGCGATTACGACTGCTGCGGCATGGGAGGCATTTTCGGCTTCAAGGAACATTTTCACCAGAAGTCCCTGGATCTGGGAGCACCGCTGATGAAAAAGATCCGAGCGCATGATCCGCAGGCCATCGTCACCGACTGCATGAGTTGCCGATTGCAGTTCAGTCACTGCCTGCCCTATCCCGTATATCACCCGGTTGAAGTGCTGGCCAGGGCCTATCGCAGCGAGGGGTCGCAAGTCAACCGGCAGGAATAAAATCGTAACCGGGCCTGACCGTACAGGGCCCGGCGTAACCTTCAGAAGGAGCTTCACCCATGGAAAATCAAGCCAGCGCGGCCTCGGAATCGCAAAATACACCCCGGAAAAGTTTTATCGGTGTCAAAATCGGCCTGTTCCTCATCGCCTGGTTTATGATCTACCATCAGCTTTTGCCTCTGTCGCGGTTTCTCACCTATGATCTGCTCGGGTTGCAGGCGGGAGGGCACCTCGGCTCGGCGGTGGAGTTTTTCCTCTACGACACCCCAAAGGTATTGATGTTGCTGGTGCTGGTGGTGTTCGGTGTCGGCATTTTGCGCAGCTTTATTACGCCGGAGCTGACCCGGAAAATCCTGGCCGGCCGGCGGGAATCCACCGGCAATGTATTGGCCGCTCTGCTCGGCGTGGTGACGCCCTTTTGTTCCTGTTCGGCGGTGCCGCTGTTTATCGGATTCGTCACCGCCGGCATCCCTCTGGGGATAACCTTCTCCTTCCTGATCTCGGCTCCTATGGTCAACGAGATCGCCCTGGTGTTGCTGTTCGGCTTGTTGGGCTGGAAGGTCGCCGCTCTGTACTTTATTACCGGGATAGTGATTGCCACGGTGGCCGGTTGGATCATCGGACGTTTGAAACTTGAGAATCATGTGGAAGACTGGGTGCGGGAGATGCAGGTCAATCAGGCGGCCATGCCCGACGAGGTCCTGTCGTGGGAAGAACGGATCAGCTTCGGCATCGACGCGGTAAGGGATATTGTCGGCAGAGTCTGGCCGTACGTGGTGATCGGCATTCTGGCCGGAGCCGCCATCCACGGATTCGTGCCGGAGAATTTCATGGCCGGCATCATGGGCAAGAGCGCCTGGTGGTCGGTCCCCGTATCGGTATTGATCGGGGTTCCCATGTACACCAACGCCGCCGGCATGATTCCGGTGGTCGAGGCGCTGCTCGGCAAGGGCGCCGCCCTGGGTACCGTCCTGGCCTTCATGATGAGCGTCATCGCTCTTTCGTTTCCGGAAATGGTCATCCTTCGCAAAGTGCTCAAGCCGCGACTGATCGGAACCTTTATCGGAGTGGTCGGAGTGGGAATTCTGCTGGTCGGTTACCTGTTCAATCTTGTCATTTGACGCCCGACAGACTCCCAGTGAGATGAAAAAATCCCCTTCACTTTGGGTGAAGGGGATGAAAAAAGTTTCGACAGCCTGGAAAAGGCAAGGCTGGCATACGGGCAGGCATCCTGAAGGGATAAGGATGCCTTAAGGGCTATCCGTGAACGTGATGCTCGATATCGCCGCCGGTCAAAAAAGAACTCATCGGCTTGCCCTCCACGTAATCCTTCCAGAAAGGCGAAATATCGCGCAGTCTTTGGATAATGGGCGGCAGGGTGGCGATGACGTGGTCGATATCCTCCTGGTTGTTGTAGACGCTGAGGCTGAAACGTACAGAACCGTGGGCGGCGGTAAACGGTACCCCGAGGGCACGCAGCACATGAGAGGGTTGCAGCGAGCCGCTGGTGCAGGCCGAACCGGACGAGGCGCAGATGCCTTCGTCGCTGAGCAGCATCAGAATCGATTCCCCTTCAATATACTCAAAGCTCAGATTACAGGTGTTGGGCAGGCGGTTTTTGACATCGCCGTTGACCATGGTGTTGGGGATACTTTTCAGCAATTCCGCTTCCAAACGATCACGCAAAGCCTTGACGCGTGTGTTCTCCTCCTGCAGATGATCCATGGCGAACTGGGCCGCACGTCCCAGACCGATGATGTAAGGGACGTTTTCCGTGCCGCCGCGTCGGCCGGCTTCCTGGTGGCCGCCGACCACGAAGGGGGCAAAACGCGTGCCCTTGCGGATGTAGAGGGCGCCGACGCCTTTGGGGGCGTGCAACTTGTGGCCGGACAGCGACAGCATGTCGATGGGGCTTTTGGCCATATCCATGGGAATCTTGCCGATGGACTGCACGGCGTCGGTGTGGAAGGGGATGCCGCGTTCGTGCACGATAGCGGCGATTTCGTCGATGGGGAACAGCACGCCGGTTTCGTTGTTGGCGGACATGATGCTGACCAGGGCCGTGTCGTCGGTCAGCACCGTACGCAGCTCGTCAAGGTCAAGCTGGCCCTCGCGATCGACCCCCAGTTCGGTAATCCGGTAGCCGCGGGCCTGCAATTGGTGGGCGACGTTGAGAACCGCCGGGTGCTCGACCCGCGAGATGACGATATGTTTTTTCTCCGGGTAGGAGTAGAGGGTCCCCATGATGGCGGCGTTGTCGCTTTCGGTGCCGCAGCTGGTGAAGACGATTTCGTCCGGATGGGCGCCGATCAGGGCCGCCACCTGCTCCCGCGCCTGCTTGACGTGGCGTCCGACCTGGCCGCCGAAAAAGTGCATGCTTGAGGGGTTGCCGTACAGATCGCTGAAAAAGGGCAGCATCGCCTCAACCACTTCCGGCGCGGTGCGGGTGGTGGCGTTGTTGTCGAGATAGACGGTCCTCATGGTTTCACCTCCTCCACCTCGATTTCGGGGCTGACGAATTCACGCAGTTTGGCTTCCACAAAATGCTTGAGGGTAAAGCTCGATTGCGGACAGAAGGAGCAGGTGCCGCGCAGCGCCACCAGAACCTTGCTGCCGTCGATGTCGATCAATTCCAGGTCGCCGCCATCGGAGCGGATCGGCGGCAGGATCTCCCGCTCCAGGATTTCCTCGATGAGGCGGATTTTCTGCAGGTTGGACAGCTTTTTGCCTTTCGGCAGGCGTACTTCCACCGGTTCGGCCGGTTTGCTGCCCCATAGTTGTTTCAGTATATTTTCGATCTTTGGATGGCAGGCCTGGCAGCCGCCGCCGGCCTTGGTGAAATCCGTGATCTGCTCGACCGTGGTGAGACTGTTCTCCCTGGCTACCCGCTCGATTTCTTTATCGGTGACGCCAAAGCATTTGCAGACGATGTCGTATTCTTCCTTGACGGCCGCTTCGCCACGGTAATTGGCAATGGCGGCTTCCAAAGCTTCCTTGCCCATGACGGAGCAGTGCATTTTCTCTTCCGGCAGGCCGCCAAGAAATTCGGCGAGGTCCTGGTTGTTGACCTTTTCCGCTTCCTCCAGGGTCATGCCTTTGATGATTTCGGTCAGGGCTGAGGACGATGCGATAGCGCTGGCGCAACCGAAGGTTTTGAATTTGACCTCCTTGATGCGGCCCTGTTCGTCCAGCTTGAAGGTCAGCCGCAACGCGTCGCCACACGCCAGCGAGCCGACTTCGCCGATACCGTCCGGATCTTCGACTTCACCAACATTGCGAGGATTGAGAAAGTGATCTTTGACTTTATCGCTATAATCCCACATAGATGCCTCCGGTTTTGGGGCTCTTGGCAACTGTCGGTTGTGGTTGAAGTGCCATCGGCCATAAGCGTTTATAGAAGTTTAAAAGCCCTGGCGCCATTGTCAAAAAACGCGTAGTTACCGGGTGGGGCGACAGGGGCAGTGCGTCCCTGGCCAGATGGGTATTACCGTGTATCTAATTACTAGTTTGCAGGAGCTGCGACATGAATGCAACCCTGCGCCGCATCGCAGTGACGACGATTTTATAGGGACTTGCGACCGTGCCGGGCAGCACTCTTATCCCTTAAGCAATGCCGCAACGTCGATATCCGCACCCAGGATACCTGTAATACGGCCACCGTCATCACGAATCGGTCCCGCCACCGTAAAGCAGAAGCGGTGGGTGGCTGCGGACCGGTAAAATGGAGTGACCGTGCAGCGGCCCTGACTCTGCGCCTCCTTGAACCAGCGGCGCTGCGACCAGTCCATGTCGTAACCGTCGCTGCCGTAGGATGCCTCGACCGCGTTGTGGCCGAAAACGTTGCTGGTGACCTGTCTGCCCCGGCCATCGGTCACGTACAGCAGTTCCAGGTAATCATGGCGTGTTGCCAGGCGGCGTAAGGCGCCTTCCATATCCCGGCGGCCGGCCGATTTAAGCGCCGCATGGTTGCAGGCTTCTTCGATAACCTGCCGCGCGCGTTCGTGGGCGCTCAGGTGGAAGCCGCCCAACATCGGCAACAGTTCGTCGCTGATACCGGTCAGCATGCGTGCCTCTTCATGGACCCCGCGTGCGGTTGCATCCATATCCCCAGCCAGTTCCGCCACCTGTTCGATACTTGAAGTTAAATCCTGGATGGCATCCTGCTGCTCCTGCACCGCTTGCGATATTTCGTCTACCTGCGCATGGGCGCTGGCAAAGCTGTCGACCATGCTGTTCATGGCTTTGCCCACCCGTGCCAGACCCTCGGCGCTGGTGCGGACTTGCGAAAGCGTGTCCCCGGTGGCCTGAACAGTGGTGGCGGTTTCCTGCTGAAAACGCTGGATGCGGCCCTCGATGTCATCCGTCGCTTCGAGGGTATGGGCTGCGAGATTTTTCACTTCGTTGGCTACCACGGCAAATCCCCGTCCGTGCACACCGGCTCTGGCCGCTTCAATGCCCGCATTCAAGGCAAGCAGATTGGTCTGGCTGGCAACGCTGCGAATCATGGTCACGATACCGGTGATTTCGGTCAAGCGTTCCCCCAGCCCCTGAATGGATTTCCCCAGGTCTTCCGTCTGGTGCAAAACCGTGAGGGCGGCTTGTTCCGCTTCGACAGCCTCCTGTTGCTCGAGACGCGCACTTTCCATGGCTGCCGAGGTTCCGGAAGAGACCGCTTCGGCGGTGGCGGCGATCTGTCGCACAGCCACCGAGACCTGTTCCGCGGCGCTGCTGATCTGGTGGGTCTGGTTCGCCTGATCGGAAGCGTTATTGGCGGCCTGCTCCGCGCAGGCTCCGAGGGTGCTGCCAGCCAGGCAGACCTGGTTGGCAGCCAGAACGAATCCGGCGATGTTTTTGTCGAGGTTACGGCCCAGCCCCGTCATCTGTGCCGCTATGTGCTGCAAGCCGCCCTGGGTTGGCGGTTCGGCGGTCAGTTCGCCGGTGCCGAGACGATCCGTCCAGGCGGCAAGGGCGGCCAGCATTTTTTGTTGAGGTTTCCAGTATAGAACGCCGAACAGCAGGGGCAGGATGGCCAGGCCCGGCAAGAGCGCCAAGGCTCGGGGCAAGGGAAGCAAGGGGAGCAGACAACCGCTCAAAAAAGACAACAGCGACAGTATAACCACTCGGGGCAAGGTCTGAATGCGGTGCATGGGCACATAGACTCCTTTGTATGTAGGTAGGGAGCGACATCGGTCCCGTTTTCTCAACGGTTCTAACTTAGCAGCTACTGTGCCATGCGCACTGCCGGTGCCTGAGGCGGGTTTTCCATTGAGGTCTTTTCAGATCGTATCCGGGTCGCCTGACTTGATTCAATGCTCGGTCGCCCCCGTATTTCGAGGGCCGAGCCGGCATCGGAAAAGCCGATCAGGGATGGCAGGCGCGGATGCGAACAGGCATTGAAGCCGTCGGCCTCGCCGTTGGAATACAGCGACGTCTGGGGCGGGAGGATTCAGCCGTTGCTTAATATATGTGCAGCTGGCGGCGATGGTGGGTAAAATTAAGGCGATCCCCACGGACGTGCGAAAAGCGTTTTTGAAGATTTCGGCGGTGTGTAGCTGTTGTCCCTATGCCGTCGGGGAAGGGTGGCTTTCCAGGTTGTCGGTGTACGGCAGGGTGAAGGTCACCGTGGTTCCGCGGTTCGGCTTGCTGGTAACCCAGATCCGGCCGTTGTGGGCTTCAACGATGCTCTTGACGATGGCCATACCCAGGCCGAGGCCCTCGCGCGCCGTGTTGGACGCATCGACACGGTAGAATTTGTCGAACATGCGATCTATTTGGGCCGGTTGCATGCCGATACCCTGGTCGCTAACAGCAATATACAGCTCGTTGTCGGCCAGCTGGCAGGTCACCTGAATGAGACTGTCGACGGGCGAAAACTTGACGGCATTGCTGAGCAGATTTTCCATGACCTGGAAAAGTTTACGATCGTCTACCAGCATTTCTATCGGCGCGTCCGGCAGTACCGTTTTGAATCGATGATCCTGGCACACGCGCCGGTAATCGGAAACGCTACGCGCCAGAATGCCGTTCACATCGGCCCAGTCCTTTTTCAGCCTGATGACCTGACCGGTATCGACCCGGGCCAGGTCCAGCAGGTCTTCCACGATTTTACCCAGAACCTCGGCTTTTTTGTGGATGATGGAGAGGAACTCGGTCTGTTGTTCCGTAAGTCCCCCTTGTTGTAACATCACCTCGGAGAAGCCGATAACGCTGGTCAGCGGTGTCCGTAATTCGTGAGCCGCGGTGGATATGAATTCGGTTTTCATCAGATCCAGTTCCCGCTCGCGGCTGATGTCTCGCAACAGGGTAATGACCCCCCGTTTCAGTCCCTCCTCGCTACGCACGGCGGCAAGCGAGGCTTGCACGGTTTGTACTTTGTCGGTACCTGGCTCGGGCAAGTTGATGATCACGGATGTTTCTTCCTGCTTATCGGAAGCCACGGCCTGCAATCGCTTCAGCAAGGTGTCGTTGTCGATAACCTGGCTGACCTGCAGGCCGAACACGTCGTGCAGGGGGACGCCCAGCAGTTCTTCGGCGGAATGGCTCATCAGCATGATGCGGTTGTCCAGATCGGTAAACAGCAGGCCGTCGGAAACCGACTTGAGGATGGTCTCCAGCTGTTCCCTGGCTTGCCGGGCATTGGTCAGAGCTTCCTTGATGGCTTGTTCGGCCTGGATACGCTCGGAAATATTCCAGAAAAAACAGGCCATCCTGCGCGGTGCCGTCTGAAAGGCATGGACTTCGTAGGATCCGTGGATCGGAGGTTCTTTGTAGTCGATCTGTTGGCAATGCCAGGGGGTTCCCAGGGTGCACACGCGACGATATTGCTCCGGAACGCAGGTTTTGGTCAGCCCGGGAAACGCCTCTTCGATGGTTTTGCCGACCAGCGCGTCGAGGTCGACCTTGAGGATATCCTTGGCGGCGGTATTGCTGCCGGTCAGGATCAGTTGGTTGTTGGGGTAAAGGTGGAGGAGCAATACGCCCATCGGCGAAAAATTGATAATGTTGCGGAAACTTTCTTCGCTTTTGCGCAAGGCCTCTTCGGCTTCCAGGCGCTGGCGTAGATGGCCTAACAGCAGAACCGCCAGTCCGCCGCCGAAGGCCAGAATACTGGCCAAAATGAAGATGGCCTTATGGTGTTTCCGGTAAAACGGCACGGGGCGGTGAAGAATCGTACTGTCGGCGGGCAATTTGGACAGGGGCAGGTCGAAATGCTGCAATTGGCGGTAATCGAAAATGTAACGGCTGAGGCTGTCGGTACGCACCGGCAGGCGGTTGACAGGGGTGCCGTGCAGGATTTCGCGCGTCATGCCGGCAGCGATGCGGCCCTGCTCGATATGGCTGACCAGCTTGCCGCCGACAATGCCGTCGCTCATGCCGTGATAATAGAGGTGGTAGAGGGGCGCGGACAGGTGGCTGGTGATGAAATGCAGACTGTCCTTGAAGCCCAGACTGCGTCCGTCGCGGTCGTGGTAGGCGGAAAGCAGTATTACCGGCTGGTCGGTGCCCAGCTCCGAGAGTCGCCGCCCCAATTCCTCGAAGGACATGTCGGCCAGCGAGAGATGGGTCAGTTGTACCCCGGGCAGGTTTCCCTGCATGCGATAAAACGATTGCAGGTCGGTCTGTCCGCTGGGGGTGCCATCGACAATGGCGACGATGGATAGGGCTTGCGGGTGCAGCTTGACCATCAACTCCAGGTTTTCTCGCATGGAGACTTTTTCGACCGTACCGGTGACCCAGGGATTGTCGTTCTGTGCCAGGGCCAGGTCGATATCGTTTACGCCGAGAAAAACGATGGGTAGATGCTTGAACAGCCCGGTTTGTTCGGCGAGGGCGAATCGCAGGGCGTTGTCGTCGCCGGTGATGACGGCGTCGTAGGCTTGGGTATGGGAGAGTTTGTAAGCCAGCGATTGTCGGAAATTGCGGAGATTTTCCTTTGAGATGAATCGCTTGGTATCCATGAACTCGATATCGAGCAGGGTCTGATCCTGTGCCAGAACCTCCGACAGGCCCTTTATCTGTTCAAAAAATGTCGGGAACCCGGGGTGATAGGAGCTGATAAACAGTATCCGCTGTTGTCGGGCCCAGGCCGAGGCCGGCAAAAGGCAACAGAGCAAGGTCAAACTCAGGAGCAGAACCACAAGTCGGGAGCAGGTGATCAGGCGCATTGCACATCCTTAAAACGGTGCCGAGAAAACAGGGGGCACCATTTTTATTAACAAAAGGGTTTCAGCATCTTCAGGGTCTGTTTTTTTCCGGCAATGTGGCCCCTTTGAAGAGAGGTTGATGATTCAGGAGGGTCAAGAATTTTGGTTGACCTTTAACCTCTTCAGGAACTGTTCGACTTCAAGCGGATCATTTAGCACATAGTTGGCGGCGGTAAGTCGTTGTTCATCGCTTACCAGAATGGCGATACCCCTTTTCTGCAGTTCGCAGAACGCGTCCTCGTCGGTCAAATCGTCGCCGATATAGATGGGCAGTACCTCGTCATCATGCATGCCCAGTCGGGCAAGAATCCAGCGCAGGGCTTTGCCTTTGTCCCAGTCGATATCGGGGCGCAGTTCAAAAATCATTTTGCCGCCGGTTTTGCGCAGTCCGGGATTCTTCTCCAGGATCGTGTCCACGATGGTTTCGATTTGGGAAACATCTGCAGGATCCGCTCGCCGGAAGTGAACGGCGATGGCAAAGCGCTTGCGTTCGATCTGGGTGCCGGCAACCTCCGCAAGTTGTTTCGTCAAAGCTGTTTCGGCACGATCCAAAGCGGGCAGGTAATCGATGCCCTGTTCCAGTTCCAGGTGTCCGCCCGGTCCCGAAATGTCGAAGCCGTGGCTGCCGGCATACAGAATGCCTTCGATGCCAACCAGATTCCGGATATCCTGCAGATCGCGACCGCTGACAATCGCCACATCACATCGCTGGGATAGCTGGTTGACGGCATCGCGCATCTTCTGCGAGAGCTGAGCCCATTCGGGACGTTCAACGATAGGGGTGAGGGTTCCGTCGTAATCGAGAAACACCATGCCCCGTTTATTTTGCAACATGTGCTGAATCGTTGCCAGACACTCAAGGGCTGAGGGAAGCGTATGGCTCATGGTTTTATGCGGGGAAAACTCCATAAAAAAACCAATCTTGCAGGAGGTTTATTGAGGTTGCCGGACAGCTAGCGCCCTAAATAGTATCAAACTGTTCGGGTTTTTGGGAAATTGCCTGCACTTTGTGGGTTTTGCATCCGCCGGTAAGGCCCAAAGCCTGCGGACAGCCGGCGAACCTTTGATGACGTGGGGCGTTCTTTGGGCCCTGAATCTTTCCGCGGGGCCTGCGATTCGCTGTCGGCAAAGGCCTCTGTTTACTGTGGCGGTATCTTCATCAGGGGTAGAGCAAAAACAGAAACTCTAAAATATCCGCTTCGTTTCCGCGTCAGGCGTGTTAAATTGTCAAGGACGGCACGGGGTTTCCACGATGATTCTCAAACACAACCAGAAATCTACGAAAGGAAACGGTATGGAGAAGGAAGATTTTATTCTTTTCAGCGGTGGCGCCAATGGAGCGGAAGCGGCTTTCGGCGAAAATGCGGAGCGTTACGGCATCGAAGAAGTTAATTTTACCTTCGAGGGGCACGGCCGGGTACGCGAGCGCGGCCTGCGGTTTCTCAACCATGAGGAGCTTAAGCATGGCGACGTGAGCCTGGAATATGTGTCGCGACTTATGAACCGCCGTTACACCGACAGCCTCAAGATTCGCAAGATTCTGCAAAGTATCTGGTATCAGGTGAACCATGCACAGGAAATTTTTGTCGTCGGGGAGATCCTGCCGGATAAGACCGTCAAGGGCGGTACCGGCTGGGGGGCCGAGTTCGCCAAGCTCTGCAACAAGCCGTTATGGGTTTTCGATCAGAAGCAGAAGACCTGGTTTCGCTGGTCCCATATGGAGTGGGAAGCCTGCTCGCCCGGCGCTGAGCCGATAATCAGTCATGTTCATTTTGCCGGCACGGGAACTCGTTTTCTGGAAGATGCCGGTAAGCAGGCCATCGACGCACTGTTCACACGGTCGTTTTCCCGATAACGCTGCGACAGTCGCCTTGCAAGGCGGGTTTCACGGATAAATAGCCCCGATGCGGAAGCGCTTTTCAGTGCCGTATCGGGGTTTTTTGCGACATGATCGCGGCAAGGCATGCAATCTGCTTGCAACAGTGCAGTGGTCGGGTGCTGCCGATTCGGCGGACGCTGTTTCCCGGTCGCGGTGGAGGATTCCGTAAACGCATGTTTTGTCACAATAAACTGGTCAGGGGGGCTTTGCCCCTGTTAGAATACGTTGTCTTTTAATGATGACCATGCAGTCCGTTGGAATTTAATGCAGCAGTGGTTCGGAAGGTCGGCAGGAATGGAAACCAATAATCTGCTCAAATTGCTCGAACAAATGGAGCCTGGTATTGTCCTGTTCGACAATGAATTCAATATCAGATTTATCAATCAGGCGTTATTGCTGATTTTTCCGCAAATCCCCAAAGACAGGGTTTTCAGTACCAACCTGTTGCAATTACACGAGGACCGGCCTCGCCTGCAGATTCAGGAAGTCTTCCGGTTGATGAAAGATGCCACCCGTCCGGTGCCTTTTACCATCAGGCACATGGGGCGCGATCAACAGGAGCGGTTTTTGTTTCTCAAGCTCATGCCGCTTTTCGATGAGAGCCTGGAGGATGCGGTTAACTGTTGTCTGGTTTATGATGTCACGCCGTTTATTACCACGCCGCAACGGGCATTGATGAAAATACCGGTCGCGACGCCCAGCGGCATCCACTTGATCGATCCCGCCGAAATCGTCTACATCAAGGCCGAAAATGTTTACTGCCGGATCTTTACCGCCAAGGGAGACTACTTTTGTGACCTTTCCCTCGGTGTTATCGAGGAAGGCTTGTCGCCGAAGCAGTTTATCCGTATTCATCGTAGTTTTATCATCAACATCGCCAAGGTGGATAAAATCGATCGGGATGCGCAATCTTTGGCGGTGATCATGGAAGGAAATCAGGCGCGTCTGCCGGTAAGCCGCAATCGCGCCAAAGCCTTTTTGCAGCAGATCGGACTGCGCTAGTCAAATCAGGGGGGTCGATGGCTGTCCCGTGCGATCATATTGAGCGTTGTGCCTTTTTTAAGGAATTCTGCCTGGGGTCGGAAGAAATAAAGTCCGATTGGGTTCGGCTTTTTTGTGGCAGTGAGGAAACCTCGGAGCTTTGCGAGCGCAAAAAGTATCGCCTTGCCAGCGGTGAAGACCCGCCGGTCAATATGTCCCCCACCGGCCGTTTTTTATGAATTTTTTCATCTTAAAGCAGAGCCGTCCATCCGCTTTTGCTGACAACCGTTCACCAAATCATTTCACCGTTGGCCAGCGATCGTTTGCCCCGCCCCCCTGTCCTTCATTAGAATATCGACCATACTTGTCCGTCCGTTCCACACATATCCGCATAAAAAGGAGTCACCATGGGTACCAGACCAGACCAGCGCAGTGTCGATCCGGCCGCTGCGGCAATGCTGAAGATTTCCGATCGCGAGGGGTTCGATACGGCCTGGAGCCGCCTCGAGGCGCAACAGCCGCAGTGCGGATACGGCCAGCTCGGCACCTGTTGTCGTAACTGCAGCATGGGCCCGTGTCGCATCGACCCGTTGGAGGAAGGTCCCCGTCGCGGGGTCTGCGGCGCCAATGCCGACACCATGGTGGCGCGCAACCTGGCGCGCATGGCGGCAGCCGGTGCTTCTGCCCATTCCGATCACGGCCGCAAGGTGGCCTTGCTGCTTAAAGACGTTGCCAGCGGCCGTAATACCGACTACACCATCTTCAATCCCGACAAACTCATGGTGGTTGCCGCTCGCCTGGGTATTGCCACCGAGGGCCGTGAAACGCTGGAGGTTGCAGGGGACGTGGCTGACGTGGCCATCGCCTGTTTCGGTGCCCAGGGTGAAGAGACCATACCTTTTTCCACCAGCTACATGCCTGAAAAGCGTCTGGAATTGCTCAAAGACCTGGAAGGAACCCTGGCGGAAATGACCGGCGCGCGCATCGGTCTGATGCCGCGCGGCATCGACCGCGAGGTGGTCGACATCATGCACCGCACCCATTTTGGCTGCGATGCCGATCCTCTGTCCCTGGTAGCTCAGTCGCTGCGCTGTTCCCTTGGTGACGGTTGGGGAGGTTCCCTGATTGCCACCGAATGCCAGGACATCCTTTTCGGGACGCCAACGGTACGCACCATCAAGGCCAACCTCGGCGTGCTCGATACGGACATGGTTAACCTGGTGGTGCACGGTCATGAGCCGGTGCTGTCGGAAAAGGTGCTGGAGTGGGCGCGTTCCCCGGAGATGACCGAGGCGGCCAGGGCCGTCGGCGCCAAAGGGGTCAATGTCGTCGGTCTATGCTGTACCGGCAACGAACTTCTTATGCGTCAGGGGGTCAACGTCGCCGGCAATCTGTTGCATAGCGAGTTGGCCATCATGACCGGCGCGGTGGAGGCCATGGTGGTCGACGTGCAGTGTATTTTTCCGTCGCTGGCCGATTTGTCGTCCTGTTTCCACACCCGTTTCATCACCACCAGCGAGCAGACCAATATTCCGGGGGCTTTGCATATCCAGTTCGAAGAGCATGACGCCAACGCCATCGCCAGGCGCATCGTCCAGACCGCCATCGATGCTTTTCCCGGCCGCAATGCCGCCAAGGTGTATATCCCGCAGGAGACCGAAGAGGCCATGGTCGGCTTTTCCGTCGAGCAGATCCTGGCGGCGCTGGGCGGCACCCCCGATCCGCTGGTGGAGGTGATCGCCAACGGTACCATCAAGGGTGTGGTCGGTATCGTCGGCTGCAACAACGCCAAGGTGCAGCAGGACTTTTTCCACTTGTCGCTGACCCGCGAACTGATCAAACGCGATATCCTGGTGCTCGGCACCGGGTGTTGGGCCATTGCCGCCGCCAAAGCCGGGCTGATGAACCTCGACGCGCAGCAGCAGGCAGGCCCGGGGCTGAAAGCGGTGTGCGAACAGCTCGGCATCCCGCCGGTACTGCACATGGGCTCCTGCGTCGACTGTTCGCGTATGCTGGTGCTGACCGGTGCGCTGGCCGACCATCTGGGGGTCGATACCGCTGCCCTGCCGGTGGTCGGTTCGGCGCCGGAATGGACCACCGAAAAGGCCGTCGCCATCGGCTCCTACTTCGTCGGCAGCGGTCTGCCGGTGCATCTGTGGCCGGTGCCGCCGATCCTCGGTTCGCCGGTGGTGACCAAGATTCTCACCGAATCGGCCAAGGACCTGCTCGGCGGTTATTTCTTCGTCGAAGAGGACCCGGTCGCGACCGCCGATCGCATGGAGGCGATCATCATGGAAAAACGGGTCGGCCTGGGATTGGAAAAGGAGGCGACATGCAACAGCTAAACGGTTTCCGTGTCGTTATCACCGGCAAGGGCGGTGTGGGTAAAACGACTCTGACCAGCTGCCTGTCGCGCCTGCTCGGGCAGCGCGGCATCAAGGTGCTGGCGGCCGATGAGGATCCGCAGATGAACCTGCCGTATGCTCTCGGCATGCCGCCGCAGCAGGCGGCCGCTATCGTGCCGCTGAGTCAGAATCCCGATTATATCGAGGAAAAGACCGGGGCGCGGCCGGGCAAATCCTTCGGTGCTTTGTTTCGGCTCAATCCGGTGGTCGATGATGTGGTTGAACGGTTTGGCGTGCGCATCGATGACCATCTCGATCTGCTGGTGATGGGGACCGTGGTGCAGGCGGCGGCCGGTTGTCTGTGTTCGGAGAATGTGCTGCTCGATTCGGTGCTGAATTACCTGGCCCTGCGCAACGAGGAGGCCATCCTGCTGGATACCCAGGCCGGAGTGGAACACTTCGGCCGCGCCCTGGCCAAGGGGTTTTCCCAGTGCCTGGTGGTCAGCGATCTGTCCTTCAACGCCCTGGCTGTGGCCCGCCATGCTGCCGAACTGGCCCGCCAGCTGGGTATCGCCCGCATTCACCTGGTGGTCAACCGTTATCGGGATGAAGCCAAGGACAAGCTGCAGCGGTTCGCCGAGGCGACGGGCACCGACACGGCGCAGCTGTTCGATGTCATCCATACCCTGCCCGGTGAGCCGCGCTTTGAAGAATTGGAGCCGGATGTCACCCGTATTCTCGGCCAAGACAGTGCCTATGTGACCGGGTTGCAGGCACTGGCCGACGATATGGTGGCCTTCGAGAAGCAGCGGCAGGAGCAATCTGTCACGGCTTCGGTCAGCGAGGAGAGCGCAACATGAAAAAGATCTTTGTCGATTACCGCAAATGCGTAGCCTGCAAGGCGTGCGAAACGGCCTGTGCGGTGGCTCATCATCCCAGCGGCAGCCTTTTCGGATTGGTGGGCGATGCTCGCACCCAGGTGAATATACGCGTGCTGGGAGTGGAGCATGAGGCGTTTCCGGTTTCCTGCCGTCATTGCGATCCGGCCGCCTGCTTGAGTGCCTGTCCGGCGGGAGCCATCACCCGCGATCCGGAGACCGACGCGGTGGTACAGAACCCGGAAAAATGCCAGGCTTGTGCCATGTGCGCCATGGTCTGCCCCTTCGACGCCATTTCCTTCAAGCATACCCATCGTGCTTTGCCGGGCCGTGAGGTGGCCTACAAATGCGATCTGTGTCACGAGCGACTGGCGCAAGGCGAAGAGCCGGCCTGCGTGCAGGCATGCCATTCCGGTGCGCTGGTGTTCCAGGACAGTGAGCCGCAGCGCCAAAGCCGGGCCGTCGCCAGCCTCAAGGTGTACCTGCTTGGGGAAGGCGAGGAGCCGCCCCTGTTTTCGATGTACCGGGAGTTGCGCCGTAAAACATTTGCCCGGCGCAGGATGGAAAAATCATGAAAATCGTAACCGTCGGAACCGGCATGGCGGCAGCCGAATTTGTCCAGCAACTGCGTCAGGGCGGCTTTGCCGGTGAGATCGTGATGTGCAGCGATGAGCCCCATGCGCCTTATTCTCCCTGCGTGATCCCTTATCTGCTGGCCGGCGAGCCTGCAGACAATGTGTACTGGAAGGGGCGCGATTTTTACGCGCGTTACCAGGTTACACCTCGTCTCGGCGAAAAGGTGGTGGAGATCGATCGGGAGGCCGGCCTGCTGCGTACGGCGAGTGGGCGTATCGAGAATTACGACCGGCTGTTTTACGCCGCCGGCAGTCGCAGCTGGTTTCCGCGCCCCGAATGGCTTGAGGCCGAAGGGGTTTTCGGTTTCAAAACCCTCTCTGACATGCAGTCCATCGACCGCTATATCGGCGAGCATGGCGTGCAGCGGGCGGTGGTGGTCGGCGGTGGCTTCATCGGCGTCGATGCGGCCCTGGCGTTGCGCCATCGCGGTCTGCAGGTCAGCCTGGTGCATTGCCATGAACGCCTGCTGGAGCGTATGACGGACGCCGATGGCGGGCGTTTCGCCACCGATAAGCTACAACAGCGTAGCGGCATTGCATTTTATATGCAGTCCGAGGTCGAGGCCCTGGACTGCAACGGCGGGCAGCTGCAACGTGTGTGGCTGCAAAATGGCACAGCCCTGGAGACCCAGCTGTTGATTGTCGCCACCGGCTTTGTACCCAATTCCGCTCTTTTGAGTGGTCGTGAGGAAGGGATCGCCGTCGGTGACGACCTGCTGGCCGATCCGCGCATTCTGGTGGCCGGCGATGTGGCGGTGACCCGGCACGCCATAGACGGTCCCGACGGGCTTTACGCTACGGCCCCCAATGCCATCGCCCAGGCGCGAGTGGCCGCTGCCAATATTCTGGGCGGCGTCGAACGTTATGCCGGATCCCTGAATGCCAACGTGCTGCGTAAGCATATCGACTTTCCGGTGGTTTCGGCCGGCCGGTTCGAGGGGGAAAGCGTTACCTTCAGCAATGACCGTTTGTTTCGGCGCGTATATCTGTGCGACGATCGTATCAACGGCTATATTCTGGTAGGCGATACCCGCCTGGCGGGCTACATCTATGATCTTTATGTCTCGCGTCAGCCGGTTGCCGATAAGATCCAGGGCATCCTTGCGGATATTCGGGGGGAAAGTTACTATCGATCCCTTATGGGGCTGGCGCCTGTCGCGCCTGCTTGCTAAAATTTAACCTCATAACCGTTTTTGCGGCGGTTGTTTGTCAACGAAATGAAGGAGGAACAGATGCATATCCCCGATCAAATGCTTCAGGGTGCGGTGTGTCCGGTAACGGCGGCTGTCGGCCTGGTCGGTGTCACGGTGGCGGTTGCGGCAGCGTTTCGCACCAAGCACAAACCTGGCGTGGGGCGTTTCGCCGCTGTAGCGGCTCTGATTTTTGCCGCCCAGATGATGAATTTCCCCATTACCGACGGCACTTCCGGGCATCTGCTCGGCGGCGCGTTGGCGGTCGGCCTGCTCGGCACGCCTTACGCTGTGTTGGCCATGACTCTGGTGGTGTCGCTGCAGGCTCTGGTGTTCGGTGACGGCGGCGTCATGGCCCTGGGTGCCAACCTGGTCAACATGGCTCTGATCGCGGTCGCGGCCAGCGCCATGGTTCGAAGCCTGCTGCGCCGGCGGTTAGAAGAGACGCTGTGGCGTCGTAGCCTGATGTATGGGGTTGCCGGATGGCTGTCGGTGATGCTGGCGTCTCTGGCCGTATCTGTGGAACTGGCCTCGTCCGGAACCGTTGCTTTGGGTACCGTCAGCGCTGCCATGCTCAGCGTGCATGCCTTGATCGGCGTCGGCGAAGGACTGATTACCGCCGTGGTCTTTGCTCTGCTGGCTCCGCGTTCGGCACGGAGCATTCTCGGTGGTCGCTCCGTGGCACTGCCGTTATCGGTGGCGTGCGCCACGGCATTGCTGTTCAGCCCCCTGGCCAGCAGCCTGCCGGACGGACTGGAAAGGGTCGCGGAAGGTATGCACCTTTTGCCTGCCGCAGACGGGGCCTTCTGGTCTCCCGTAGTGGGTTATCAGATTGCCGCCCTTGGGCACCAGGGCCTTGCCACCGGGTTGGCCGGCCTTATCGGGGTGATGCTGACCTTTGCGTTGGCCTGGCTGGTGGCGCGACCTCTGCAGCCGAATCTCGGCTGACCCGGTTTTTTAAAGCGACACATCCTCAAGCGGGGTTTCGCCGTCACGACGGTAAATCCCGTTTTTTTTTGGTGCGGAGCCAGACCCGCCGGGTTGTACGGTACAATACACTCAGTGCGGGTTATCCAACAGACTTCGCCACGCATCCGTCGGAGGGAGAGCAACGGCTCTGCGGATCCTCTGCGTGGCAAGGGAGGAGATATGCAGGTCGACGGCATTTTTCTGGAGACATCTCTGGTTCTGGCGGCCAGCGCTGCAGTCGGGGCCGTAAGCCAAAAATTGCGTCAGCCGCTGATCGTGGCTTTCATCGCGGTCGGCATCCTGGTCGGACCGCTGGGGTTGAATCTCTGGCAGGCCGATCGGCAGCACGAGTTGCTGGCCACGTTGGGCATTGCCCTGCTGTTGTTTGTGGTGGGCCTCAAGCTCGATGTGAAGCTGATCCGCAGCACCGGTCCGGCAGCCCTGGCGATCGGCAGCGGGCAGATCGGCCTGACTTTCGGCCTCGGCTATGTGTTGGCGTGGGGGCTTGGTTTTGGGCGGTTGCAAGCTTTTTACATGGCCGCGGCCATGACTTTTTCCAGTACCGTCATCATAGTTAAGCTGTTGTCGGACAAACGTGAGATCGATGCGCTGCACGGTAAAATCGATCTGGGCGTGCTCATTGTGCAGGATCTGGCAGTCATTCTGGCGATGATCGCGCTGACCGCCTGGAGCAGCGGCAGCGAAGGCGGGCTTGTGCGCGACGGTGTGCTGGTACTGCTCAAGGGCGGTCTGTTTATCGGCCTGACGGCGCTATTGATGCGCTATGTACTGCCCGGCCTGCTGGCGCGTCTGGCCCGTTCCCAGGAGTTGCTGCTGCTGTTTGCCATAGGCTATGCGGCGTTGTGGTCGGCGCTCTCCCAACAACTCAAGCTCAGTCTGGAAGTCGGTGCTTTTCTGGCCGGCATCTCGCTGGCGTCGACGGCTTTCCGTGAGGTGCTGGCGGCGCGGCTGGTGACGTTGCGCGATTTTCTGCTGCTGTTTTTCTTTATCTCCCTCGGTTCTCATCTGGAGTTATCCTTGAGCGGCCGTCAATGGCTCACCGTGCTGGTTTTGACCCTGTTTGTCCTGCTTGTCAAACCGTTGTTGGTGGCGGGCATCATGGGGGGCATGGGATACGGCAAGCGCACCGGGTTTCTGGCCGGCATTTGCCTGGGACAGATATCCGAATTTTCCCTTATCCTGGGAGCGCTGGGCATGCAGTTCGGGCATCTCGACCAAAATATTCTGGGCATGCTCACCCTGATGGGAGTGATCACCATCGGTGTATCGAGTTATCTGATTCTGGATAGCCGCCGGCTCTATGACCGGCTGACCCCGTATCTGGGCTTTCTGCAGCGTCGTCAACCTTACCGGGAGGCGATGGCGGACTCCGGAGACACCGAGGCGCCGGTGGATGTGATTCTGTTCGGGTTGGGCAATTTCGGCAGTCATATCGCCATGAATCTGCAGGCGCGTCCCAAAACCCTGCTCGGGGTCGATTTCAATCCGGAAGTGGTACAAAAAGCTGCGGCCGAAGGGCTGCGGGTCCGCTACGGCGATGCCACCGATGAGCAGACTCTCGATCACCTGCCCCTGAACCAGGTGCCATGGGTGGTCAGTGCGATGCCCGGTGCCGGACCCAACATGGCTCTACTCGAGGCTCTTAAAAGCCGCGAATTCAAGGGAAAAATCGTGTTGACGGCACAGAATGCCGAACAGGAAGAGGCGTTTCGCCTGGCCGGTGCCGACCGCGTACTGTGGCCCAACCTGGATGCCGCGGAGCAGGCTGTGGATTTGCTGTCCACCGCCCGGGAGGCGATTTTCGATCAGGCGCCCTGGCCCATGACATTGGAGGAGGTTCGCCTGCGCCCCGGTTCTGTGGCCGGCGGCAAGAAACTTGGGGAACTGGCTTTGCGTGCGCAAACCGGCGCCACTTTGGTGGCGGTCGATCGTTCGGGGCAGAGCTATTTCGATCCCGATGCCGAGTTTATGCTGTTGCCCGGTGACCGTCTGGTGCTGCTCGGCAGCCGCGATAGCCTGGCGCAGGCCGAGGAATTGTTGGCGCCGCGCAGGCCGCCGGCTGCGGATGGCAAGGCGGGGTTTCAAATCGGCGAAGTCGGTTTCCCCGAGGACTCCGGCTGGGTCGGTCATACGCTGGCCGCTCTCGATTTACGACACCGTATCGGGCTGTCGGTGATCGGCATTCGGCGCGGGGATCAACGCATCGTTTCCCCGCCGCCGGATACGGTGTTGCAGGCTGGCGATGTGCTGGTGGTGCTGGGTCGCCCCGGTTCCATCGAGGCTTGCAGGACCTGCATCCCGCAAGCCTCCGGCGGCCACTGATCCGGCGAAGAGCTAAGCCGGTACCCTCAATCGGTGCACGGGTCAGGCGTCGGCACGCCGTTCGGGAATATGCTGCAGTTGTGAAGAACGAACGCAGCAAGAGGTCGGGGGGATGGCGGCATGCTTTGACAGTTCTTCTTCACAGATGGGGCAGGGTTTCGGGGGATATGCATCCGTCAGGCTGTAGCGGCCGCACAAGGGGCAGATCTCGATCATGGCTAACTCCTTTGCTGGTGCATTATGGATCCGATTCATCGACCGGCTGGTATTGGCGCTCGAAGTCTTCTGCTTTGCATGGAAACGTACGCCCCTCCGGGTCCACGCACAGGTAGTCGCCCGGATAGACGACATAAAGCCCCTGGTGCCCATTTTCGGCGGGGGCGATGACGGTTCGCCGTTGAACCCGGTGGGCTTCTATGAGGGTAGGAATGCTACGAAAACGGGCCATGAATCCTCCTTACGGGTAACGATGCCATCCAACCGCAGAGCTGTTTGTCGCCGGTGAGCCCAGGGTTAAAAGACGATTAAGCCGCGATTTCAGGGAGGTTCGAGGGGGGATGTCCCGTCAGGCGAAAATCCAAAGGAAGAAGACGGAATCGATCGGGGAACCTGTCATGATCAAACAGGAGAGGCTGCTCAACGCAGGGAGGCCAGGCATGAAACGTAATATCGAGCAATGGCGAAAGCTTTGGTTGGTTTTGCTGGCGGGCGTGTTGAGCGGGTGCGTGGCGGCGCCTAAAAACGCCTTGTTTGTCGATGCCGGGGCGTGGCCGGCGACGGCAGGCAGCGTGGCACTGGTCGGGGTGTCTTTCGATGAGCGCTATCGCCCCTTGCCTCAAAGCGGCCTGGACGGGCAACTTTTGGGGCAGTTGCGACGCGTATTGGAAAGAAAGGGCTATTTGGTGGCTGAGACGCTCCAGCCGCATCGTCCGGAGCGCCAGGTTTTAACCTCCGTTCCGGCTGCGGAGCTGGCGGCCAGGGTGGCGGCACCGGTCGATCTGGTGCTTGCGGTGCATGTCGACTTCCTGTTCAGCAGCGCCACCTACAGCGAGAGCAATCCGCCGCCGGAGTTCGAGATCGCTGCCGAAGCCCGGCTTGTGGATGCCAAAGCGGTGCGTGACCTGTGGCGCGATCGAGGCCATGCGCTGGCGGGGGGGGCTGCGGCCATGCCGCTGCGCAATCCGGATTATGACCGCATGCGGGGTCTGGCGGAGCTGGCGAACGATCTGTTCTTGACCCTGCCCGACGCCGGTCAGCAACCGGGGGTGTCATCGGTGGAATAAGTGTGGTGGCGAGAGTGGGGGAAACTTAAGGCAAAACAAGGCAAAACAAAACAAAAAACCTTTTTCTCACGCAAAGCCGCAAAGGCGCCAAGAAGTTCAAAATCCTTTTTTGAGGTTTTGCTTTTCTTTGCGATTTTGCGGCTTGAGCGACTGAAAGGAGCGGGCGTGAGATGATTTTACTTTGTTCTGCTCTATTTATCCCCTGCAAGAGTTCGAAGCCGTGAGTAGTGTCGGCGATGCTGCGCAGTGGATAGCTTAAAACGCTTATTCCATACCGCTTTCGAAGTTGAAATCCGAGGTGCCCGAAATATTGCCGCCCCGGCGCACAGCCTCCAGCACCTGTTTGCCTTGAGCGGAGAAGGGGCCGACATGAGACAGGTCGATGATGAAGCGGTGGCAGCCCATGTGTTCCAGTTCGGGCAGATGCCCGAGCAGGGAAAAGTCGGTGGTTGAGCTGACTACCGTCTGGCCGCCACGTTGGGTTACCCGATAGGCATCGTTGCGGTCGGAAAGGATCGGGCTGTCGCTACGCACGCCTCGAATGGGAATGCGGGAGGTGATCAGGGGCACCGATGCGTAGACGGTCAGATTGGTTTCGATTCCCGTGTCGCGTTGCAGCAGCGCGGCCAGGTTGGTGCGGTCGTCTTCCAGATACAGGGTTGCTTCGGAGATACCCAGTTCGTTCCAGGCCAGGGCCGCCTGACTGTTGAGAGTGAAGAGGCGCCAGCCGCTCAGCAGGGTGAGTTGCGGCAGCCCGTCGAACAGGGGAAAATGCCCCAGGTTGTTGAGGCGAAAGGTGCGAAAGCCCCGTTCAACCAGGATGCGTACCGCCCGTCGACATTCCTGCCAATCGGAACCCAGTAACACAAAGGGGATATCCCAGATAACGCGATCCTCGCGCCCGGAAAGACGCTGCCCCAGTTGCTGCACGTTGGAGACGGTTAGCGGAAGCATGATCCGGTCGACCAGCGGATCGTTGAGCAGATGGCTGTCCCGCATGCGATCCATGGCAACGGTGATCAACCGTTTTTGCGGGCTGACCGGTGATGAGCGGTGCGGTAACAGCGCATGTTTGGCGTTGGCCAGGTGTTGCTGGCGATTTTGACGGTCCGCAGTTCCCAGCTGATCGCACACGGCCTGGTAGAACAGACGACGGACCTCCTTGAGCCGGCTCGGAGGGATGACCACGGGAGGTAGCGGGCCGGTACTCAGGTTGCCAAGCACCAGCTCGTGTTTGCCGCTGCGTTCGAATACAGAGCGCAGGGTATCCGACGATAAAGGGCTGTCACTGGCGGGGAACACCGGCACATCATAGGATTGTTCCAAAACCACGGCTCCGGATCGCCCCGCGAGTGTCAGGGTTTCATCCTGCAGTTCGATGTGCAGATCGATGTGATCCGGGATTTTGCCCGCCTGCTGCAGTTTGCGACGGCAGGCCGCTTCGCTCATGGTGAAGGCCTGTTCGGAAGAGACCTTGAAAACGGCATCGCCGATGCGGAAGGTATCCCGGAAAGTTGACGGCACGGTTACCAGACTGCCGGCCGGTGCGGCCTTGACGTTGCGCCGCCCCAGGCGCAATTCCTTGATGGTAAATGCGGTGCCGGCCTGATCACTTTTCGGCTGGATGCGGATACGGTCGCCGAGGTGCAAGCGGTCGCGGCTTTTAAAGCTGAGGTCGCCGCCGCGCAGGGCGCTGATTTCGCCCAGAAAACGGCCGGTGGCCCCCTTCAGGGAGGGGATGGCGATATCCGTCGGCTTGGGGCCGGGCAGAAAACCCTTGGTCGGCAGGCGTCCGAAAGACTGCTTGAGGCATTCTTTGGCCTGCTTCAGAGCCTGTTTGCGTTGACCGGGAGCGGCATCGAGAGCACGGCGATAAGCCGCCACCACGTTGGCCACGTATTCGGCGCTTTTCATACGCCCTTCGATTTTAAGACTGCCGACGCCGGCCTGTTGCAGTTCGGGCAGCAGGTCGATGACGGATAAATCGTTGGGCGAAAAATAGTAGCCGTATTTCTGCCGGTAGCTGTAACGACGCCGGCAAGGTTGGGCGCAGCGGCCCCGATTGCCGCTTTTGCCTCCCAGCCAGGAGGAAAACAGGCATTGTCCCGAATAACTGAAACACAGGGCGCCATGGATAAAATGCTCAAGCTCCAGGGTGGTCTCCCGGCGGATGGCGGTAATTTCCTCCAGGGTCAGTTCGCGGGCCAGCACCGCCCGCTTGAAACCCATGCGTTCCAGGGTGCGTATACCGGCGGCGTTGTGCACCGTCATCTGGGTGGAGGCGTGCAACGGCAGGCCGGGAAAATGGTCGCGGATCATTTTCCAGACGGACAGATCCTGCAGAATGATCGCGTCGACGCCGAGCGCTTCCAGGCCGGCCAGGATTTCGGTCAGGCGCGGTAACTCCTCTTCACGGATCAGGGTGTTGAGCGTAACGTAGATGCGGCGATCCAGCTTGTGGGCGTAGGCCAGCATGCCTTCCAGATCGGTCATGGAAATATTGCGCGCTTTGGCGCGGGCGGAAAATTCCTTGAGGCCGCAATATACGGCATCCGCGCCCGATTCCATGGCGGCGAAAAAGGCCTCCAGGCTGCCTGCCGGGGCCAGCAGTTCCGGATATTTCGATGTGTGGGGCATGCTTCCGACTTCGCTTTCCAAGGGGGTTGCCTGCACGTCTCCCGGGACCGGTAAGTGCTGGGGGACAGATGACTTGAATTGTCAATTTGATGTAGTCGCTGCAGAAAAAACGACCGGGTATCTGCCCCGGTCGTTTTCCTGTAAACGTCCAAAATCATATCATGGTCTGCGTCGCAGACGCAACCGCCGCTGTTTGTGGCCGGGATAAGGTGGTCGGAAAACTACAGAACACCGCGGTCGGCCAGGCTGACATAGCCTTCATCGCCGATAATGATGTGATCGAGCACCCGTACGCCCATCAGTTCCCCGACTTCTCTAAGCCGCTGGGTGATATCGAGATCCTCGCGACTCGGCGACGGATCTCCGGAGGGGTGGTTGTGTACGAACAGTACCGCCGCGGCCGATTCGCGAACCACCGGTGCGAACACGTCACGGGGATGGACGATACTGGCGGTCAAACTGCCCTCCGAGATGCCGACTTCCCGCAGCAGGCGGTTTTTGCTGTCCAGCAGCAAGGCGATGAAGCGTTCCCGTTTATGATCGCGCAAACGCTCGTGAAAGTGAGCGAAGACTGCCTGCGGGCTGGTGTAGCGGTCGCCCGGGCGCAAGGGGTTGCGACCGAAACGGCGGGCAAGCTCGAAAACCGCCTGCAGTTCGGCGGCTTTGGCCGGGCCGATGCCCTTGATGGCTTGCAGCTCGCTGGTGGTTGCGGTGGCCATTTGGCGAAGAGTATCGAATTGCTGTATCAGCAGGCGGCCCTGATCCAGGGCGCTATGGCCACTGGCGGCATCGCCCGAGCGCAGTATCAGGGCCAACAGCTCCGCATCACTGAGGGCTTCTGCGCCCCGGTGCAGTAATTTTTCGCGCGGCCGTTCGTCTTCCGGCCAGTCCTTTATCGCGGGCATGGTGGTATCCTTGTTAGAGGGAGGTAGGGCTCATGTTCGGAAAAGATTAGCCCATCCACATAAAAATGGGTAGGTTTTTTTGTCTTCGGTAATTGAACACACCTGTGGCGGCCTGTCTCTGGGCACCTTCAGGCAGAGGAGGAGTTATGTTCAGGCGACCAAAAGTGGCTTTGGCCCTTGGTGGCGGCGCCGCCCGGGGTTTGGCTCATATCGGGGTGCTGGAAGCTTTCGAAAAACACGGGCTACCCGTCGATATGATTGCCGGCAGCAGCATGGGAGCCATTATCGGTGCCATCTATGCGCTGGATCCTTCGGTCGCGGCCCTGAAGGAACGATTTCATGCGTATTTAAATAGCGATGAGTTCAAGGAAACCCGCTTCAATCAGTTGATGGATCATGATGATGCCGATGCCGGCATGTTCGATCGATTGCTGCAGCTGGCCTGGAAAGGTTTGTTCTACACCCTGGTGGTGACGCGGCGTTCCTATTACGGCAAGTCGACGTCGACGCAGAACTTCGCGCTCATGATCGACGACCTTGCCTTTGAGGATACCCGCATCCCATTTTGCACCACGGCCCTGGATCTGATTTCCGGGCAGGAGGTTGTTTTTAAAAGCGGCAGTCTGCGTCGGGCGGTGTCGGCGAGTTGCGCCATACCCGGTCTGTTGCCGCCGGTGCAGGACGAAGGCCGCATTCTCGTGGATGGCGGGTGGATCGACAGCGTGCCGGTGCTGCCGGCCTATCGGTTGGGAGCGGATAAAGTGGTGGCGGTGGATGTCGCAAGTAGACTTGAGCCTTGCGGCGAACTGGACAGCGCTCTGGAGATCATCGGCCGGGCCGACAGCATAGCACGCTGGGCGCTGAGCACGGAACGCTGCCGCAAGGCCGATCTGGTGGTTCGGCCACAGAATAACGGCAGCCACTGGGCTGATTTTTCGCAATTTGAAGAGGCGGTGGCTGAAGGTTTGACGGCGGTCGAAGCGCAATTGCCTGCGATTCGACGGCTGGTGGCGCGCAACACTCCGCAGGCCTGGCTGCGGGATGCCATCCGGGGCAAACGATCGAGGCCTCGTGGTTGAAATCCTGGCCTTGCAGGCTTCTCAGGGTTGGCGATCCGATTCGCGCCGCTGCTCCCGCCCCACCAGCACCACGAGGTCGGCCAGTTGCTCGGCGATCAGATCGAGCAGATCGTCCATGGTGATGATACCCGCCAGAGCGCCCGCAGCGGTGATGACAGGCATGCGTCGTATCCCTTTATCGCGCATGCGCTTGATAGCGTCCAGCATGCTCTCCTCCTCCTTGACGCTGATCAGGTCGAAGCTCATGACATCTGCCACCAGCATGGATTCCGGGGCCACCTCGTTGGCCAGAACCTCCACTACCAGGTCCCGGTCGGTGAGCATGCCGACGGGGAACCGCTCGTCGCCGCGTTCTTCTACCACCACCACATTACCCACATGATGATGACGCATCAGCTTGGCGGCATTGGAAATGGGATCATTGCGATCGATAATGACAACATCGCGGTTACATACTTCTCCAACCTGCATAAAAAACTCCTTCCCCAGATCGTCGTGACGCAATTATACCTGCCTCTAAAGAGTTAACATCCCGGCGCCGTTCGTCAACCGCCTGCAGCAAAGACCAGAGTTCGGAAGGCAAAAAAGCCCATATTTGGCGGTCTGCCTAGCAAAAGGGTTGGGGTAAGGCAAAAGTATTGTTGACAGAATTGCTCCAATCTGATATTGAAAACGAAAGTCAAAATTAAACACAAAGGAGGGGCCGCCATTATGCCATTAAAATCCGATCAGATGAAACCCAGAGAAGTTTTCTGGCGAAGGGTGGGTAAAAAGGTCAGGGATGATCGTTCCTGCATGGCAGCCTTTTTGGCGTTGCATTCGGCGGAGGTCCTGGAAGGAGTCAAGCCGGCCAATCTGATGACCATGCATGATCGCGAGCATACCTGCGGGCGGAATCTCTATCGATTATGGGAAACCCATGCCGAAGATTTGCTGGGGGTCAGCGGTTTTAAAGCCAAGGTGTTGAGCGATTGCGGACGTCGGCGCCTGGTGCTTCTTTACAGCCCGTTGCTGCTGGATGAACTTCTGCGCCGGCCGAACGTACGCAATTTTTTGCACAAGGCGGGATACCCGGCCTTCGATAAGACGGAACAGGCGCTGGATGAGTTGCGGCAGCGGGTGAAACATGAGGATTTTCCCCATGAGATCGGCCTGTTTCTGGGCTACCCGCTCAAGGATGTCGCCGGTTTCATGGGCTGGGCGGCCATTCCTTTCAGCAGCAACGGGCCATGGCGTATATACGGCGAACCGTCCCGTAGCCTGGGGTTGGCCAACTGCCACAAGGCCTGTCGCAGTCGCATGGCGCAACGTCTGGACGGCGGTTGTGACCCGACTCTGTGTTTGTGTCCCGGACGTGGGATGGGGTGCTGCCCGGCTCCGGATCTGGCAGATACAGCCGGTGAGCCTGTGGCGGAGCTGATCGCTTGTTGATTCGATCTGTCAGGTTAGGAAAAAACATTGCCCTGGCGTTGCCGCCAGTTGGATTCGTTGAAAAAAAAAGCCACCGCAGGCAGTCAATATGGCTGTCTGTGGTGGCTTATGGTTCGGTCGGAGGCAATCGGAATCATGCCCCCGAGTCTTTCCCCCCAGTGTCAGATCCCCTGTTGTCCAGTATGCAGAGCGGACCCCGGCCCTGCATGATCGGCCCCAGGCAGCCGTTGCACAGCAGGCAGCGGGCCTTGCTGCGGTCGCCCCGGTGCCAGCGGCGGATCAGATCCGGTTCGCGGATCAGGCTGCGGCACAGAGCGATGAAATCGGCGGTGCCTTCGGTCAGCAGCGTCTCGGCGACTTCGTAAGACAGGATGCCGCCCACCAGGATCAAGGGTACGGTCAGGCGTTGTTTGAACAGCTCGGCGGCCTTGCGGTAGAAAACCTCCGTGTCGGGGGTGTCGAGTCGACCGGGGCGCAGCGAGCTCATATCGCCCGAGGCGTAGATGGTGCCGCCGCTCATTTCCACCGCATCGATCCCGGCCTGCTGCAGCCGTTCGGCTACCTTCAACATGTCTTCGACGGTGACCCCGCCTTCGACAAAATCCTCCGAATTGAGTTTGATCAGTACCGGATAGTCCGGTCCGACAGCCTTTCGTACCGCCTGCAGGACTTCGAGCACCAGCTTGGCGCGATTTTCCACCGGCCCGCCGTATTCATCCGTGCGTTGGTTGAAATAGGGCGACAGGAACTCGCTGAGCAGGTAGCCGTGGGCGGCATGGATCTGTACCGCGTCGAACCCGGCCTTCTTGGCCCTGAGGGCAGCGGCGGCAAAGGCTTCGACGACCCGGCGGATATCCGCCGCGGTCATGGCGTGGCATACCGGCGCCTTACTGCCGTCCATGGCCGATGGTCCCATGGCCTCCTGTCCGCTGAGTTCATGCGCGCCGTAGCAGCCGGCATGGGCGATCTGCAGGGCGATGCGTCCCCCCTGGGCATGCACCGCACCGGCCATGGCGGTCAGACCTTCCAGCATGCTGTCATCGTGAACACCGAGTTGCCAGGGGCCGGCCTGTCCTTCGGAACTCACGAAGGCGTGACCGGTGATGACGAGACCCACGTCGTTGCGGGCCAGACTGGCCATCAGGTCGATAAGTTCAGGGGTGGCGGCGCCATCATCGGCAGCCATGCCTTCCCAGGTGGCAGAACGAACGGTGCGGTTGCGCAGGGCCATGCCACCGATCACCGCCGGAGAAAAAAGTTTGCTCATGGTCGTTGCTCCGGAATGTAGAGGCGAGGAGTTAATCTTTGGCAGCTGCCTTTCCGGCACTGTGGATACCGAGGCTGAAACGATGAGGGCCGGGGACTCCCCTGGAAATAAAGGCGACCTTGTCGCCGGCATGGATCACGTAGTCCAGAGAGTAAACGAGGTGATTGACGAAGACACCCTCGATTTTGTCCATAGGCAATTCCAACTCTTCGGCGATATCCTGAGCGATACGTCCTTCCGGCGGAATATACATTTGGGCGTTGGGCGGAAGCCCCTTGGCTTTGCGGGCCGAATGTAAAAATCCGAACATGCGAATCTCGGTATTAGGTGCTGGATCCATGGCGGTGTCTCCTCACACAAGCAAAGCAAAAAAGGTCATAAAGCATCCGTTACCAATATAAGGGGTTCCCCGAATCACGTCAAATGATTATAATTGGTGTCAACCTTCACTTTTTAAGATGGATGATATGGATTCCAACGCGTTGAAAATTTTTTTGGCGGTTGCCGAGGAGGGGAGTGTCTCCAGGGCCGCCGAGCGTTTGCACTGCGTGCAGTCGAATGTCACCACGCGTATTCGTAAACTTGAAGCGGATTTGGGGGCAGAGCTGTTTCACCGCACGCGCAAGGGGATGGGGCTCTCTGCCGCCGGTCATCTTCTGTTGCCCTACGCACGCTCCGTCACACATCTGCTGCATGAAGCGCGGGCGGCCCTCGACCCTTCCAGCGCGCCGTGTGGGCCTTTGCGCCTCGGTGCCATGGATACGGCGGCCGTGGTGCACCTTCCGGCGTTACTGGCGGGTTATCACCGGGAATATCCGGACGTCGATCTGCAATTGAGCACCGGCGCCAGCGGCGAAATGGTCCAGCGGGTGCTCGATTACTCGTTGGAGGGCGCTTTTGTCGGTGGCCGCGTAGAGCATCCTGACATTGTAGCAGAAGAAGTGCTGTGCGAAGAGCTGGTCATGGTGACCAGTAGTACCGAACCTGTCGTGGATGAGGAGTCGGTATTGTCGGTACTGGTCTATCGCAGAGGCTGTTCCTGTCGCCGCAAGCTCGAAGAATGGCTTAAACACACGAGGCGTACGCCTTCCCGGGTGGTGGAAATGGGAGCCCTCGATGCCATCCTCGGTTGCGTCGGCGCCGGCATGGGGATCACCATGCTGCCCCGCAGTTTCGTAACGCGCGAACCTTTCCGCTCTCTGGTGCATATTCATGCCGTAGCGCCGCCCTTCGATCGCCTGCCGATTCAACTGATTCGCCGTCGCGATGTGCAGCCTTCGTCGGCCATGCATTCTTTTCTCGGGATGGCGCGCGAAACTCTGGCTGCCAAATCTTGATGGTGGCTTCAACCCGTAGGATATACAGGCGAAACATGAATCTCCGGTTATAAGGAGACCCTTCTATCGCATCAACAAAGAGAAAAGGCCCAATCTGGGGAAGAGGAAGGTCTTTGTGGCATTCTGAAGGTGGGGTATATAAAAATGGCCCACCCGGGAAGGGCAGGCCATCTCATCTTTAGAATTCGTTTAAAATGAATAAGCCAGACCAAGGCGGGCGGTATGAATCTCCAAATCGATATCTGCCGAGTATGTATCCCCCCACCACGAATCTTCAATCGAGTAACTCTCGCTACCGTAGTCGTCATAAAGATATTCAATCCGTGCAGTCAGGTGCTCGGTGATTTTTTGCTCAATGCCAGCGCCAATCGTCCAGCCGAAATGTGTAGCATTGTCTCCGCCATACCCTGAATCCGTATCATCAACGGCAACCTTCGCAACGGCCAGACCACCGGCAACATAGAACAGCGTGGTGTTGTAGACAAAGCCTGCGCGTGCTCGAAGATGCGCATCCCAGTCAATGTCAAAGGCCGACCAATCATTGTAGGAGTTATTTTTGTCGGCACCTTCACCCAGGTCACCAATGCCGGCATCAGCTTCAAAGCCTAACATAATGTTATCGATCATATAGTTATGGCCGAAGTAAAGTCCACCGACAAATCCCTCAATATCCGCATTAAGATCATACCCGGGATTCCACGAGTCACTATATTCCAAGTCGGCCCATGAGTGGCCCACAAAGCCACCGATGTACGGGCCGGAATAATCAGACAATGCTTCGGCCCCCATCATATTTCCAGCATATACCGGCCCGCTCATCAGGACGGCTACAACCAAAGCCCCAAAAATAGTGCGCAAGCGTAACATTTCTAACCTCCTTGAGTCATTTGTGACATTTTAGTTACATTTATTAAGGTGTAAACATAAAATCAAGTCAACATTACTCCTCGAGAAGGTGGATGTAAAGGGTTTTAACGGGTGCCGCCAAATCGCAATGGTCGGCTTGTTTGTCAGGGGAAAGGCTGCTTAACTCTTTGCCTTCTTGAGCGAACCGGGAACGTATGGGGGGAGGCGTTTGGCGATGCTTTTACGCAGACGACGAAAAAAGCGCATTGTGGGATTGGTTTTTTTTCGGCGGCTGGGGCGGCTTCGTACAGCGGCTTTTTGTCTGTCCATAAGGGCGACGAGGGTCTGGAAGCGAAAATCGGTGGGGGGCGCAGGGGCCGCCGGGATGGGTTCGGTTTTGAACTGGCAGAGGTTTTGCGGGTTGAATCCCGACCGAACCAGGATCTGGACCGTGGTCTTGATCGCCGACTGGAAGTCTCGATTGCGCTTCACATTGGTGGGAGCACAGCCCCGAGGCTCACCGGGCTCGGGGAGAGAGTGCCGCTCCCATAGCTCTTCAAGCCGGTCTTCTTCGGCTATCCGGTAAATAAGCTGGTTCTGCCATCCGTGCTTTTTCGAGTAACCGTTGACGATATGCGTTTTACCCAGGTCGGCTTTGCGGCGGAGCCGTTCCAGGGAGATCCATGAGAGGTGGGCAGCGTAGAATTGATCGGTGCGCAGGGTTTCCACATCTTTGTTGTAAGCCACGTCATGGCTTCCCGCTGCAAGATGCATCCATCCCTGATTGCGGAAAATGACTTTGGAAGGAAAGGGCATATGGAAGAAATTGAGGTTGCCCTTGTAGATTTCCTCGTACTTCCGGAGAGACTCCTTTGGAACGCTGGGATCCACCATGGCTTCATACTCGATGCTCAAATAATCGGACAGGGATTGTTCGTTGAAGTTGCGAGGTAAAATGAAATTTTTCAACGCGTAGCGCAGAGCATGGCAGTTTGCAGGGAGGCTGCCCAGACAGTCCTTCAGGGAACTGCCATTTCGCGAGATCAGAAATTCGTCGGCATCGAAGAAATAGATCCAGTCCGGTTCGGACTGTTGAGCCAGGCCAACGAGCGCATTGATTTGGCCCTCCTCGATAAACTGACCTTCCGTCTGGTTGTAAATATGGATTCGTCCGGGCCAGATGTCTTGAAGATATGCCAGACCGGCGTGGGTTTCGTCGGTACTGCTGTCGTTGAGGACGTAAACCTCGTCCACATGATTGACCAGAGCGTAGCCTATGGACAGAGCGACCAGTCCCCACTCGTTTTTGCACTGGGTGATTCCGGTAATTTTAAAAGGTGCATAGTTGGTTTCCGAAGGGGTCCTGTCGGATTTTATAGCGTTTTTCATGTATTTCATGCCTCGCCATCGATTCTGGTCAAGGCGGCATGGTTCCGCCTTTGTCCCCCATGGGAAGCGCCCATCCGGGGATATGATCAGATCCTGAAGGTCAACATTCCATGAATCGGTCGGTTTGCTGCGGAAAGTCCGGAGTCCTTGTCCGGGCAGGTTGGCAGTGCCGTCGAAGGTGGCAAGTTTTCAGCGATTGTGCCGCCTGGAGGATGGCCGAGCCAGTCCGGCCGGACAGGGGTTGTTGATTAATATGCCTTACTTTATGGCTTGCTGTCCAGTCCGGACGAGGGCGATGGCCGAATTGGGAAGATATTGCACGATCCCGCATGGAAATTCAGCCGGCGGTCTGAATCATGGGGGAAAGTCAGGTATGCTTAAAAACAGTTATGCTCTGTTGTGTCATGGCCAAAGGAGATTTTATAGGGTTTTCAACCACAAGTTGTGCACCGCAGGTTTCGCACGACAACTCGGGGCAGTTGATTTCCAACCGATAAAGAAGGGGATGAGCGATGAAAAAATGGGTATTTATCGTGATGGGGTGTTTTTTCGCCACGGGCGCATGGGCTGAATCGACAGGCTTCCAGTTGAGTTTGACCCCGGATCTGGCCATTCATTCCAGAGCTACCCGCATCAGCGGTGTGACCGTCGGTGTTTGGAGTGAAAATCCACAAGATGCCATAGCGCTCGGCATCGTCAACGGTTCAACGGGCCAAAGTTCAGGCTTGTCCCTTGGTTTGCTGGCCAATTACGCGGAGAACTACAAAGGTGCCCAATTGGCCTGGCTGGCCAATTACTCCTCCGGAAGGTTTGCCGGGTTTCAATGGTCGCTCTTCAACTATGCAGGTAATCTGCATGGCTTTCAACTCGGGCTTATAAATTTTGCAGATACTTGTGACAAAGGTCTTCAGGTTGGATTGATCAACCTCATGAATGAAACGGAAACATGGTTCCGAAATTTTCCCAACGAAGTTGCACCAGCTATGATTCTTCTCAACTGGCGCTACTAAGGCTTTGCCCGAGCCAGTCACCGGTATGGGACGCGGATGTTTGAGATTGTCGTATCTTTTATGAAATCCACTGCATGGAAAGAGTCCGCCGGCTACCCCGGTGGACTCTTCAGGTTCAGGATATAGGACCGGCATCACTGATGGTGAGATAACCCCCATAACATCAAAACGCCCCGAAAATTCTCGGGGCGTTTTGCGATCATATGATTATCTAAGCGAATTCCCGTCGTGGGAAACATTATCGGATTACCCGACTTCTGCAATCCGGGGTTGTGCCATTTTCAATTTAATGAGGCTACTCCTGAGTGACCCGGCGGATCAGAGACAGTCATATGTCTTCCTCCTTTGGATGCGCAAAACCTCTTTTGCGTTTGAGGTATGTAAACTATACCACAAAAAGACGATCATGGCGGCGGAAGTCAATCGACATGCACAAAGGGATAACGATCGTTTAGTTCGCGGGTGATGAAGCCGATGCCGCAGCGGGTGCCGACGGTTTCGATGGCCAATACCGCATCGGGCTTGTCAAAATCGACATGGCCGGAATGCCCCAGGTCGGCCAGCTCATCGAGGATGAAGTTGTCCAGTGCCTGCTCGATGTCGGGCGAGACGATTTCCCCCTTGAGGCCCCGTCGTTCGAGGCGCACATGGAAGCGGTGTTCGCTCATCTGCGGCAGGTAAGGGCGGATGGCCTGACAGGCTTTGGCGAGAAAATCGTCCAGATCGAAGGTGAAGACCTTGTCCAGAGGCACCACGCGGCTTATATCCTGAAAGGCGATGATCCGCTCTTCACGCTGACTTCGGACCGTTTCCAAAAATTGCAGGATGCTGGCGACCCGCCCCAAAGCCACGCCGTGAAATTCTGTTTTGTGAAATTCGCCGTGAGGGGCGAGTTCCTCCAACATCTGGCGGTAGCGGCCATCCTGGGCCATGGTGACAAGTACGTTGAATTCCCACATAGGTCTCTCCCTTGGCTGTTTTTTGAGTTTATCCAAGGTGAGCCGGATGGCAAGTTTACTGAATTATCGAATGAAAAAAAGGCCTTTTACCACGAAGCTTGCTATATTGCAGAAAGCGGTAAGCCCTGTGGATATTGAAATAAAAAGGCTATACCCTTTCTTGGACAACCTCCCGGCAAGTTGGTTAATCCAAGAGACAAAGGGGTATAGCCATGAAGAAGATTCAAACAAAAAAGCTTAAATCCGTCAACAGTAACACCCTTTTGGCTACGGTCGACATTGGAAAGAACGTTCTTTCCGGATACGCCCGCTGTCCTGATCGAAGCGAAGTGAAACCGTTTGATTTTTCCAACAATCTTAAAGGTTTTTCCCGCTTCTGGAACATCCTGATTCGAACGCAGAGGGCTTACGGTCTGGAGCAAATTATTCTCGGCTTCGAATCCACCGGAGCATATGCCGAACCACTGATGCATTTTCTCAAAAACAAGCCGGTGCACCTGGTGCAGGTCAATCCGATGCATACCAAGAGGGTGAAGGAACTTTGCGGCAATTCGCCGAACAAGACGGACCAGAAGGATCCGAAGGTGATCGCCGACATTATTGAGCTGGGCCATGGACTGACCGTGATAATTCCACAGGGAGCGGCAGCGGAACTACGACGGCTCACCCAGGCTCGGGAGAGAGCGGTCAAGCGGCGTACCGCACTGTTCAATCAGCTTCACGACCTGGTGTTTATCAGTTTCCCCGAATTCCTCCAGGTCATGAAGGACATCAAGAGCAAAAGCGCCCAATACCTTCTGCGGCATCACCCGGGACCTGAAGACGTTATGGCCCTGGGCCTAGAGTCCTTGGCCCAAGTTCTGAAACGTATCAGCTGCGGCAAGCTGAAACTGGCGAAAGCCCAGGCGCTTTTCGAGGCCGCCAGAAGTTCTGTCGGCATTCGCGAGGGACGCCTCGGCCTTGGTCTGGAGATTCAGGCAATGCTCGAAGCGATCGAGGTCTGTGAGCGCTTCGTGAAGCAACTGGAAGCCGAGATGGCTCGGCATCTTGAAGAGATTCCTTATAGCCGCCTGCTTCTGTCCATGAAAGGCATCGGCCCGATCACCGTGGCAGGACTGATTGGCGAAGTTGCTGACTTTACGCATTTCGAAACTCAGAAAGAGTTACTCAAGTATGCCGGATTGGACCTTTTCGAAATCAGCTCCGGCAAGCACCGAGGACAGCGGCGCATCTCTAAGCGAGGCCGGCCGCTACTGCGTAAACTGCTCTTTTTCGCGGCCCTCAACACAGTTCGCAAGGGCGGCATCATGCATGAGCCTTACCAGGGGCATCTTCAAAAGGGCATGCCCCGTATCAAGGCCCTGATTGCCATCGCCCGCAAGCTGCTTGGTATCATGCTGGCCCTGGTGCGTACTCAGAGGGAATATAGCCATCAGCAGACGCAACTAGCGCAGGCGGCATAAAAACTCCAGCGTGTAAGCGGGGTGACTACCATTTCGTGTTATTAAGGCGACTTCGTCGACCTTCACGCAAAGCAATCTAGCACCCCGCTTGCACCTTAGCCCAGATAAAGCAAGGTTTGGGCTCTGTCGAGACCCTCGAATCACCAGTGTCGGGCAAGGTGCGATAAAAACTTGACTGGAATAAACCAGGTCACGAAGTACACGAAGGTAAGATCCGGATGTTAAGACCGAAATAGATCATGGGATTAAGCGATGGTAAATCCGCAAGGATCAATCCGGAGTTTTTAATACGATCTGATCGGACCGTTGTCGGGAGGGCGTTGGTTCTCTTCGTGATCTCGGTGTGCTTCGTGGTGAAAAATAAGCCGTCAATCATCGCTGATTAAAGGATATCCCTTTAACGGTAAAAAAAACGATATGTTTTTAGAAGATGGGGAGGAATAACGCCATGCCGGATGTTTCCAGCGATCGGGAATATCGACGCCGTGCCCTGGCCAAGATTCATATCGCCAAAAAGGAACTCGGCTTAAGCGATGAGGAGTATCGCGATCTGGTGAGTTCAGCCGTGCCAGGTAAGCAATCGGCGGCCGATCTGACCGATGGCGAATTGCGCTTACTCCTCGATCGATTGGCGGAACTCGGCTGGCGGCCGCGTCTGCCGCGGGTCGCGGAACGGCCTTTGCCGCCCATGGTATGGAAAGCGCGGGAACTGTGGTTGCAGCTGCACCGGGCGGGGAAGGTTCATAATCCGAGCTGGGCGGCTCTGGGCCGATTCACCAAGCGCATGACCGGCGTCGGCGATCTGCGACGTTTAAGCGTGAAGCAGGCCACGGTGGTCATCGAGGCGCTCAAACAGTGGCTGGAACGGGTGGAGTAGGGTAGGGCCTTTCATATTACCGCAGAGCACGCAGAGTTCGCAGAGAATGTCATGTTTTTAAAAACTTCTCCGCGTGCTCTGCGTACTCTGCGGTAACTTTTACGACAATTCCTTGCCGATACTGAATGCCTGTCCCAGGTACTTGCCGACGCCGTGGTAGTTACGCAGCACCGGCGTGAAGATCAGCGGCTGTACCTTTTCGATGTGGGGGTAGCCCTCGGGGGAGAGGACCGCCTCATCAGCTTTGACATCGGCGATTTCACCGATAAACAGGGTGTGTCCTCCCACTTTAACCGATTGTTGCAGTTTGCATTCGAGGATCAGCGGCAATTCGTCGGCATAGGGTGCGTCGACCAGTTCGCTTTTGACGGGGGTCAGACCGGTGGCGGCGAATTTGTCGGTATCGCGGCCGGAAGCCATCCCGCAGAAATCGGCCTGCCGGGCGAAGGCCTCGGTGGCGACGTTCACGGTGAAGGCCTTGCGATCCAGGATGCTGTCGTGGCTATGGGTGGCCGGACGCAGAGCGATGGAAACACACGGCGGCTTGGAGCAGCAGACACCGCCCCAGGCGATGGTGGCCAGGTTGGGCTGACCGGCTTCATCATAGGTGCCGACCAGCCACACGGGGGTCGGTTGCGCCAGGGTATTGGCTCCGAGAGATTTTTTCATGGGTACCTCGTTTCTGGGTTTTACTATGTTAAATTCAAAAGTCGGGATTTACCGCAGAGGGCGCAGAGATCGCAGAGAAACATCGGTAAATTCATGACGGTTTGTATGGGCTTTCCGGACGATTAAGCCTCTTTTACAACAAGCCACAGAAGAGTTAAAGAACCAACTCCGCGTACTCGGCGATCTCTGCGGTAAACTCGCCGTTAAGGATTCACGGGATCAGCTTGTGCAGGGGCACGCCGCCGACACCGATGTTGTCCACGGGATTTTCATCGATGACGACGATGAATTTTTCGGCCGCAATGCCGGTAACATCGGCGGCGGTTTCGGTTAATTTGGCGATGAGCTGCTCTTTGACTTCAGGGCTGCGGGGGGAGATGGTAAGGGTGATGACGGGCATGCTGTCCTCCTGTAAAAAAGTCAGTAGCATATCGAGGGTAGGTCGTTGTCGGACCCATGTCAAGCGGCGGTATGGCCATGCGACTTAACGCCGCCGGGCAATGACTGCAGCGCGCAGGGGAGCCTGATAACCCTCTATGGTTCGCGTCGGATCGCTGGGATCGAGAAAATCGGGTAGCGATTCGGTATTGATCCAGGGTGTAGGGTGTTGTTCCTCGATCGTGGTCCAGCTGCGATCCACGCAGCGGATATCCTCGAAACCGGCTTTGTTCAACCAGGCTTCCAGACAGGGTACCGTCGGTAAAAAGAAGACGTTGCGCATTTTGGCATAACGGTCGCGGGGGCATAACGCGAGGTCCTGATCGCCATCGAGCACCAACGTTTCAAGGACCAGTTCCCCGCCGGGACGCAGTAACGAAGCCAGTTGCTTGAGCGCCTCGTGGGGCGAGCGCTGATGATAGAGAACCCCCATGTGGAAAATCGTATCGAAATAGCCGTCCATGGGCGGAAGCTCTTCAAGTTTCAGCGGCAGGCAATGCACCTGGGGCAGCTTCAGCCAGCGCTGCAGCAGCACATACTGGCAGAACAGCGGCGGGTAAGGCTCGAGACCAAGGGCCAACTGCGGATTTGCCTCGGCCATGCGCATCAGGTAGTAGCCGCAACTGCTGCCGACGTCAAGGATGCGCCTGCCCTGCAGGGGCGCCAGGTGGGGGGCGATGCGTGCCCATTTCAAATCCGAGCGCCATTCGGTATCGACCGGAATGCCGAAAATGTTGAACGGCCCTTTCCGCCAGGGGCGGAAAGCCATCAGCGTATCGTACAACGCCTGATGTTGCGTTTCGGTAAGATCTTCCGGGGTGCCGATTTCGATCCTCCCCGACGCAAGGTTGCGATGGGATGGCAGGAGATCGGGCAATTGATTCATGAGCGCGGTCAGTCTGCGCGCGTTACCGTCCACGTCGGTCAGCTGCCGGCTTTTTTCGTTCAGCAGGGTGTTCAGGGCCGTTTGCCAGGGGCCGTTGCCGATGGCCTGGCCGGCAGCGCTCAAAAGTTCGATCATGATTTTTCTTTCAGGGCGATAAAGGATGCGAAATTAAACCATTTGAGCCAGGTGTCGACGGCTTTGAAACCGGCCTGATCCAGCCTTTTCCGATGGCTTTCCATGGTTTCGGGGATCAGGACATTTTCCAGCGCTTCGCGCTTCTGGCTGATTTCCATCTGGGAGTAGCCGTTTTCGGCTTTGAAGCGGTAGTAAAAATCCTGCTGCAGCTCGCTGAGCCCGGCATGGGCATGAACGGTTTTTTCCGTCAGCAGCAGGATGCCGCCGGGAACCAGCGCCTGGAAAATACGGTTCAGTATATTCTGGCGATCTGCCGGTGGAATGAACTGCAGGGTCAGATTAAGGATGATCACCGAAGCGTTGCTCATTTCCAGATTGCGGATATCGCTGCAGGCAAAGGAGATGTTCGCCTCCGGCGGTGTTTCCCGCATACGTTCACGGCAGACCTTGAGCATCGGTTCCGAATTGTCCACCCCGACCAGTTCGAAGGGACGCGCCGCATCCATGGCTGAGCAAATGGCCAAATCCAGATTGCCGGTGGAGCAGCCAAGATCGTAGATGCGCGTTTTCGGCTGATAAAAGTGCGCAGCCAGTTGGGCCTGCCTGTGTATCAGCTCCCGGTAGCAGGGTACGGAGCGGTTAAGCATATCGTCGAACACTTCCACCACCGATGCGTTGAATTCAAAGGGCGGAACCGGTTTTTGTGGACGGGAAAACAAAGAATCCTTGGTCATGGGCAGCTCTTTTCCGTGTTGATGGGGCACCGTACGGGCGAACGGTGGCGATTATAGCAGAGATGGTCGGTGTCGACAGTTAAAATTCCGTGGTTGCGCATTGGGCCGAATGCCCTTAAAATTATGGTGAATTTATAATTTCAGGCAGGCAAAGGAGGCCGATTATGCTGAAATCCCTTGGACAAGTGGTTTTATTGGCCATTTTGATGGCCGTGATGGCGGCACCGGTGTGGGCCGGTCGCGGTGGCGGCAACGGTGGCGGGCAAGGCGGTAATCACGAGTGGGACAAGTCTTCTTCCAATCGACAGGCGGAACCGGATGCGACGCGTGGCCTTGAGCGCGCCGAAGAGCGCCGTGCCGAACAGGCTAAAGAGCATGCCCGCAGCGGTGAACATGCGTCATCTCACGACAAGCAGATGACCCGGGACAAAATGAAAGACAAGGCCGACAAATATGACCGGGATCGCGACCGTGAGCGGATGCATGACGGGGCCGACTCGAAGCAAAAAATGAAAGCCAAGGAAAAAGCCAAAGGCAACGCAGGAGATATGTCCGGCGATCGGGAGCGTGACCGGGACCGCGATCGCAGCGACGGTTACTCCAAGGGGAACGGCAAAGGGGAAAAAGGTCCCGCCGGCAAAGCCTCCGGTGAGTCCAGCCAGGGGAAAAAACGCTGGTGGTGGCCTTTCGGCGAATAGGCCCATGTTTCATACGCTATAACTGCCGGGCTGCATATCAATTGCAGCCCGGTTTTGTCGTTTAACAGCCGGCAGTGCGAGGCATCAGACAGCCGGGGCCGACGATGCGGCAAGGACTTTTGGTCAGCGGTGCAGACTGGTACCGCAGCGCGCACAGGTCAGGGAACTGGTGGTGGTGACCCGGTGGCCGCAGGACGGGCAGTTGAACCAGAACTTGCAGTATCGGCACTGGTGTTCGTTAAGCCCCTGTTTTTTTCCGCATTTGGGGCATTGCCGATACATCTTTCGCTGTTTCACGTAGTCGTCAAACAGCAGTCCGCAGCGGGGACATTCCTTGGTGCCGGGCTTACTGATGGTGGCTCCGCAGGTCGGCAGCGGACAGACGAAAACGGTTTTACACGCGCTGCACCAGTACTTGCCTTTTTTCTCTTCCTTGCATACCGGACATTTTTCCATAGACAATCCCCCTGGAGTGGCCAAAGACCTTCAGCTCAAACAAATATCGGGTGATCCGCTTAAAGCGAATCACCCGATGATAACACGCTTTATGCAAATAACTCAGTCGACCTTGAAGAAAGCCATGGGGGCCGCTTTGCAGACGCTGCAGGGCTCCTGCGGTTCGGCTTCGAGGGTGTTGCCACAGACCTTGCACACCCAGTAGTCGACGCTTTCGTTATTGCCGAGGTTGGCCAGAGCTTTTTCGTAAAGCTCGGCATGGACTTTCTCCACCTCATTGGCATAGCTGAGAGTGCGTTCGGCGGCCTTGAAGCCTTTGGCCTTGGCCTCCTCGATCATGGGCGGATACATTTCCTTGAATTCGTGGGTTTCGCCGCCAACGGCCTCTTTAAGGTTGTCGAGGGTCGATGCGATCCCGCCAACGGCGCGCAGATGGGCATGGGCATGCACGGTTTCAGCTGCGGCGGCGGCACGAAACAGTTTGGCTACCTGGGGATGTCCTTCGCTATCGGCTTTTTCGGCAAAAGCCAGATATTTACGGTTGGCCTGGGATTCTCCGGCAAAAGCTTCCAGAAGATCCTGTTCGGTTTTGGTGCCTTTCAGATCGGACATGGCTGTTAGTCTCCTATCGTATGCGGGGTAATTGAATAGCGGGCAATAATGTTGCCATTCTTATCAATATTTTCGAGTCTGTCAACCTTGCTGTTGTCCTTCCGTAACCGACAAGCGGCGTTTGCAGGCCGCAGGTTTCAGCCGGGGAAAAGGGCGTGTGCAAGAATCCATTACTTGGATTGACAGGCTTTCTCCACATCTTCGGCTTTACCGATCAACACCAGCAGGTCGCTGTCCTTGATAAGGTGGGTCGGTGACGGCAAGGTATTGAAGTCGCCGGTGAGCATGTCGCGGATACCGATAACGGTTACCTGGTATTTGCGGCGCAGGTCGAGTTCGATAAGGTTTTTCCCGATGAAATGATTGGGGGGGGCTACTTCGGTGATGGAATAATCCTCGGCGATGGGGATGAACTCGAGAATGTTGGACGAACACAGCCCCTTGGCGGTTTTAACCGCCATATCCTTTTCCGGGAAGATAATATCCGTTGCTCCGACCTTTTCCAGAATACGGCCGTGGTCTTCGTCGATAGCCTTGACCAGGATTCGCGGAACATTCATTTCCTTCAGATGCAGGGTGATGAGGGTTGACAGGTGGGATCGCTCCCCAGTGGAGAGGATCACCGCATCCATTTCAGAGATACCCTGCCCCTTGAGAAACTCCTTGTTGGAGGCATCCCCGAAGACGGCGTACGACGATGAGTTTTTAATGCGTTGCACCTTGTCTTGATTCAGATCGATGGCGATCACTTCATGCCCTTCTTCGTACAGGGTTTTGGCGACGTGAAAGCCGAAATTTCCCAAACCAATGACGCAAAATCGTTTCATGGCGAAATTCTCCCCAACAGTTTAAAGGTTGACGCGCTGGTCAACCGATCATGATGTTTTCTTCGGCGTAGTGTACGGCGCCTTCCCGGGATCGGCGAATCATGGTAAAGGCCACGGTAAGCAGTCCGACCCGGCCGATGAACATCAGCACGATGACGATCAGTTTGCCGGCCGGTACCAGTTTGGCCGTGGCGCCGAGGGATAGACCGACGGTGGCAAATGCCGAAACAGCTTCGAACGTGTATTCCAGAAACACACCGCGGCTGGCCATGGCCGGCATGCCCTGCATCTGGACCGCCAGCAAGGAAAAGACGGCAAAGGCCACAAACAACAAGGCGGTCATGACCAGGGTCAGGGTCTTGGTAACGGCCGCTTCCGGCAGGGTGCGTCGAAAGACGTTGGTGTGCGGGTTACCTTTGAGGCGACTGTGCATAATGGCGACGAACAGTGCCAGACTGGTGGTTTTGATGCCGCCCCCGCATGAGCCCGGAGACGCTCCGACGAACATCAGGAACATCATCAGAAACAGCGTCGGCACCTCGAAAAGGTTGAGGTCGATGGAGTTGAAGCCGGCGGTGCGGGCGGTTATGGATTGGAACAGGGTCACCCAGATGCTCTCGGCGGTATTCATGGAAGCCAGGGCGGAGGGGGCTTCAAGCACGCCGATGAGCAGTGCGCCGCCGATAATCAGCACGGCGGTGGTCATGAATACCAGTCGCGAGTGCAGGGACAACCGCCGCCGGCGGCGTCGGTTGTGTTGCTTGCTGAGATCGAATATTTCCTTGATCACCAGAAAACCGATGCCGCCGAGGATGATCAGGGCCATGAGGGTGATATTGACCAAGGGGTTGGCGCGATAACCGATCATGCTGTCGGCGTTCAATGAGAAACCGGCATTGCAGAACGCCGAAATACTGTGAAAAACGGCGCTGTAAAGGCCTTTGCTCCAGCCCATCTGCGGCACAAAGGCCGTGGCGAGCAAGGCGGCACCGACGCCTTCGATAACCAGGGTGTAGCGAAAAATACTCCGCACCAGATCGCGCAGCGAATCGACCGGCGTATGCAACAGGGTTTCCTGAATCACCCAGCGATCGCGAATGCCGACGCCCATGCCGAGATAGAAGAACAGGTAGACGGAGAAGGTGGTAATCCCCAAGCCTCCGATCTGGATCAGCAGCAGTACCACCAACTGCCCGAAAAGGGTCAGTTTTGTGCCGGTATCGACCACGATCAGGCCGGTGACGCACTGGGCCGAGGTGGCCGTGAACAAGGCGTCAAGAAACGATAGCGGCGCGCCCTGCGCGGCAAAGGGCAGGGTCAGCAGCGCGGCGCCGATGAGGATGGCAAAACCGTAGTACAGAATCAGCATCCATCCCGGATCGAGGTTTTTGATTTGCAGAAAAGGTCGTGTCATGAAGATTCGTCCTTGCTTACGGAGTGCTTCCGGCACCGGGTGCTAAGCTGCCGATGGCGCGCAAGCCCTCCGGCTAAAGATCGAGATAAGGGCGCAGATAGCGACCGGTATAAGAGCGAGAGCAGCGGGCCACATCCTCGGGGGTGCCGCTGACGACGATTTCGCCACCGCGGCTGCCGCCCTCCGGTCCCAGATCGATGATATGATCGGCAGTTTTGATGACGTCGAGATTGTGCTCGATAATGACCACTGTGTTGCCGGCATCGACCAGGCGGTGCAGAACGTCGAGCAGTTTCTGGATATCGGCGAAGTGCAGCCCGGTGGTCGGTTCATCGAGGATGTAGATGGTTCGCCCGGTACTGCGTTTACCCAGTTCCTTGGCCAGTTTGACGCGTTGCGCTTCACCGCCCGAGAGGGTGGTGGCGCTTTGCCCCAGCTTGATATAGCCCAGCCCGACATCGCGCAGCATTTCCAGCTTGTTGCGGATGCGCGGGATGTTTTCCATGAAGGTCAGGCCCTGATTGACGGTCATATCCAGAACTTCGGCGATATTCTTGCCTTTGTAGCGTACTTCCAGGGTTTCGCGGTTGTAGCGCGCCCCTTTGCAGACTTCGCACTGCACGTAGACATCCGGCAGAAAGTGCATCTCGATTTTGAGGATGCCTTCGCCCTGGCAGGCTTCGCAGCGTCCGCCCTTGACGTTGAAGGAGAAGCGTCCCGGTTTATAGCCGCGCAGCTTGGCTTCCGGCAGCTGGGTGAACAGATCCCGGATATCGGTAAAAACGCCGCTGTAGGTCGCCGGATTGGAGCGTGGCGTACGGCCGATGGGAGACTGGTCGATGTCGATGACCTTGTCCAGGTGTTCCAGACCGCGGATTTCGCCGACTTTGCCGGCTTTATCCCGCGAACGGTAAAGTCGCTGGGAAAGGGCTTTGAACAGGGTGTCGATGATCAGGGTCGATTTGCCCGATCCCGAGACCCCGGTGACGCAGGTCATGATCCCCAGGGGAATGGTGACCTGCACGTTTTTGAGGTTGTTTTCCTGCGCTCCGACGATCTCCAGGTAACGGTCGCTGCTGCGCCGTTCCGGAGGCAGCGGAATACTCATCTCGCCGGACAGGTAGCGGCCGGTAAGGGATGCCGGGTCGGCCAGGATCTGCTTGGGGGTGCCCTGTGAAACGATCTCGCCGCCATGGACGCCGGCGCCCGGCCCCATGTCGATGACATGATCCGCTTCGAGGATGGTTTCCTCATCGTGCTCCACGACCAGTACCGTGTTGCCCAGATCACGCAGACGCATGAGGGTGTCGAGCAAGCGCCGATTGTCCCGTTGATGCAAGCCGATGGAGGGTTCGTCGAGAATATACAATACCCCCACCAGGGACGAGCCGACCTGGGTGGCCAGGCGGATACGCTGGCCTTCGCCGCCCGACAGGGTTCCCGAGGCCCGGTCCAGACTCAGATAGTCGAGGCCCACGTAGGTCAGAAACGACAGGCGCTCGCGGATTTCCTTGAGAATCCGGCGCCCGATTTCGAATTCCTTGTCCGATAGGCGCAATGCCTCGAAGAAGCCTTCCGCCTCATGGATGGACAGGGCGCAGACCTCCTGAATATTGCTGCCGCCGACCCGGATAAACAGCGATTCCGGCCGCAGCCGTGCTCCCTGGCAGGTTGGACAGGGCATCACGTTCATGTAGCGCTCGAGGTTCTCCCGCACACGGTCCGAGTCAGTTTCGTGGTAGCGGCGTTCCAGGTTGGGGATGATGCCTTCGAACGGCTTTTCGTAGTAATGACGGCGGTCGCCCTGGTCGTAAAAAAACCGTACGTTTTCCTTGCCCGAGCCGTACAGCAGAATCTGGCGGATGCGCTCCGGCAGCTTGGCGAACGGGGTGAGGATATCGAACTCGTAGTGGTCGGCCAGCGCCTCCAGCAACTGGTGATAGTAATAGCCGGTGCGTGTCTCCCAGGGTACCACCGCGCCTTCGCGCAAGGACAACTCCGGATTGGGGACGACTTCTTCCGGGTCGAAGTACATGCGCGTGCCGAGCCCCGAACAGGCTGGGCAGGCACCGTAAGGATTGTTGAAGGAGAACATGCGCGGCGTAATCTCCGGGTAAGAAATGCCGCAGTCGGCGCAGGCGTGCTGTTCCGAAAACAGGTGGCTTTCGCCGTCGACTTCTTCCACCCGTACAATGCCCTCGGCCAGGCGCAGGGCCGTCTCCAGGGAATCGGCCAGGCGGCTTTCGATGCCCGGCCGGATCACCAGACGGTCGACCACCACCTCCAGAGTATGCTTCTTGTTTTTCTCCAGGGCGATATCCTCGGCCAGTTCCCGCATTTCACCGTCGATGCGGATGCGCACGAAACCGTCCGCCTGCAGTTGACGCAGTTCCTTGCGGTATTCGCCCTTGCGGCCGCGGACGATGGGGGCCATCAGCAGCAGCTTGGTCTTTTCCGGCAGGTTCATGATGCGGTCGACCATCTGTTGTACGGTCCAGGAGGAAATCTCCTTGCCGCATTTGTGACAGTGAATATGGCCGACGCGGGCGAACAGCAGTCGCAGATAGTCGTAGATTTCGGTGACGGTGCCAACCGTGGAACGCGGGTTTTTGGAGGTGGTTTTCTGCTCGATGGAGATGGCCGGCGACAGCCCTTCGATACTCTCCACATCGGGTTTGGACATCTGCTCCAGAAATTGGCGGGCATAGGCCGACAGGCTCTCCACATAACGGCGCTGGCCTTCGGCATACAGCGTGTCGAAGGCCAGGGTGCTTTTTCCGGAGCCGGATACGCCGGTAATCACCACCAGCTGATCGCGGGGAATGGTAACGTCGATGCCCTTGAGGTTGTGCTCGTTGGCGCCTTTGATGACAATTTTATCGGCCATGGTGTTAAACCTTGAAAATCGGTGATTGGTGATTAGTGACAAGTGATTGGCGAAAGAAAACCCTAAAACCAGTCACTAGTCACCAATTACTAATTACTAATTACGAGTCACTGCTTTTCAGCCATCTGCGCCGCCATGGTCACGGCGGCGACGAGGCTGCTGCAGTCCGCTTTGCCGGTACCGGCCAGATCGTAGGCGGTGCCGTGATCGACGGAGGTGCGGATGATGGGCAGCCCCAGAGTTACGTTGACGCCGTCCTCGAAGTGCAACAGTTTCAGAGGAATCAGCCCCTGGTCATGGTACATGCAGACCACGGCGTCGTAATCGCCCCGGGCGGCAAAATGAAACAGGGCATCGGCACTGTGGGGACCGCTGGCGTTGATACCGCATTGGCGAGCCGCGGCGATGGCGGGAGCGATGATACGCTCTTCCTCATCGCCGAAACGGCCGCCTTCACCGGCGTGGGGATTGAGGGCCAGTACCGCCAGACGCGGATTCCGACAGCCGAAAAAACGACGGAAAGCGCTGTCGGTAATGCGTATGGTGGCGACGATGTCCTCGGTGGTGAGGGTGTCGGGAACCTCTTTTAATGGCAGATGGGTGGTGACCAGACAGACTTTGAGGTGTGCCCCGCCAAGCATCATGACGACCTTGTCGGTTCGGCAGCGCCGGGCCAGCAGTTCGGTATGTCCGGGCGCGTCGCAGCCGGCGGCCAGGATGGCCTGTTTGTTGATGGGGCCGGTAACCATGGCAGCGGCCGTACCCTTCAGGCACTGGTCGCAGGCCCAGTTTATGTAGTCCAGCATGGCTTTGCCGCAATGGGCGTCAGGGTGCCCCCAGCTCAGTTGTGGGGCCGGCAGGTTCGACAGGGAACGCACTGCAAGGCGGCGATTACCGGCTTGCAGCATGTGTGTAGCCAGGCCATCGGCGATTTCGCCGGTAGTGCAATCCGCTTGCAGCAGGTGAGCCGCGCGTTGCAGCACCGCAGTATCGCCGGCGACCAGCAGGGGGCGTTTGACACCGTCGAGGGCGCCACTGAGCCAGGCTTTGAGGATGACTTCGGGGCCGACCCCGGTCGGGTCGCCCATGGTAAGGATCAGGGGTTTGTGCATGACAATACTCCGCTTTTTCCGAATGACCCGTAAGTATAACGCCCGAGGAGTGGTTCCGACAACCGAAAACATCCCCGGTGCTGATGGCCGGGCTTGTCTGAGGGGCGCCGGTTTGCCTGGCTCGGCCTGTCTTGAGCCGCGAAAGGGTGCCGCTCAACAGGCGTTGGTTTGGGGTATGTAAAAAACCCCGCCTGGATAGACGGGGTTTTGAAATCGAGGATGCTGTCGGCGCTTAGAGACGTTTTTCGATATCGGCTTCCTTGCGCAGATTTTCAGTCCATTCGGTAAGGGCTGCCGCACGTTTGTCTTCCATCAATTTACGGCTGATTTGTTCTTTGACGGTCTCGAAGGTCTGGGTGTCGCCGGGATTACGCTCGTCCAGGCGCAGGAGGTGGAAGCCTTCGGGCGTTTCTATGATTTCCGAAACCTGACCGACGGACAGGCCGCTTATGGCGCGATTGAAGCTTTCGGACAGGCTGCCTTCGGTAATTTTGCCCATGTCGCCGCCGTCGACGCCGCTGGTGGCGGCGTTCTGCATGAGAACCTCGAGGAAGTCCTTGCCTCGGCGTAACTGCTGCAGAGCGTCTGCGGCCTTGGCGCGCATGGCGGCGATGTCGGCGGGCGTATTGCCGGGTGGCAGCCGGAAGGTGATACGGCTCAGCCGCAGGTACGGATCGTTGCGATAGTCGTCCAGGTGGCTCCGATAATAGTCGCGCATTTCGGTGTTGGTGACTTCGACTTTACTCTGGATCTCCCGGCCGATCAGTTGAAAATTCAGCAGCTGTTGACGTAAACGTTCCCGGTAGTCGTCAAAGTTGATGCCCTGTGCCACCAGTGCCTGCTTGAGTTGCTCGCGGGTGATGTTGTTTTGCGCCTGTACATCGTTGATCGCCTGTTCGACGGCTTCGTCGGAAACGTGCAGCCCCAGTTTTTCGATGCGCTGGTTCAACAGGGTGTCCTCGATGAGTTTGTCGAGCATCTTATGGCGCAGTTCCTCGCGTTGGACGGGCGTAATGCCGGTTTCCTGCGCCTCGGCGGACAGCATTTTGTCGATTTCCCGGTCGAGCTGGGCGGTGGTGATAATGTCCTGGTTGACGATGGCGGCGATGCGGCTGATGGTTTCAGCCGAGAGAGGGCTGGTCGCCAGCATCAGTAAGGCGATGGACAGGATAAGGTATTTCATGGGAGCCGTTCCTCGCATGGGTTGTTTCTGTCTGCAGGTGCCGGACAGAAAAGAGCTTACATTAAGGTCCAGTCGATTTCGATGGCGGCTTCTTGTCGCAGAGACTGCAGCCAATCCTGGTAAAGCTGTTCTTCCTGTTGCTTGCGCAATTGGGCGACAATCTCGCCACGCACCGTGTCAAGGTCGGGCGGCCGGGCCGGAAGATGCTGCTCGACAAGAAAAATGTGATAGCCGTAATCGCTTTCGGTCAAGTCGCTGATACGACCGGCCGGCAGACCGAATACAGCCTTGTCGAAGGCCTCCGGCATTTCGCCGCGGGCGAACGTACCCATGTCGCCACCCTGATCGGCATCGGGGGAGATGGAACAGCGGCGCGCAACTTCAGCGAAAGGCGTGCCCTGGCGCAGCATTTCCAGTGCCTGGCGTCCCTGAGCCTCATCCGGGACGGTGATCTGGCGGGCTTTGACCTGTTCTGGGCGAGCAAAGCTCTGGCGATGAGCGGCAAAATAGGCGTTGATTTCTTCGTCGGCAATATCGACCTTGTCCCGAACCATGAGGGCGAGGACTTTTTCCACCAGCAGCTGTTCCTGCAGAAGACGCTGCCAATCTTCCACGGCAAGGCCCTGGTCGGCCAGCATGCGTTCGAAGTCGCCGCTCGGATAGCGGTCCAGATGACTGGCGATGGCCTGCTGCAGTTCCGCCGGCGTAACGCTCAACTTGCGTCTGGTTGCTTCGGCCAGCAACAGCTCATGATCGATGCGCTGTGCCAGATAGGAGCGACGCAGCGCCTGTTCTTCATCTTTGGGGAGGACGCGGTCCCTTGGCAGGATCTGCGCGAAATCGTGTTGAAACTGCTCCAGGGAAACGGTTCGTCCATCGATGCGTAACAGCACCTGAGACGGCAGCCGATCCTGATCCTTGCAGGCCGGCAGGAGCATGAGCAGAAGCAGAATGATGGTGGCTAACCCGCAGCGGGGCATCAGGTTGACTCCTTGAAAAGGCGGGCCGAAGGGTGCCGGGCGCCGCCAGGTGGGTAAACGTAACATAGCTAAATGAGGCCTTGCAACGCTTTTTTAGCCTCGCCCAACGCGGCTTCGCCGGGCTGTCTGCCGAGACGTATGCCGAGGCGGAAGTCAGGAGAAAAGCTGTACTTTTTAGGATCCATGTCGAGCAATGCGATGATTTTGTCCGGCTGCACCGGCGTGTCCTGGGCGAACCCGAAGGTCAGGCTGTGGCCATCGTAGTCGGCGGTGGCGATGCGCAGTCGTTTCATCAGTACCCGCAGTTTCATGACCTCCATCAGCAGCAGGGTCGGATCGGGGGGATCCCCGAAACGGTCACGCAATTCGTCGGCCAGGTCGTAAAGGGTTTCTTCGTCTTCGGCGGAAGCCAGTTGTTTGTAAAACACCAGCCGCTGGTTGGGGTCGGGCAGGTATTTTTCCGGCAGAAAAGCCGAAAGCCCAAGACGGATCTCGGGGTCGATACGGTCTTCCCGTTGTTGGCCTTTAAGTTCCGCAATGGTGTCTTCCAGCAGTTCGGCATACATCTCGAAACCGATGGCCGCGATCTGTCCCGACTGCTTGGGACCGAGCAGGTCGCCGGCGCCGCGCAGCTCCAGGTCGTGGCTGGCAATGCGGAAGCCGGCACCGAGTTCGGTCAGCTCGGTCAAGACCCTCAGCCGTTCACGTGCTTCGTGGGTCAGGGTGCTCTCGCCGGGGATCAGCAGATAGGCGTAGGCACGCAGGTGCGAGCGCCCGACCCGACCGCGCAGCTGGTATAGCTGGGCCAGCCCGAAACAGTCGGCGCGATTGACGATAATGGTGTTGGCGCGGGGGATATCGAGGCCGTTTTCGATGATGGTGCTGCACACCAGCACGTTGGTTTTGCCTTCCACGAAGTCCATCATCACCGCTTCCAGAGCTTTTTCGGTCATCTGGCCATGGCCGACGGCCACGGTTGCTTCGGGAACCAGACTCTGAATGAATTCGGCCATGGCGCCGATATTCTGTACCCTGTTATGCACGAAAAAGACCTGTCCGCCCCGGCGCAGTTCATTGAGGATGGCCTGGCGGATCAGATCGTCGTCGAAGCGGCTGACGTAAGTGCGTATAACCTGGCGGTCCACCGGCGGCGTGTCGATGACCGACAGGTCGCGCAGTCCCAGCAGGCTCATGTGCAGGGTGCGCGGAATGGGCGTTGCGGTGAGGGTCAACAGGTCGACTTCGGCGCGCAGCTTTTTCAGGCGCTCCTTGTGGGTGACTCCGAAGCGCTGTTCCTCGTCGACGATCAGTAGGCCCAGATCCTTGAAGCGTACGTCGCGTTGCAGCAGTCGGTGGGTGCCGATAAGGATGTCGATCTTGCCGTCGGCGGCTTGCTGCAGAATCTGTTTCTGTTCGGCGGAGCTGTTCAGCCGCGACAGGGACGCAACGGTGACCGGTGTGTCCTTCAGTCGCTCGGCAAAGGTCTGCCCGTGTTGGCGGGCCAGGATGGTGGTCGGAACCAGTACGGCGACCTGTTTGCCGTCCAGAGCCGCTTTGTAGGCCGCGCGGATGGCCACTTCGGTCTTGCCGTAACCGACGTCGCCGCAGATCACCCGGTCCATGGCCCGCGGAGTTTGCATGTCCGTCAGCACATCGTTGATAGCGGCCATTTGGTCGGCGGTTTCCTCGTAGGGAAAGGCCGCCTCGAATTCGCGGAACATGGCATCCGGCGGCGAATAATGAAAACCTTCGTGCATTTCGCGGCGTGCATAGATCTGCAGCAGCTCGCGGGCCAGTTCTTCGACCGCGGCACGGGCCTTGAGTTTGGCCTTTTCCCAGGCGCCGCCGCCCATGCGGTCGAGGCGCGGCATGGCACCTTCGGCGCCGACATATTTCTGGATCTTTTCGATGCGCTCCACCGGCAGGTAGAGACGATCCTTGCCGGCGTATTCCAGATTCAGAAAGTCGCCTTCGTTGCCTTGCAGTTGCAGGTGCTGCAGGCCCTGGTAGCGTCCGATGCCGTGGTCGGCATGCACCACCAGATCCCCTTCGCGCAGTTCGGCCAGGGAGGAAAGCCGGGCTTTGGCCCTGGCTTCGGCAGCGCCGCTGCGGCGACGGGCTCGACGCCCGAAAATCTCTTCCTCGGTGATGATGGCCAGGTGTTCATCCGGCAGGCGGAATCCGCTGGACAGCTCGCCCAGGGTGATGACGGGGCGGCCCGGTTCGAGTTTGGCGATATCGATGCCGTCGCGCAACGGCAGGTCGAGGCCGCGTCCCGCCAGCAGGGCCTGCAGGCGTTCGGCCTGGCCCTGCTGATGACAGACCAGCAGCAGGCGCCAGTTCTGCTTCTGCCAGCCGTGCAGGCGGCTGGCCAGTTGCGCGGCCAGGCCACCGTCCTGTTGCTGATTGCTGCGCAGGTCGGCATTGCTTTCGGTATGCAGTGCCACCCGCGGCGTCTGTTCCTCCAGGTCATACAGACGCAGAGTCGTGACGTCGATGTGCGGCAGAAGGGCGAGGCTGTCGGCCAGCTCGTTTCCGCTCAGGTAGAGAGCATCCCCGGGCAGATACAGCTCGCCATGGTTCGCCATGCGATGTTCGCCTTCGCTGATTTCATCGCTGAGCCGATCCATTTCCTGGGCGATGGCCGGAGGGTCGAGACGCACCAGTCGACCGCCGGTGACGTAGTCGAAAATAGTGTCGAGTCCGTCGTAGCACAGGGGCATGAAGAAGCTGTGTCCCGGACCGAGCAGTCCTTCGCGTGCTTCCTCGAGCAGGGCTTCGCGTTGAGGTCGCGCTATGCCGAGAGCATCGGCGCGTTGTTTAAGGGTTCGCGCGAAGGTTTCCAGGTGCTCGCCGGCCAGGATCATTTCCCTTGCCGGCAGCAATTCCAGCGAGGCTATGTGGTGTTCGCGGGAACGCTGGGTGGTGGGATCGAAGGGGCGCATGCGTTCGATCTGGTCGCCGAAAAATTCGATGCGCACCGGTTCCGGCAGGGTCGGCGGGTACAGATCCAGCAGATCGCCGCGCACGGAGAAGGTGCCGGGATCTTCCACCAGCGGTACGGCATGGTAGCCGAGTTCGGCCAGGTGCGGCAGCAGGGCTTCGCGGGGGTGAAGCTCCTGTTCCCGCAGGCAGCTGCGCAGCCCGGCGAGCACGCGTCGCGGCATGACCCGCTGCATGACGGAGCGCACGGTCATGACCAGCGCCAGGGCGCGCCCGTCGGCCAGCGCCGCCAGTGTTGCCAGGCGAGTGGCTTCGATCGCGGGGTGGGGCAGCAGGGCTTCGTAGGGGCGCATTTCCCAGTGGGGCAGGTAAAATACCTGGTCGGGGCGACCCAGATAAAAGCCGAGATCGGCGGTTATGCGAACCGCTTGTTCCTGGCTGGCAGCCAGTATCAGCAAAGGGGCGGGGTTTTCGGCCAGCAGGCGCGCAAGCACGAAGGCGCAGCTGGTGCCGGTCATGCCCAGTAGTTCAGTGTGAGGCAGGCCCTCCAGGGTGGCGGCTAATTCGTCCAGGGCCGGATGGAGTTCCGTATGGGGATCAGAAGGTGTCATGCATCAAAAAGAGCGGGGGCGCATTCGAGCGCCCCCCCGTCCTGTAGATTAATATATTGTGGATTCCCTCAGTCGCGCGGCACAGCCAGCATGCGCTCCAGGGATTTGCGGGCGCCATCGGCGATCTCCGCGGGTACCGTGACTGTGGGGCTCATGGTCTGCAGGCAGTGCAAAACCTCTTCGAGAGTGATGTATTTCATGGTTTTGCAGAACAGCAGGGAATTAGGCATGATGAACTGCTTGTCGGGGTTTTCTTTGCGCAGTCGGTAGAGAATGCCCTGTTCGGTGCCGAGAATGAATTTTTTAGCCGGGCTGGTGCGGACATAATCGATCATGCCGCTGGTCGAAGCGACCAGGTCTGCCATGGCCAGAATCTGGGGCCGGCATTCGGGGTGCGCCAGGAACAGCGCGTCCGGGTGTGCCTGTTTGGCGGCCAGCACGTCTTCCTCGGGCAATTGATCGTGAAACGGGCAGTACCCTTCCCAGAAATAACACTTTTTATCGGTGTTGGCGGCGATGTAACGACCGAGGTTGCGATCCGGAACCAGAATGACTTCGTCTTCGTCCAGAGAGTTGACGACGGCCACGGCGTTGGCGCTGGTGCAGCAGATATCGCTTTCGGCTTTGATCGCCGCACTGGAGTTGACATAGGTTACCACGGGGCGTCCGGGCAGACGAGCTTTCATTTCCCGCAGTTTATCGATTTCGACCATGTCGGCCATGGGGCAGCCGGCATCGGTGCGAGGTAGCAGGACCGTTTTGTCGGGCGCCAGTATCGCCGCGCTTTCCGCCATGAAATGTACGCCACACAACACGATTACCTTGCAGTCCGTCTGCGCGGCTTCGATGGCCATGGCCAGGGAGTCGCCAGCGACATCGGCAATCTCCTGGATTTCATCGCGCTGATAAAAATGCGCCATGATCAACGCGTTGCGCTCTTTGGCCAGGCGGCGGATCTCCTCCTTGAGTTGTTGCGAATTCATTTATAGGCCTTTTCGGTAAAGGGGTAAACGGTATTATAATAGCGCGCATAATAGTGTAAAACCCTTTATTTGTCAAACTGTTAACCGTGTTGACCGGCTTGACAGCGGGAGGGTTTGCGGCTATTGTCAGCTTATGCCGAAAAAACGGTAACTTTCGATGATTAAAAGAGGTTTCTACATGTTCAATATCGGTCCGACCGAACTTTTACTGATCCTGGCTTTGGCCTTGATCATTCTCGGGCCCCGGCGCCTGCCGGAGCTGGCTCGCGCCCTGGGTAAGGGGTTGGCGGAATTCAAGCGCGCGACCCGGGATTTTCATGATGATCACGCCGAAGATGTCTCCTCCGGGGGTGCCGATCAGGTTGCCGAGGAGAGTCGTCCGGCGGCACTGAAAGAGGATGCCCGGCAAGATGAAGGCGAACAGCGTCCTCCTTCCTCCCATGGTTGATGCGTCCCTGATCGATCACCTGGATGAATTGAGGCGCCGCCTGATGATCGCGGGGGGCGCCTGGCTGCTTGGGGCCCTGATCTGTTACGCGTTTTCCCAGCAATTGTTTCAGGCCGTTTCCGCTCCTTTGCGCCAGGCGCTGCCGGAGGGCAGTTCCCTGGTGTTCATTCATGCGACCGAGCCGTTTTTTACCTATATCAAACTGTCGGCCATGGCCGGTCTGTTGCTGAGTCTGCCGGTGATTTTCTGGCAACTGTGGGCGTTTGTCGCACCGGGACTTTATCCGAGCGAAAAACGTCTGGCGCTGCCGTTCGTATTGGCCAGCAGCGGCTGTTTCGGTGCTGGCGCCTGGTTCGGGTTCGGTTACGTTTTTCCCCTGGTTTTCCGCTTTTTGGTCAGTTATGGCACCGAGGTGGGCAATATCAGCGCCATGCTCTCCATGGGAGCCTATTTGTCGCTATCCTGCCGACTGTTGCTGGCCTTCGGGCTGGTTTTCGAACTGCCTATCCTTATCTTTTTTCTCACCCGCATGGGGATTGTCGACCATTTCTGGCTGGCCCGGCGACGGCGTACGGCGCTGCTGCTGGCTTTTGTCGTCGGGGCTGTTCTGACGCCGCCCGATATCGTTTCCCAGTTGGCGATTGCCGGGCCCTTTGTGGTTTTGTACGAAGTCAGTATTGTGGTGGCTCGCGTTGGTGCGAAACGCAGCCGTGACGCCTTCTCTGAGGAAAACAGCGCCGAATGAACAAGGCCTACAAAATTATTACGGTTCTGGCGGTATCGCTGGGCATCGGTCTGTCTTTGCTGCTGTTCTGGCGCCTTCGTATGGTGGAAAAGCGGGAGCTTTTGACCACGTTCCAGCGTGAAGTCGAAGCCAAAGCCGTGATCTTTGATCGCCAAATTCTTTTGAATCTCGAAGTGCTTTATGCGTTTAAGAACCTGTTTTCCGCTTCCCAGAGGGTCGAAGAAAGCGAATTCGCCGCTGTGGCTTTCGAGACTATGCAGCGCCATGCGGGGATCCGCGCCCTGGCCTGGGTGCCTTATGTCCCCGAAACGCAGCGACGGGCGTTCGAGCTGGCGCGTTATGCGGACCCTTCAGGTTTTCAATTTCATGAGTTCTCGGCAGGGGGCTGGCGGACGGTTGCCGGTTCTCGCAAGGCCTATTTCCCGCTATATTTTCTGGAGCCGGAGGCATCCTTCAAGCCGGTTGTGGGAGGGGATCTGGGCGCCGACCCGGCATGCCTGAGTCTGTTGAACGCCGTCCGGGACGAAGGTCTGGTCCAGGTTGCCGGAAATTTCAAAATTGCCGGCTTAAACGATTTGCAGCCCACCTTTTTAGGGGTGCTGCCGGTTTATTCGGGGCGCCCGGAAACGCAGGCCTCCCGGCGTGATAATCTGCTCGGATTTATCGTCGGCATCTTTGATTTTACGACCCTGTTCCAGGGCTCTGGGTGGGGGGATTTCCCGGATCTTCTCGCCGTGCGCCTTATCGATGCCCGCAACTCCGCTGCGAACAGGGAGCTGTATGCTTACCGACGGCAGACCGGCGTACCGCTGCCGTCGGCTTTCATCTGCGAACATGATGTACCGGTGGTCGGAAAAGCCCATTGGCGATTGCAGGCCGAACCCGTCGGCGATTATTTCAGTCGTTATCGGAGCGTAACCCCCTGGTTGCTCGGGCTGGCCGGGTTGCTCCTCACTTTGATGGTGCCGCTGGTGATGTGGTTTGTGAGCAGGCGTGCGGCGTCCGTTGATAAGCTGGTTGCGCAAAGAACTTACGAGCTGGACGAAGCCAATCGACGACTCGCCAGTTTGTCCCTGACCGATGGTTTAACCGGCATTGCCAATCGCCGCTCTTTCGACGATCATCTTGCGCAGGAATGGAAACGGGCCCTGCGCGATCGGCACCCGCTGAGTCTGATCATGGTCGATATCGATCATTTCAAGGCCTATAACGATTATTACGGGCACCTGGCCGGTGACGATTGTTTGCGCCAGGTGGCGCGCATGCTTCAATCCGTGGTGGCGCGTCCCGGCGACCTGGTGGCGCGGTATGGCGGCGAGGAGTTTGCCTTGATACTGCCGCAAACCGATCATGGTGCCAAAAGCCTGGGGGAATCGTGCCGCGCAGCGGTAGCCGGGGGCAAGATCCCGCATCACGCTTCGCCGGTAAAACCCGTCGTCACGGTGAGTGTCGGGGTGGCGACAATGATTCCCCATGTCGAGGATGATCCTTCCCAGCTTATCAAAGCGGCGGATCAGGCCATGTATCGGGCCAAGCTCCTGGGGCGTGACCATGTGGTGGTGGAGGCGCCGGCTTCGCAGAGTGTCTTCATGCCCGGTGGAGTTTAGTAAATATACGGTTCATCCTGTCTGCAGAGACGTCTTCCTCGCGGTAGGTCGGATTGACGCGACCGCCTGGCGATCTTTTCGCAAAATCGACATCCTTTCCCTTGCATTGATTCGCACCTCGATTGGCGGTATAGTGCCGTTATGAATTTTGCACTCGATATCGCTCAACTTCAAAAATCCTTCGGCGGTACGCCGGCGGTTCGCAACCTTTCCCTGTCCGTGCATCCGGGCGAGATCTTCGGTCTGCTCGGGCCTAACGGTGCCGGCAAAAGCACCACCATCAACATGATCAGCGGCGTCTGTCGCATCGATGCCGGTCAGGTGCAGGTATTCGGGCACGATAACTGCGCCGAACGCCGTATCACGCGACGTCTGGTGGGGGTCATGCACCAGGAAATCGTCACCGACAACTTTTTCACCATCGATCGCGCGTTGAGAATCCATGCCGGTTATTACGGCGTGCCGCGGGACAATGCGTGGCGCGAGTTGCTGATTGAGCGGTTGGGGCTCGGTCCCCATCTGCACAAATCGATGAACAAATTGTCCGGCGGTCTCAAGCGCCGCTTCATGGTCGCCAAGGCCATGATTCACAAACCCCGCCTGTTGATCCTTGACGAACCGACCGCCGGCGTCGATGTCGAGTTGCGGCGTAATCTCTGGGATTTTGTGCGGGAGATCAACCGGGAGGGCGTGACGGTTCTGCTGACTACCCACTATCTGGAGGAAGCGGAACAGATGTGCGGTCGTATCGCCATCATGAATCATGGGGAGCTTATCGCTCTGGAAGAAACGGCGCGGCTGCTGGCACGTATCGAAGGCCGCCATTTGCAGCTGACCCTCGAGCAACCGCTGCAGCAGGTGCCTGTAGAGCTGCACGATCTGCATCCGGCTATGCGAGAAGCCGGCCGGGTGTTGCATCTGGTCCTCGACGGCGGGCAGGGGGCCGGTGCGATATTGCGACGTATCACCGACCTTGGCATCGCGGTGAGGGATATCGAAACGACCCGCCCGGGTCTCGAAGAGGTGTTCCTGCATCTTACCGGGGCGCGCCCCGACAACGGACAGGCAGGTGGCAAATGATGGAACGTTTTCGGCAACCCGAGAAATTCGTGGCCTGGCTGCCTTTCGCGACTCTCCTGCAAAAAGAGGTGCGACGCTTTTTGCGCGTATCCTTCCAGACGCTGCTGGCGCCTATCGTAACCGCTTCATTGTATCTTTTTGTTTTCGGTGCCACGCTTGGCGAGCGTATCTCGGTGCTTGAGGGCTTCAGTTATGCGCAGTTCGTCATCCCGGGCCTGATCCTCATGGGCGTTATTACCAACAGTTTCGCTAATACCTCCTCGTCATTGTTCATTTCCCGCTATCTGGGCAATATCGTGGATCTGCTGGTGACGCCCATCAGTGCACCGCAGTTTATCCTGGCCTATACCCTTGCCGCCATGCTGCGCGGATTGCTGGTCGGCGGCGCCGTATTGGTTATCTCCACCTTTTTTGCCGACCTGCCTTGGGTGCATCCGTATGCAACCCTGGCCATGGCCGCCCTGGCCAGCTTTCTGTTCGCCCAGTTCGGCCTGATTGCCGCCATCCACGCCAATACCTTCGACGCCCTGTCGATGTTCAACAATTTCCTTATTGTGCCGTTGATTTACCTCGGCGGCGTCTTTTATCCCGTCTCCATCCTGCCGCCGTTCTGGGAACATCTGTCACGTTTCAATCCTATGTTGTATCTTATCGATGGCTTCCGGCAGACCATTCTCGGGGTGGGCGACGTGCCTCTGATGGTGTCTTTTTCCGCGACTTTCGCCATGGCCTTTGTTCTGTTCTGCTGGGCGGCTTTGCTTATCGGGCGAGGCTACAAGTTGCGGTTGTAAAGGTGATTTGCAGGTTCGGGTATGATTCTCGGTTTCCAGAACGTTGACGTCTCGTTGTATAGGATTGAATAATTTCTATGTTCATGTTGCGTACACCCTAAATAATCCTGGCAAATTATTCTCTTCTGGAGATAAGCATAGATAGTCATACAGCGGTCGGGGCGATGAAAAATTAGGTATAATGAAATACAAAGCGGTTATTTTAAGCCGATCTCAATTGATATCTGTCGGATGTTTTATAAACTTTTCTGGCAACGCATAGTTGTCGAGTGCGTACTTGGCAATTCGGTTCGGTTTTTTTATGGAGTCCCGAATTTATCTGGAACATCTCCTTGTTTGAACGATCACCTTGATCCAACCTTGCTGGTGCGGCGTATCGGTGGTGTGTAATCTGACCCCTTGCTTATGTTTCCTATTTTAATGTGGGTTTGGTCTCTAATATGCGTACAGTTCTATTCCAAATATCTCCACTCATCCTGATTACCTCTATACTATCAATCTCGACATATCTCTTTGCTAGCCTATATTCAGTTAGTCATTTATCATTTGAAGGATGGGCTAATCGAGTTATATATTTTCCAATTTTGTTTTTCCTCTGTTTTATTGTTACAGGTATCATTGAGTCTTTTTTCGCTTTGTCTGATTTCATTGATCCGAAAAATGGACAAGTCAACATTCGTGACCTCTGGAAAGAAACACTTTTCAAACTTAATCCATGGAGTGGTGTTGTAGTCTCCAGCCTCATGGGTTTAGGAATAATTGGTTGTGCGAATCTTGCCGAAATTTATCGTACTATCACCGTTGTATGGTATGACAATATCTTGTGGACAATTGAAAAGCCTTTGTTTGTTAAACTTATCGGCTCTTGGGTTGATGTTCCAGAATTATGGGATCATGTCTATTTCTCACTATGGGTTTTTGTTTTTATTTCGATGGCTATTGTGTACAGATTTTGCCCTCTCCAACGATTTGTGCAAGTGGCCATGGCAGTTGTAATTGCCTTTTACATTACTCGATGTTCAAATTTACTTTTCCCTACAGCTGGGCCAGCATTTTATAATAGTGAATTATTCAATCTTGCTGGAACCCATTGTGCCAAAATGCAGCAACTTTTGAGATTGTATATGGATGGTCAAGTGACGCAAAATGGATTAATGCCGGGGACTATGGCGATGCCCAGCCTTCATGTTGGGTTGATGGGCATAGCCGTTTGGCAACTTGCTCACATTTGGCGTAGGACTTTGTGGGTAACAATTCCATGGTTCCTGATGGTTTGGATGTCTACGGTAATGCTGGGATGGCATTATGTATTAGATGGGATTGGTGGCATCATTGTTATCGCAATAGCAATGCTCATCGCCCGCATAATATTTTGTGTATGGAGCTTTTTCGGAGTAAGGGGTTTCCCTTTAAGAAATCTAGCCTCGCAAAACAAATCTGCGGCATAATCTGGTACTGCGCCAGTTCGTTCCAGCTTTCACACCAAATAAAACCTCTATCCGTTATGTTTTGTGAAGTGCTTTTGTGAGGGACCTGACAGCTATGCGGAGAACAATGATAGTTATGCCTCCCGTATGGAACAGATTGTCTCCATGTTTTAAATAAGTTTGGTAGTTCACTTTGCAAAAGGTATTGTAATAGAGATGAACAGATATGACTTATAGTATAGGAGGAAGCCATATGAATGCACTGCCGATACACACGGATACCTATGGTGCTTACGCTTATACCGTTTATCGCGAAGAAGGCGATGGCCAGTATTTCATGATGATCAACGGTGAGCCTTATATGGAAAATGGTGTGATTTTCAAAGCCGGGTTCGCGGAGGTTTGTGCGAAACTGGAGGAAGTCAAGGTGCAGAAGGGCCCAGGGGGTGACGAGGCCTGAGATATCGGCAACATAACCCTGGATTCAAGCGGTGGATCGAGAAGCGGTGGTCATGAAGACTGCCGCTTTTTTATATCATGGAAAACGCCCAAGGCTCATGGTGCTGATGCTTTATGGAACTACGTCCCCATTCAGCGTGAGGGAAGATTAGAATGCCTTGCTTTTTGTGTGCCGACAAATTAATATGATTAAATCTTGTCGCGCGGTGGTACCGTTTCATCTGCGCGGAGGTTTCCGTCTATCGAGCTTTGGGAATTGCCAATTGTTCTTGAGGAAGCTTTATGGCCAGGTCTTCTTTGTTTTTCGCCTTGATTCTGATCGCCATGGTGGTCGTTGTCGGTTATACGGTGAGTTGTTGTCTGGACAAGGTCGTAGCGGCAACCAGCTGTGCTTTCTAGCCCGGTTCGTTCAGGTGCCGTCGCATTACCCTCCCTTAAACAGATGCCCGGTCGGCTGTTTGCGTCGGGCTACTTTACGTTTCGGATGGACAGCTCCAGTTTATCCAACTCCAGCATGCGGTCGCGCAGCTCCGCAGCTTTTTCAAACTCCAGATTGGCCGCCGCAGCCAGCATTTCCTCCTTAACCCGGGCGATTTCGTTTTTGACATCCTGAGGTGTGTGATAGTCGCCAAGCTCTTCGGCGACCTGCGGCAGTTCCACATAGTCCTTTTCGGCTATATCTTCGAGGATCGAGCGCAGTGATTTCTTGACGGTCTGCGGAGTGATGCCGTGCTCTTCGTTGTAAGCCAACTGGGCTGTGCGGCGTCGTTCGGTTTCATCGAGGCAGGCGCGCATGGAGCGGGTGATCCGGTCGGCGTACATGATGACCCGGCCGGCGACATTCCGCGCGGCGCGCCCGCAAGTCTGGATCAGCGACCGTTCGGAGCGTAAAAAGCCCTCTTTATCCGCATCCAGAATGGCGACCAGCGATACCTCGGGGATATCGAGCCCCTCGCGCAGCAGGTTGATGCCAACCAGCACATCGAACAGCCCCTCGCGCAGCTCGCGCAGGATCTGCATACGTTCCACGGTATCGATATCGGAGTGCAGATACCGCACCTTTATGCCGAGTTCACCAAGGTAGCCGGTGAGTTCCTCGGCCATGCGCTTGGTAAGGGTGGTGACCAGGACTCTTTCGTTCTGTTTGATGGTGAGGCGTATTTCGTGAATAAGGTCGTCGACCTGATCTTTGGCCGGTCTTACATCGATGGGCGGGTCGAGCAGCCCGGTGGGGCGAATGATCTGCTCGACCACCACGCCATCGGCCTTGCGCAATTCGTAGTCGGCCGGGGTTGCCGAGACATAGATGGTCTGAATGCCCTTGGCTTCGAATTCCTCAAAGGTCAAGGGACGGTTATCGAGGGCTGACGGCATGCGAAAGCCGTAGCGTACCAGGGTCTCTTTGCGCGAGCGGTCGCCTCGGTACATGGCACCGATCTGCGAGACGGTGACGTGGGACTCGTCGATGAACAGAAGTGCATCGTCGGGGAAGTAGTCGAACAGGGTGGCGGGCGGCTGGCCGGCCTGGCGTCCGTCCAGGAACCGTGAATAGTTCTCTATTCCCTGGCAGTAGCCCATCTCTTCGATCATTTCGATGTCGAACATGGTCCGTTGCTCAATGCGTTGCGCCTCCAGCAGCATGTTGTTTTCCCGGAACCAGGTGAGACGTTCACGCAACTCGTCCTGGATCTCGCGAATAGCGCGATCGAGGGTTGGGCGGGTGGCCACGTAATGACTGGCGGGAAAGACTGCAGTGCGCTCCAAACGGTCGAGTACTTTGCCGCGCAGCGGATCGATTTCGCAAATGGCATCGATTTCGTCGCCGAAAAACTCGATGCGCAGGGCGCGTTTTTCTTCGTAGGCCGGGAAGATTTCCACCGTGTCGCCACGCACCCGGAAAGTACCGCGGTGAAAGTCGACATCGTTGCGATCGTACTGAATCTCCACCAGGTTTTTGAGTAAGGCATTGCGGTCAAGCTGCATGCCAGTTTCCAGGCGGATAAGCATGCCGTAATAAGCTTCAGGGGAACCGAGACCGTAGATGCAGGATACCGACGAGACGATCAGCACGTCGTTGCGGCTGAGCAGGCTGCGCGTGGCGCTGTGGCGCATCTTGTCGATCTCTTCATTGATGGAGGAATCTTTTTCGATGAAGGTGTCGGTGGTCGGTACGTAGGCTTCGGGCTGGTAGTAGTCGTAGTAGGAGACGAAGTACTCGACGGCATTGTCCGGAAACAGCTCCTTGAACTCGCCGTACAGCTGTGCCGCCAGGGTTTTGTTGTGGGCGAGGACCAGGGTGGGGCGTTGCACCTGTGCCACGACGTTTGCCATGGTGAAGGTCTTGCCCGAACCGGTGACGCCGAGCAACACCTGGTGTTTGTCGCCACGCTGCAATCCGGTCGACAGTTCTTCGATGGCCTGTGGCTGATCGCCCCGCGGCTGGTAATTCGATTTAAGATTGAATTTAGCCATGATGGAGAAGTTTATACCGTTACGATGAAAAAAGAAACCCGTCGTGCTTTGCCGTCGGGCCGGGGCTGGCCGGGAGGCATAAAAGAAGGGCCACCCTTGCGAGGTGGCCCTGTTTATCTAGGCAAAAGATGCGGACTTTAACGCGCCTTCCAGGCGGTGCCCTGCGGTCCGTCGAGGAGCTGAATGCCTTTGGCGGCAAGCTCGTCGCGAATTTCGTCGGCACGGGCAAAGTCTTTGTTCTTGCGGGCTTCCTGGCGCTGCCGGATGAAATCCTCAATGTCGGATTCCGTATAACCGGTGGTCGCCAGCATGGCCAGATTCATCTGTTTGAGCCAGGCTGCCGGATCGGAAACAAACAGCCCCAGAACCCCGCCGAGTTTCAGCAGCGCATCGTACAGCGCGCGAACCTGAGCAACCTTTTCGCGGTTTTTGCGGAAGCCTTTTTCCGTGATCAGGCGATTGATGGTGCGCACTGCGTCAAACAGGTGTCCAATGGCAGCGGCGGTATTGAAGTCATCGTCCATGGCTTCGCGGAATACATTTTCCAGCGTTGCACCGGCTTCCGAGGTAACGTCGCCTGGCGGGCAGGCGGCCAGCACTTCGCTGGCGGCATGGAGCCCTTCATAGAAACGACTCAACCCCAAACGGGCGTCCTGAAGGTTCTGATCGGAGAAGTCGATGGGTGAGCGGTAGTGCGCCGTCAGGATGAAGAAACGCAAAACCTCGGGGTCGTAGGTCTGGAGTATGTCCCGGATGGTGAAGAAGTTACCCAGGGACTTGCTCATCTTCTCCTGGTTGACATTGACGAAGCCGTTGTGCAGCCAGTATTTGACGAAGGGTTTGCCGGTGGCTCCTTCGCTCTGGGCGATTTCGTTCTCGTGGTGGGGGAACACCAGGTCCTTGCCGCCGCCATGGATATCGAAGGATTCGCCGAGGTACTCCATGGACATGGCGGAACATTCGATGTGCCAGCCGGGACGACCGGGTCCCCAGGGGCTTTCCCAGGAAGGTTCCCCCGGTTTGGCTGCTTTCCAAAGTGCGAAGTCCATCGGGTTTCGCTTCTGTTCGCCGGGTGTGATGCGGGCACCGGAGCGCATTTCGTCCATATTCCGTTTGCTCAGTTTGAGGTAGGAAGGGAAGTCCTCCACCGAAAAATAGACGTCTCCCTGGGACTCGTAGGCGATGCCGCGATCGATCAGGCGTTGTACCAGGTTGACGATATGGTCGATATGGCAGGTGGCCTTGGGCTGAATGGTCGGTTCCGCCAGGCCGAGACGATTCATGTCCTCATCGAAAGCCTGAATGAATTCGCCGGCCAGGGTATCCGAGGAGATGCCGCGCTCGTTGGCGCGCTTGATGATTTTGTCGTCGACATCGGTGTAGTTGCGCACATAGGTGACATCGAAACCGATAAATTGCAGATAACGGTAAATGATATCGAACACCACATTGGCCCGGGCATGGCCGATATGGCAATAATCATAAACGGTTACCCCGCAGACATACATGCCGACCTTGCCGGGTTGCAGCGGCTCGAACTCTTCTTTGCGGCCGGTCATGGTATTGTAAACACGTAGGCTCATGGTAACGGTTTCTCCTTATTGTCGGGCGGACCGAAGACGGCTATTTGGCGCCGGCCTTGGCCCAGGAATCGCGTAAGGTTACGGTGCGGTTGAAGACCAGGTTGTCCGGTTTGCATTCGTAACGATCGGCGCAGAAATAGCCGAGTCTTTCAAACTGATAACGGCTTTCCGGGGCGGCTTCGGCCAGGGACGGCTCCAGCAGACAGTCTTTTACCGTCTGCAGGGAGTCGGGATTGAGGTGGGTCTTGAAGTCGACCTCCTTGTCGCCGTCCGGATTGGCCGCGTTGAACAGCCGGTCATACAGGCGCACTTCGGCTTTGACGGCATGGGCTTCGGAAACCCAGTGCAGGGTGCCTTTGACCTTGCGCCCGTCGGGAGCCGACCCGCCGCGGGAGTCCGGGTCGTAGCTGCAGCGCAGCTCGATGATCTCGCCGCTGTCGGGGTCCCGTACCACGTCTTCGCAGCGCACCAGATAGGCGTATTTGAGGCGCACCTCACGGCCCGGCGCAAGCCGGAAGAATTTTTTCGGCGGATCCTCCATGAAGTCGTCCCGCTCGATGTATACGACCCGGGAGAAGGGCACCTTGCGGTTGCCCATGGTCGGGTCGTTGGGGTGATTGGGAGCTTCGAATTCCTCGCTCTGACCTTCGGGGTAATTTTCGATGACCAACCGCAGGGGATTGAGCACCGCCATGGCACGCGGGGTCGAACGATCCAGGTCTTCGCGTACGCAGAATTCAAGAAAGCCCATGTCGACGCAGCTGTCTTTTTTGGAGACGCCGATGCGCTCGCAGAAGTTACGGATCGCCGCCGGCGTAAAACCGCGTCGGCGCAGACCGGCGAGGGTAGGCATGCGGGGGTCTTCCCAGCCTTGCACGTAGTTGCCGTTGACCAGTTCCAGCAGTTTGCGCTTGCTCATCACCGTGTAATTGATGTTGAGCCGGGCAAATTCGATCTGCTGGGGATGATGAATGCCGAGCTGTTCGATGAACCAGTCGTACAACGGCCGATGCGCCTCGAATTCGAGCGTGCAGATGGAGTGGGTAACCCCCTCCAGCGAATCGGACTGACCGTGGGTGAAGTCATACATGGGGTAGATGCACCAGGCATTGCCGGTGCGATGGTGTTCCGCGTGCAGGATGCGGTACATGACCGGATCGCGCAGGTTGAGGTTGGGCGCGGACATGTCGATTTTGGCGCGCAATACCTTGCTGCCGTCCGGAAAATCGCCGTTCTTCATGGCCTCGAACAGCGCCAGGTTTTCCTCCACGCTGCGATCCCGGTAGGGCGAGTTCTTGCCGGGTTCGGTCAGGGTTCCCCGGTGGGCGCGGATTTCCTCGGCCGTTAAATCATCGACATAGGCCTTGCCGGCTTCGATGAGTTGTATCGCCCAGCGATACAGCTGTTCGAAGTAATCCGAAGCGTAGTATTCGTGCTTGCCCCATTCAAAACCGAGCCATTGTACCGTTTCCTTGATGGAGTCGATATATTCCTGTTCTTCCTTGGTCGGGTTGGTATCGTCGAACCGCAGGTGGCAGCGGCTGCCGCCGGGGGCATCGGCATAATCGCGGGCCAGCCCGAAGTTGAGGCAGATACTTTTGGCGTGGCCGATATGCAGAAAGCCGTTGGGTTCCGGCGGAAAACGCGTGACCACGCAGCCATTGTTCTTGTTCTGGCTCAGGTCGGTATCGATGATGGTACGGATAAAATTGGTCGGTGCGGTCGGTTCCGCAGATTCCATCGAATCCTTATTCGACATGGGAAAAACCTCGTGGCGGTTTGGTGAACAATCGTTGGCAAGTATAAAAAACGACCTTTCGAAGAAAGGTCGCAAATTTACAGGTAAAATGCAACAGGGAATTGACCGGCCGGACCGATGTCCGGGCGGCCAACGCTAACGCTCTTCGCTGTGGGCGGCTTTGTTCAGCAGAACCACGGCATGGGACGAGATGCCCTCGCCGCGGCCTTCAAATCCAAGCTGCTCGGTGGTTGTCGCCTTGACATTGATGCGCGATACGTCGGTGCCGCAGGCCTCTGCGATGTTTTCGCGCATGTTGCCGATAAAGGGGGCGAGCTTGGGACGTTGAGCGATGATGGTCGCATCGAGGTTGCCAAGCCTGTACCCTTTGGTTTCGGCCAGGCGCATGACCTCATGCAGCAGTTTGATGCTGGAGATGCCCTTGTACGCCGGGTCGGTGTCGGGGAAATGTTTGCCGATATCGCCTTCGCCGAGGGCGCCGAGGATCGCATCGCAGATGGCATGCAACAGCACATCGGCATCGGAATGGCCCAACAAGCCAAGCGTATGCGGGATATCCACACCACCGAGAATGAGTTTGCGTTCCGCTACCAACTGGTGAACATCGTAGCCGTGTCCTATGCGCATCATGCTTGAAAATCTCCTGGAGTATCGAGAAAGGCCTGGGCCAGCACCAGGTCCTCGGGCGTGGTGATCTTGATGTTGCGATAACTGCCTTCGATCATGGCGACGCGGCCGCCGAGCCATTCGATCAGTGAAGCGTCGTCCGTTCCTTTGTGGTGTTGCTGCAGGGCTTGCGCGTGAGCGTCGCGGATCAGGCCGAAACGGAATGCCTGCGGGGTCTGGGCCTGCCACAGCAGACTTCGATCGGGGGTCGAGTCGATCATGCCGTCGGTAACCAGCTTGATGGTGTCCTTGACCGGAACCCCGACAATCGCCGCGCCGCATTGTTGGGCCGCCGCAACAGTGGGTTCGATGAGAGCGGGAGGCAGCAGCGGGCGGGCGCCGTCATGGATCAGGACGATGTCTCCTTCAGCCGCCTGGCAGGCCTGCAGGCCGTTGCGAACCGAATCCTGGCGTTCCGCGCCACCGGCAACCAGACCTCGCACTTTGCGGAAATCGTAGGGATCGATGACTTCCCGCCGGCAGAGCGGAAACTCCGCTTCCGGGCAGATGACAAAGATATGGTCGATACCGGGATGGCGATCGAAAAGGGCAATGGTGTGGCTTAAGACCGGCCGGTCACCCAGGGGCAGGTATTGTTTGTTGACGGACGCACCCATGCGTCGCCCCATGCCTGCGGCAGGAATCAGTACATAGACACTCATGATAGGGGGGCGGCAGAATCTAGGGGCGCCTGCCGGCACGCCAACAGGCCAGAATGAAAACTGGTATGACGAAAAATTGAAAATGCGGGAATGTTTACGGTGACCGGTGAAGTTACGCCAAGGGCCGACATGCCATGGTCGGGAAGGTCAGTGGCCAAAAAAACTTTCAACGCGGTCTGTGACCTGTTGTTCGTCTTTGCCATCCGCCAGGGCAATTTCTTTGACAACCAGTTTACGGGCAAGTTCCAGAACCTTTTTTTCACCGTAGGAGAGCTCTTTATCCTCGCGAATCATGTAGAGTTCCCGCAAAACCTCCGCTACCTCGAAAACATCGCCGGAGCGGATTTTTTCGTTGTAATCGCGTTGGCGGCGGCTCCATGAAGCCAGATTGCCCTGATTTTGAGTTTTGTCCTTGAGGATGTCGTAAACTGTGCGGACGCGGTCTTTGTCGATGAGGGATCTCATGCCGACGCTGTCGACGTTGTTGACCGGAATCATGATGGTCATGTCGCTGTCGACAATGCGAAGAACGTAGAAATCCATTTTTTGGCCAACGAATTCTTTCGATTCGATGGCCTCAATAACCCCGACACCTTGAGCTGGATAAACAGCCATGTCTCCAATTTTGAACAACTTAGACTCCTTTTTCTAACGTCGTCCAACTTAACATAATATGGAGACGTCCGTCAAGGGCGGCCCCCATCCCTGTTGGCGACAGGCCGGCCGGGCGTGGAAAGAAGATGACAAAACGGGAAATGCCGGCGCAGGTTGATCCCTCCCCAAATGCCTTATGGGGAGGGGGACAGACTCAGTTCAGTTCAACCAGGGCCCCTTGGCGAATCTGCAGCAGATACAGTACCTTGTCGGCATCGCCGGTGGTCGTGAAGCTGCTGGCCCCGGTGACTCCGGGGTAGTGCCGCATTTGTGTCAGGTCGCGGCGAAGGTTTGCCCGACTGTGGGCAGTAGGGTTTGCCAGCAGGGAAAGAGCGATCCCTGCCACATCGTATCCCTGGGCTTCGAGCAGGGACGGTTCTGCGCCGTATCGTTCGAAATAACGGTCGACAAAATCCTTTACAAACGGATAGGCGCTATAGCGATGGAAGCCGCTGACGAACACGGCATTTTCTATATATGGCCCTGCCTGCGGCAGCAGGTTCGGGGCATCCCAGTTGGCGCTTCCCAGAAGAGAGATATCGTCCAGCCCGTAAAACGGCAGCTGCGGTGCGATCAAGGCCAACCTGTTCGGGGTGTCGGGAATAAACAGGGCGTCAAAGGGAGGAGGCTCGGCGGCCTGGGCTTCGGCATCCTCCGGGGTGGTTTCAGGCTCGTTGGGCTGTTTGCCCTGCAACCGTTTGATCTGTTCGCGGAAGTCGGTGGCTTGCGGCTGGTAGGACTGCACAGCAACAATCTGTCCGCCCCGGGCGCGTACTTCATCGGCAAAGGCGGTGGAGAGATCCTGCCCGAGACGGGTTTCGGGGGCCAGGATGCCAAAAGACGTCATGTTCTGCTGGTACATGGCGTAATTGACCAGTGTCCGGACTTGCAGTTCGCTGGTCAGGGAGTTGCGAAATATCCAGGAACCGATCTGCGGAAGCCCCGTCTGTTGCGACAGGGTGAGCAGCGGCAGCTGCAGTCGTTCGGCTGTGTGAGCCGCCCGTTTGGCAGCGCTGCCCGTCAGGGGGCCGAGTATGCCGAGTATTTGAGGCGACGCGGCCAGTTCGGTCACCAGCTGCGCCGTAAGATCCGGATCGCCGGCACTGTCCCTTACCAGAAAGTGTACCGGTGCGTGTTGCAGGTTATGTTGTTCCAGCGCCAGTTGCATGCCCTGAAGAACCATCTTTCCGTAGTGCCCGAAGCGTCCGGAAAGAGGCAGTATGACACCCAGTGCCGGCGTTTCTCCGCCGTGGGACAACTGTTGCAGCAGCAAATCGGCATCGTTGCGGAAGGGGAAGTCGATGGGTGTGTTCAATACGCTGTTGACAAGCAGTAACGCCTGGTCGGTCCGGCCCGCCTGTTTGTGGCGCCATGCCTGCAGCAGCAGGGCATCCTGCCCGAGGGCCGTACCCTGATACAAAAAGGCCGCTTCGGCCAGTTGCGCATCGCTGCAGCGATCTTTCAACAGTTCGTGAGCCTTTTGCAGAAGGGACGATACCTGTGGAGGATCGATGGTTTGCTGCAGCAGCTGTTGTATGAAGAAGAGCGCTTCCATGGGGCGCTCAAGATGCACCAGGCCCTCGGTAAGGGCCGTGAGGCGTTGTTGCTGCTGGCTGCCGTTAAGGTCGTTTTCCGTGAGGTTCCGCAGCAGTTCCACGCCGGAGGCGTGCTGGCCTGTACCGATCAGGCCGAAGCCCTCGAGAAGACGGGTTTCCGGGGTGCGACGGTCGGCCGGAATAGCGCCAAGCTCAGCGAGCATATCCGCCAGGCGGCCCTTTTGGTGATAAATGCGCGCCAGTGCCAGATGCGCCCGCCAGGTTTCCGGGGCCTCCGGATCCTGTGCAATAGCGGCCTTGAACAGGGGTACGGCACGATCGGGCGCACCGGACCGGTACAGTTCCAGGGCCTGCTTCAGGGGCGAATCCGTCGTCGCGGCACAGACGCGAAGCCCCGGCAGCACGGCGAGAAACACAAGCAGTAAAGCTGCGAGGTTGGTGCGTTTCAGCACAATGATACTCCTTAGGCGGTGGTCAGGCATCAAAAAGGTTCTGTTGTGCGGCGGTAATTCCCCGGGGCCACCGATTTAAGAGCTGCATTCGGCCGTTTAACCGAACAGTTCCTTGACCTTGTCGAAAAAGGTCTTGCCCATGGGATGGATTTCTTCACCGCCTTCTTTGGCGAATTCCTCCAGCAGTTCTTTCTGCCGGTCGGTCAAACTGGTCGGAACCTCGACCCGGAGGACGACCAGCTGGTCGCCGCGGGCGTACCCCTGCAAAGATGGGAAGCCTTGACCTTGCAGTTTGATCACTTTTCCGGACTGGGTGCCGGGAGTAACCTTGACGTTGACCTTTTCCGTCAGAGTCGGTACTTCCAGTTCGCATCCCAGGGCGGCCTGCGGGAACGAAATGGGGATTTCGCAGATAACGTGCTGTCCGTCGCGCTGGAACAGAGGATGATCCTGAACCGAGATGACGACATACAGATCGCCGGGGGGGCCTCCGTTAAGGCCCGGCTCCCCTTCGCTGGAAAGTTTCAGACGACTGCCCGTTTCCACGCCGGCGGGAATTTTGAGAGACAGGGTGCGCTTGCCGCGTACGCGACCGCTGCCGTGACACTCTTCGCACGGTTGATCGATGATCTGACCTTCGCCATTGCATTCCGGACACGGTCGGGTCAGCGAGAAATAGCCCTGCTGGACGCGCACCTGACCCGCCCCCTGGCATGTGGGGCAGACACGGGGAGTGGTGCCCGGCTTGGCGCCGATGCCGTCGCAGGTGCCGCAGGTCTGGTGGCGCGGAATCTGAATTTTGGTCTCCAGTCCGAACGCCGCCTCTTCGAAATTGATGGAGAGGTTGTAGCGCAGATCGTCGCCACGTCGTCCTCGACTGCGCTGGCTGCCGCGGCCTCCGAAAATATCCCCGAAGATGTCGCCGAACAGGTCTTCGAAGGGGGTGCCCCCGAAGCCGCCGGACGAGTAGCTGCCGCCACCGCCGCCACCGCCATTGAGGCCGGCATGCCCGTATTGATCGTAGATTACACGTTGTTGGGTATCGGACAGGATGGAGTAGGCCTCCGAGATTTCCTTGAATTTATCCTCGGCGGCTTTGTCTCCGGCATTTTTGTCGGGGTGATACTTGATCGCCAGCTTTCGATAGGCTTTTTTGATCTCTGTCTCGCTGGCGTTGCGGTGGACACCCAGTACTTCGTAATAATCGCGCTTGCTCAACTCTGATATTCCTTATGTTCCCGCCGGGTGCAGGGGGGGGCGGAGGCCCGGCCGGAGAAAATCCGAACAGCAACAGGAGCCGAGGGATTCCCCGGCTCCTGTCATGCTGCAGATGGTTGGAAGTTTACTTGTTCTGTTCGTCGACTTCCTCGAATTCCGCATCGACCACGCCTTCGTCGCCGGCGCTCTGCTCGCCAGCTTCGGAAGCGGCTTCCGCCCCTTCCTGGGTCTGCTTGTAGACCGCTTCGGCGAGTTTGTGCGAAGCCGTGGCCAGGGCTTCGCTTTTCTGGCGGATGTCTTCGGGGTCGTCACCTTCCATGGCGGCTTTAAGAGCATCCAAAGCCGTCTGGATATTGTTGCGAGTCTCCTCGTCGATTTTATCGCCGTGCTCCTTGAGGGATTTTTCGGTGGAGTACGCCAGCCCGTCAGCCTGGTTACGGGCTTCGATGATCTCGCGTTTTTTCTTGTCCTCGGAGGAGTGGGCTTCGGCGTCCTTGACCATTTTATCGATTTCCTCGTCGCTCAGGCCGGAGGAAGCCGTAATGCGGATCGACTGCTCTTTGCCGGTGCCGAGATCCTTGGCCGAGACATGCAGAATGCCGTTGGCGTCGATGTCGAAGGTAACCTCGACCTGGGGCACGCCGCGCGGTGCCGGCGGAATGCCGACCAGCTCGAAGCGGCCGATGGTCTTGTTGTCGCCGGCCATTTCGCGTTCACCCTGCAGCACGTGAACCGATACCGCCGGCTGATTGTCGGCCGCGGTGGAGAAAATCTGGCTCTTCTTGCAGGGGATGGTGGTGTTTTTCTCGATAAGCTTGGTCATGATGCTGCCGAGGGTTTCGATGCCGAGGGACAGCGGCGTAACGTCCAGCAGCAGAACATCCTTGACTTCACCTTTCAGAACACCACCCTGGATGGCGGCGCCGATGGCGACGACTTCGTCCGGGTTGACGCCTTTGTTCGGAGTTTTGCCGAAAATCTCCTGAACTTTGGCCTGCACCGCGGGCATCCGGGTCATGCCGCCAACCAGCAGCACTTCGTCAACATCGGAAGCAGACAGACCGGCGTCTTTCAGCGCCATGCGGCAGGGTTCGACCAGTTTGGCCAGCAGGCTGGAGCAGATGCTCTCGAGCTTGGAGCGGGTCAGGCGCAGGTTGAGATGTTTGGGGCCGGACTGGTCAGCGGTAATGAAGGGCAGATTGATGTCCGTCTCCATGGAGGTGGACAGTTCGCACTTGGCTTTTTCACAGGCTTCCTTGAGCCGCTGCAGCGCCATCTTGTCGTTGCGCAGGTCGATGCCCTGCTCCTTTTTGAACTCGTCGGCAACGTAGTCCATGATGTGCTGGTCGAAGTCCTCGCCGCCCAGGAAGGTGTCGCCGTTGGTCGATTTTACTTCGAAGACACCGTCACCCAGTTCCAGGATGGAGATATCGAAGGTACCGCCGCCGAGGTCGAAAACGGCAATTTTTTCTTCGCTCTTCTTATCGAGACCGTAGGCCAGGGAGGCTGCGGTAGGCTCGTTGATGATGCGCAAAACGTTCAGTCCGGAGATCTTGCCGGCGTCCTTGGTGGCCTGGCGCTGGGAATCGTTGAAGTAGGCCGGTACGGTGATAACCGCGTCGGTAACTTTTTCGCCCAGGTAGTCTTCGGCGGTCTGCTTCATTTTCTGCAGGATCATCGCGGAGATTTCCGGCGGGCTGTATTTCTTGTCGCGGACGTCCACCCAGGCATCGCCGTTGTCGGCCTTGACGATTTCGAAGGGGCTGATCTGAATGTCGCGGCGCACGGCATCGCTGTCGAACTTGCGGCCGATAAGGCGCTTGATGGCAAACAGGGTGTTTTCCGGATTGGTGACAGCCTGGCGCTTGGCCTGCTGACCGACCAGGCGTTCGCCGTTTTCGGTAAAGGCCACCATCGAGGGTGTGGTGCGGGAGCCTTCAGCATTGGCGATAACGACGGGTTCGCCGCCTTCCATGACAGCCACGCAGGAGTTGGTGGTGCCGAGGTCGATTCCGATAACTTTTCCCATGAGTATATATCCTCCTTTAAATTCGAACTTAGTTTTGTGGGTGTAACAGTCAGGGTTATTCAGTAGCTGCGGGGGCTTTGGAAATCATCACCATCGCCGGGCGCAGCAAACGATCGTTGAGTACGTAACCTTTTTGCATTTCCTGCATGACGGTGTTGGGCGGATGCTCGGCGCTTTCCATCTGGCCCATGGCTTCATGCCAGGTGGGGTCGAAGGGTTCGCCCACGGCCACCACCGGAGTCACGCCGAACTTTTCCAGCAGTTTCTGGCACTGGGAGAGGGTCATTTCGACCCCTTCGAGCAGGCCTTTGACCGTTTCGTCCGTCTGGCGTGCGTGTTCGATGGCGCGTTCGAGATTGTCCACCACGGTCAGGATCTCGCGCAGCAGATTCTCGTTGGCAAAGCGGACCAGATCTTCCTTTTCCCGCTGCATGCGTTTGCGGAAATTTTCCAGTTCGGCACGCTCGCGCAGGTACAGATCCCAGTTTTTCTGTTTTTCTTCCTGCGCGGCAGCAAGCTCCTGCTCCAGGGCCGCAACGGGGTCCGTCTCTTCTTCTGTTTCTGCTGCAACCTCTTCCGGTGTTTCGGCGGCCGGCTGCTCTTCTTCCAGGCCCTGCTTCACATCGGTTGCCTGTTCTTTCTGTTCTGCCACGATAGTCCTTCTCCTATTCGTCTTCGCTGTCAAGGATGCTTGCGACCAGGCCGGCGGTGAAGTCCACCAACGGAATGACCGTTGAGTAGGGCATGCGGGTCGGGCCTATGATACCCAGGGTACCGGTGGCGCCCCAGCGGCTGGAAAACGAGGCCGTAACCAGGCTGCATCCTTCGATATCGCTGTAATGGTCCGGGCTGCCGATATAGATCTGCACCCCTTCGGTCAACTGGCTTTTATGCAGAAGATCGACCAGCAGATTTTTCTGGTCAAAGGTCCGCATCAATCGTTTCATGCGATTCAGATCGTTGAATTCGGGCTGGTCGAGGATGTTGGAAGCGCCCTCGATAAAGATCTGACCGCCCAGGTCGTCTTCCAGGGCCAGACTGGAGAGCTGCAGGGTGCGCCGCAGCAAGGTGTCGTAGATGGCTTTTTCTTCGGCCATATGCGCTACGATATGCTGCTTGATTTCCTGAATGGCAAGCCCGGAAAAGTTCTGGTTGAGATAATTGGTCGCTTCCTGCAACTCGGTTTCGGAAAGCGGAACGTCCGATTCGATGATCTTATGTTCGACAATGCCGGTCTGACTGACGAACACCACCAGTATGCGGCGGGCCGAAAGACGCACGAAATCGATGCGACGGCAGATCGTCGATGTCAGGTGGGGCACCATCACTACCCCGGTATAGCTGGAGGTGTCCGACAGAATGCGTCCGGCTTCGCGCAGCAATTCTTCCATGCGCAGGCCGCGATGACTGTAGTGGTCGCGGATCGATTGACGCTTTCTGGGGGACAACTGCTTGATACGCAGCAGGCTGTCCAGATAGAAACGGTAGCCCTTTTCGGTAGGGACGCGCCCGGCCGAGGTGTGAGGGGACTCCAGGTAGCCCATTTCTTCCAGGTCGGCCATGACGTTGCGGACTGTTGCCGGAGACAGGGCGATGTTGTGGCGCCGCGTAAGGGCGCGTGAACCGACCGGTTCCCCCGACAGGATGTAGTCCTCGATAATGGCTTCAAGTATCTGGCGACAGCGTTCGCTCAACTCTTCATTCATCGCGAGACTCAATCGTAAAACAAGCCGGGACATCCGGCTTGAGAGGCGTTAGCACTCTAGCTTATTGAGTGCTAACGGAAGACAACATAACAACGGCCCTACCCTTTGTCAAGGGCAAAACCGGGGCAAAAAATGGGCTCAATCGCCTATAGGAAATCGGTGATGAAATGGTCGAAAAGCAACCATCCTTCCAGGTCCAGGCACCAGTGACCGTCTTGCAGGCTCAAGTGCTTGCCGCACCGTTTTATGGCCTGTTCGAAGACTTCTGCGAAGGTCGTCCCGAAACGATGGGAAAAAGCGGCGTCATTCACGCCTTCGGCGCAGCGCAGACCGAGATAGGCGGTTTCCGCCATGGCCTCTTCGCGCTGAAAGGTTTCGAGTACTGTGGAAGGGTCGAGACCGGCGCTCACGGTCTCGACGAAGCGATCGAAATCGGCAGGTACGGCGCGGCGTTCACCCCAGTTGCGGGCGCAGAAGGAGTGCGCCCCCGGACCGACCCCCAGATAAGGCTGGCGGCGCCAGGTGTTGAGATTGTGTCGGCAGTGACGACCGGGCCGGGCGTAATTGGAAATTTCATAATGCTCGTAACCGGCTTCGGCAAGACGGGCGTGCAGGCGCAGGAAGGTGTCGGCATAGGCCTGCTCGGTTGCCGGCCGTAACCGGCCGTCTTCCAGGGCCTGGGCCAACGGCGTGCCGGGCTCGATGCCGAGACCGTAGCAGGACAGATGCTGCGGTTCGAGTCGCAGCATGTTCTCGAGATCCTCCAGGGCCGCCTGTGACGATTGATCGGGCAGGGCAAAGATCAGGTCGCAGCTAAGGTTGTCGAACCCGGCCTTGCGTGCCCAGTGCACAGCGCTGTGTGCGTCGGCGGCGGTATGGATACGTCCCAGGCGTTGCAGATAGGCGTCGTCGAGGGATTGCACTCCGAAGGACAGTCTGTTGATGCCGGCCGCGCGGTAACCGCTGAGACTGTCCAGGGTCACGGTGCCGGGATTGGCCTCCAGAGATATTTCGGCCTCGGCGGACAGACCGAACAAACGGTCGGCTTCATTGAGGATCCGGCCGATGGCGTCCGGCGATAACAGGGAGGGGGTGCCGCCGCCGAAAAAAACCGTCGATAAGCGCCCTTGCCAGCGATGGCTGCGTTTTTCGATCTCCAACTGGGCGATAAGCAGGTCGGGGTAGGCGGTCAGCAGGCCTGGTTCGGCCGGGAGCGAAAAGAAGTCGCAGTAAGGGCACTTGCGCAGGCAAAAAGGGATGTGCAGATAAAGCCCCGGTCCTTCAAGGGACCGGGGCGCGACAATGCGGGGGTGACGGGCCGGTTGCACAGGGCGCGACCGGCTTACATGTGGTGAACGTTGACCCACAGGTGTACAAGGATGCTGGCGGCATAGCCGAGGGCTACCGCCCAGGTCCATTTAAGGTGTTGACCGAAAGTGTAAACGCCGCGTGCGCTGCCCATCAGGGCCACGCCGGCCGCCGAACCGATGGACAGCAGGCTGCCGCCGACCCCGGCGGTCAGAGTCACCAGCAGCCATTGGCCGTGGGACATCTGCGGATCCATGGTCAATACCGCGAACATCACCGGGATATTGTCGACGATGGCCGACAGGATCCCCACCAGGATGTTGGCGGTGGTGGCGCCGAGGTCGAGATACATGAAGTTGGAGGCTACGGCCAGATAACCGAACTGGCCCAGGCCGCCGACGCACAGGATGACACCGTAAAAGAACAACAGGGTATCCCACTCGGCCTTGGCGATCTTGCGGAACAGATCGAAGCCGGGCTGGCCGTTGGTGCCGGTGATATCCAGCGGACCGCCGCCGGCATTCAGACGGTGCTCTTTGATCTTGATGTAGTAAGAGAAAAACGACAGATACCCCAGACCCAGCATCATGCCCACTGCCGGAGGCAGGTGCAGGAAGTTGTGAAAAGATACGGCCGTAACGATGGTCAGCAGGAACAGTATAATGATACGCCGCGCGCCGAATTTCATCCGCATGGCCTGGTCGAGGGCTTCGGGCTGCTCTTTTTTAATCGCCAGGCTCATGATGATGGCCGGAATCAGCCAGTTGATCAGGGACGGCAGGAAGATAGCGAAAAACTCGATGAAATCGACCTTGCCTTTTTGCCAGACCATCAGGGTGGTGATGTCGCCGAAAGGAGAGAAGGCCCCGCCGGCATTGGCCGCAACCACGATGTTGATGCAGGCCAGGCTGATGAAACGGCGGTTGGCGCCGCCCACGGTCATGGCCACGGTTCCCATCAGCAAAGCGGTGGTCAGGTTGTCGGCGACCGGCGAGATGAGAAACGACAGCAGACCGGTCAGCCAGAACACGGTGCGCAGGGTAAACCCGCGCGAGACCAGCCAGGCACGCAACGAGCGAAACACGTTGCGCTCTTCCATGGCGTTGATATAGGTCATGGCCGCCAGCAAAAACAGGAACAGCTCGGCGTATTCGACCAGGTTGCCCAGGATAGCGTGGTGGGCCGCTTCGGGCTGGCCGATGTGATGATAGGCCAAAGCTACCAGAATCCAGATGATCCCGGCGGCCAGAATGACCGGTTTGCTTTTACGCAGGTGCAGTTTCTCTTCGAAAATCACCAGGACATAAGCGGCGACAAACAACACCAGGCCGATAAGGCCGTAGGGGGTTTCGGTCAGATTGGCAACGGCTTCTTCGCTGCTGGCTGCAGCAGGGAGGGCGGTCATCCCGACCAGCATCAAAGTCCCCATCAGGGCGAATAGCTTTTTCACTTGGTTACATCTCCGTAAAGAAAATTGGCAGTCGATATCGTTCCCCATACAAGAAAGACGCCATTAATAAATCAGATGGCAAACCTGTATCTTTTCCCATTTTCCCCTCCGGAGTCAAGGGGATAACAAGGCCACAGCGAATCTGCGGACTTGCTTCGTAGCGCCGCGCTCCCGTAATATGGTCTGTCGGAGGGTTGTTTTGGCTATAAAAAGGAGCGGAGGGTGTTGATGTCGGATAAAACGGGGGAAGCAACGCAGCAACTGACAGCAGGGTGTTTGCAGTTCAATATCGCCATGGGGGATGTTGAGGGCAACCTGCAGAAAGTTCGGGACGGCCTCCAGGCCCTGGCCCGGCAGGGGGGGCGGTTGGCGGTGTTGCCGGAGATGTGGAGCTGCGGTTTTGATTACCGCAATCTGGCGACACTGGCCGCGCATACCCCGCAGGTGGTAGAGACCGTAGCCGCATTATCCGCCCGGCACGACATGGTCGTCATCGGCAGCCTGCCGGAGCTTGACGGCGACGCTCTCTACAACACCTCCTACCTGGTCGATCGCGGCGTCGTCAGAGGCCGTTATCGCAAGCTGCACCTCTTTTCCCCCATGCGCGAGGATAGATATTTACAGGCCGGCAGCAAAACCCTGGTGGCCGACACCTCAGTCGGCCGCATCGGGCTGGCGATCTGTTACGATCTGCGCTTTCCCGAATTGTTCCGCCGCCTGACCCTGGACGGAGCCGATGTGATCTGCCTGTCCGCGCAGTGGCCCAAACCGCGTCGGGATCACTGGTGCGTTCTGACCAGGGCGCGGGCTATCGAAAACCAGGTTTTTGTGTTGGCGGCAAATTGTTGCGGCGTGCAGGGCAAACTCGACTTTTTCGGCTCCAGCATGATTCTTTCGCCGCGCGGCGAGGTGCTGGCCGAGGCCAAGGACCAACCCTGTGAAGTGCTGGCGACGCTGGACAAACAGGCGCAGCGCGACTATCGGGCGGCCATCCCCGCCTGGCATGACCGGCGGCCGGACGTTTATGGCGTGTTGACCTGATCGCAGGATGCCCGGTTTGTTCTGTGGCCTGTGCAGTTAATCTTTCAGCGGTTGGGCGTTGTCGCGCAAGGCCGGGGGGATGTCCTCAAGGCGATCAGCGAATTGCAGATCGCCGTCGGTATCGACGTAAAGGTATTGCTGTGCCGCCGGCTGGGCAGCGGCCTGTTTTACACCGGGCTGCGGTGTGACGGTCCTGACCGGTTTTTTTGCCGGTTTTTTGGCGGGTGTCGGGATCGGCCTGGCAACGGGAGCGGTGACATCCCTGTCGATAACCGCTTCGATAGTCAGCGGCGGTTGCGGTTTCCTGCCAAGCAGGCGGCTGCGGAATTCACGGTAGCTGCTCTGCAGTTCCTGCAGTACCGGAGTGGTCGGTTGCAGGCGCAGCGCCAGTTGGTCCAGGGTCAGCAACAGCGCCAGGAAGCACAGGCTCCACAGCAACGCTTTCAAAAAGGCATGAGACTTTGCAGCGGTTTTTTTCTGAGTTTTTTTTCGGGCCATGGATGCGAGTCTGCTCTTTTGAATTAATGGGGAAAATCAGCGGGCGATGCTGTTATCTTAGCCCCGCTTGGTCGGCAAGGCAAGGTCTCAGGTTGTTTCGGTGCTGTGTGCCGGGAGCAAGCGTTCCCTTTTTGTCCGGTGCGTGCTATATAGAGATGTTTGCAGGCAGGAAGCAAGCCACGTCTCCGGGGCTGAGAGCGGCGGCGGGGTTGCCCATAAAGATTCCATCGAGGGAGTGAAACGATGCAGGATACCTTGTTTGATGTGTTGATTATCGGCGGCGGACCGGCCGGACTCACCGCGGGACTTTATACCTCCCGCGCCGACCTTAAAACCGTGCTGGTCGAAAGCATGATGGTCGGTGGCCAGGTTATCACCACCACCAAGATAGAGAACTACCCCGGGTTTCCCGGCGGGGTCGACGGCCCCGAATTGATGCAGCGTTTTCACGAACACTGTCAGGAATACGGCCTGCAGATCATGCAGGGCGAAGTGCAGCAACTGAATGACAAAGGCGAGGTCAAGGAGGTGGTGGTCGACGGCAAGGCGATCAAGGCCCGCACCGTTATCGTGGCTACCGGCGCCGAACCGCGCAAACTCGGTATCCCCGGCGAAAAGGAACTGGTCGGGCGCGGGGTCTCCTACTGCGCCACCTGCGACGGGGCTTTTTTCCGCAACGTACCGGTGGCGGTGGTCGGCGGCGGCGACACGGCTGCTGAGGAGGCGCTGTTTTTGAGCCGTTTCGCCTCCAAGGTCTATCTGGTGCACCGCCGCGATGCCCTGCGCGCGACCCGCATCCTGCAGGAGCGCATCTTCGCCAACGATAAGATCGAAGTGGTCTGGGACAGCGTTCCCGAGCAGGTGCTGAGCGACAATCGCGGCGTTAACGGGCTGGAAATCAAGAACAAGGTCAGCGGCGACAAGAGCGTGCTTGAACTCGAAGGGGTGTTTTTCGCCATCGGGGTCATTCCCAAGGCCAACTTCCTCGCCGAGATCCTCGATCTCAACCCGGAAGGTTACATCTTGACCGATGCGGAGTGCCGTACTTCCATGCCCGGTGTGTTTGCCGCCGGCGACGTGCGCAGCAAGTCGCTTAAGCAGATTGCCACCGCCGTCGGTGATGGAGCCGTTGCCGCCATCGCCGCGGAAAAATACCTCGACGAACAGTAAATAAGTTCCGAGTGCTCGGCAGGAGCATTTAGGTTGTACTTGCCGGTTGCGGTCGGGATCCGACTTCAACAGCCGTCCAAGGAGTAACCATGCTTGCCAAGGTTCTATCCGGCGCCCTGCTCGGTATCGACGCCTACCCGGTCGAGGTGGAGGTCGATATCAGCCAGGGGCTGCCGCAGTTCGCCACCGTCGGTCTGCCCGAGGGGGCGGTCAAGGAGAGTAAAGACCGGGTTAAATCGGCCATCAAGAATTCGGGCTACGAATTCCCGGTGCGTCGCATCACCATCAATCTGGCCCCGGCCGGCATCAAGAAGGACGGGGCCGCTTTCGATCTGCCCATGGCCATCGGTATTCTGACCGCCACCGGGGTGATCAGGCAGCGCCGCGATGCGCCACTGGCCTTTCTGGGCGAGTTGTCCCTGGACGGGCGCATCAAACCGGTGCGCGGCGCCCTGCCGGTGGCGGTGGCGGCGCGAAACTGGCCGGTGGCCGGTCTGGTGCTGCCGGAGGAAAACGCCCGCGAAGGCTCCATCGTTGACGGCGTGCCGGTCTACGGGGTGCGCGACCTGGGGCAACTGGTCGATTTTCTCAACGGAGAGCAGGATCTCGAACCCTGCCGGGTCGATGTCGATGCGCTGTTTGAGCGTGCTGCCACCCCCGACTTCGATTTCGCCGAGGTGCGCGGCCAGGAACACGTCAAGCGTGCCATGGAAGTGGCGGCGGCCGGACAACATAATCTATTGATGATCGGCCCGCCGGGCAGCGGTAAAACCATGCTGGCGCGGCGTCTGCCGTCGATTCTGTCGGCGCAGAGCTTCGACGAAGCGCTGGAAACCACCAAGATCCACTCCATCATGGGTATGCTGCCGGGGCAAGACGCGCTGGTCGCCTGCCGTCCCTTTCGCAGCCCCCACCACACCATCTCCGACGCCGGTCTGATCGGCGGCGGTGTCAATTTCAGAAGTTCTTGCGAATATGCAGAAGTCAATGCGAATATGCAGAAGTGCTTGCGAACGAGTGACCTTTTATGAGCATTCAGAAAGTGGTCATAAAAGAATTTCCCAAGGACGGACGCCCATGGCGCGTTGACTGGTTCGGTGAAGTCCATCTGAACCCTAACATATCCGATGAGCCGCAGATTGAACTTTTGATTAGTCCATTCATCGGCAAACCGAGTGATGCTGGGTCAACAAGGGCGGTCAACCACCATCAGCAAAGAATTATTCGTGTCGGTGTTGGGCAACTCCCCCTGATACACATCGGTTCTATCTGGGAAAATGGCAAAAAACTCCCCAGACACCTATTTACCTACACCTCAAATACCTTTTCGAATCTTGTTGTTTCCCCAAACAGCCTCCGACTAATCAAGACATCTCACCAGGACGATGGCGAATTCCTTTTGCCCTTCAAATTCCATCCTTTCGGCAAAGGAGTTTCAGGCATCAATGGAAGGTGTGTCACCATTTCTCATAAGAATGACCCTTTCCATGTAATAGTGCCTTGTACTGAAATCATTCGATTTTATTTTAGCCAGACCACTAAGCTTGCTCGGGCTCTTCTCAATGGAGAAATCAGCTCCTCTACTGAAAGTCTCTATGACTCCGAGAAAAGCTCCCTTCATAAGGATGGAACATGTGTCCTTCACATTGGAATGAGGTTTGACGATGAAGATGCCTGGGTTGCTGCTCGATTGGCCTTCTCGGAGATTGCAAACAAAATAGCGAGAGGGATTCATGGCTCTATTATAAAAAACTCTTTGAATAATGAATCCGGAGCCCCCGAAGCCTATCCGCCTTTTTATGGGGAAACAAACCTTCAGACCTATGGAAAATGGATTCAATCCGGAGACAAATGGAGGTTTCTGGTTTTCTGGATCAACTCCTGTTCCGCTCCTTTTCCTTACAATGAACTATGTTGCATTCGCAAAAACTGTGGTCTGAAACCGCTATGGGATGATAACGACAGGAAGTCTTCGGGTTGGTCAGGAAGGCCATTGCTAACGGGTAAGGGTCCAGATGAATATTCGCTTGGCGATGATACCCCCCCTGATAGAAAAGAACCCCGGGTGAATCTTTATCTTCCCGAAAACCGGTTTACCCACCTTATTGGAAAGGCGCTTATCAAACCCGAAAAACTACGAAGTGAATATAAAGCGGGAGGCCAAAAACCCTGCTTTGCCGAGAAACAAAACGATGAATGCTCTACAGGTGGCCTCCAGATAGCTGACTCGAACACGGGTGGCCTAGAAATTAAACCTGGGCCTATCTCTCTGGATTCATCACACTCGTCGGAGTGGCTAAATTTATCGGCAACTTTCCCAAATTTTCTACATGGGCTAAAAGCCCTCGAACATCGAGGTGCATTCCAAGTAAAAGTTATTCCCGGCAGCAACAAAACAATTCAATCGAATAGCGGTCCTATCTCATTTTTCCCGATAAGAAACCAGAAAGGTTATCTTAAGTGGAGCTATATACACTTAAAAAATAGAGAATATAGGGAGAGAAGAAAAGCTATTGTGGGCAGGATTGATTATGCTGGCTATATTTTTTATCTAATGGAATCTCAGCAAAGGGAGTCTGAGCACTATACCATGTTTATGGTCTATCGATATGATTTTGGAGATCTGAAAACTGGTATTTTTGAAGCTATATTAGCCTGCTGCGCTCAAAACAAGGGGAAATGGCTCAAGGATGACGAATTTCCGGAATACGGTCGAGAGAAAGTTAAGCACATGTGGCGATCTTACGAAGAGTTTGCCGCTAAAATAAATGACATTATTAATCGTATTATTGGCGGGCAGTAGATGTAGAATACCTGCCAAGGAAGAACTTTATCAAGTTATTTGACTGAAAGATGGGATAAAGCCACATTCTATTTTATTAATCGATCCAGTGGTCTGACTATTCAATTATCCAAGGCAATTTTCCCCCTTTTTCTTCAACTGACCCTCAAAAAGAAACTTTGGAGTTTTAAACTCTGGCGATTCTGATGCCGGCCGAACATGATATCAGGTTATTTTTCATTGAAACACTTCACAAAAATAGGGTTTTTCAAGAATTTTCTTGCAAACGCGAAATGGTGGAGTAGGATACGAATTGACCACATCATCTTGTGGCAAAAAAAAGCAGAGCCCAAGGTTTAGGGGACCAAGGGCTCTGCATTGATAGTCGGGAGGGCCCGACCTTTCTGCAAAAAGGTAAGTGTATAAACACTTATACCGAATCCCTCCCGGCCGTCAAGATATAATCGGCGAAAGGGAGGGCCTGCCTATGTAGACTCCATACGACCTGCTTGTATTCATCTTGGTACAAAAATCTTTGGTCCACACTGCCGAGTCGGGGACCAGTAATCTAATAAGAGTTGGGAGTCTTGACTGGAGCACTCTTATTAAAGAAAGGGATTATCCTATGCCTGATGATTTGACTAAAAAAAGACCTTTGGACAGTAGTCGTATCAATATTCACGAGCCTTACGAGGTAAAATATTGGTCCCAGAAGTTCGGTATCATGCCGAGCAGGCTGAAGGAACTGGTGGCCAAGTATGGGACCAGTGCTGCTGTCATCGCCAAAATGATTTGAAAAGAGTAAAGGGCGGTCCTTTGGGACTGCCCTTTTTAATACTTATCATTGGATTTCATTTAAATATTTATCTGGGGACTAGGATGTGAAAACAGCCATAGGCTTGGGGCTAAAAGATTTGTCGACTCAACAAAATCGCGTTGCTCTGGCAAAACGCTTTGTTAATTTGTTCGCCAAATGGAGATTTTCGCTAACGGAACAGCTCAACCTGCTGGGACTACCTCCTTTCAGGAAGTCATTATTGACAAGGTATCGGCGAGGAATTCCTTTGACCAACATCAGGGACATGCTGGATCGCGGCAGGTAGCTGCTTGCTATTTAAAAAGCCTTGCGGATGTTGTTCCCACACAATCAGAATCTGCGTTATATCTGGATCAAACGGTGCAACCGGGATTTTGGAAATTTTATTCCGCTTGAAGTAATGATGCAGGAGGGGATTGTCGGCATCGCCCAAGTAAGTCGGTGTTTGGACTTGGAGTTGGACCTTTGATTTTACCGCCTTGTGGCTCATGATTTGACACTTTGAAAAGGACCTATTTAGGGTTGGTTTGTAGCCCTAATGAGCCTATGAAACAGAATAGACCTCTATCATCCGCAATGGGTGCGGGATCTAATCATATAAAATTATTTTAGGGGGAAAATGAAAATCCTGAACCTGAAAAATATTTTTGCATTTTTCGTTATGTGCTGTTTGTTTTTTTGTAGCCATTCCTGTTGGTCGGATCAAATCGTTTTAAGTGATCGCGTACAAACCGCTCTTAATGTCAGGGAAAGGCCAACTACTGAAAGCGCTGTCGTGGGAAAGCTTTTACGAAACCAGACAGCGGAATATCTTGATTCGGTTCCCTATTGGTATCATGTCAGGCTCGAGGATGGGGGTACGGGATATGTTAGTAAGGCATGGTCTGAAAAGCTTTCTTTGGAGCAAGAAAGTGGAAAAATCGTGCGAGTTGGGAGTTGGAATATCAAGAAGTTGGGTCACGGTAACCAAAAAGATTATGCGACTGTTGCCAAAATTATCGATGCGAATTTTGATGTTATGGCAGTTGTCGAAGTTATGCAAAAGGGAGGTGGGCACCCAGGCTATGATAAATTAGTTTCGGTTCTAGGCCCCGAATGGAATGGCCTGGTTACTGGTGAGCCCCGACCCAATACTGGGTCTGGCAGCGCCGAATTTTATGCCATCCTTTATCGTCCAGCATTGGTCAGAACCTGTTCTGGATGGGGTAGCTTGGCATTTTTCCCGGACAACGACGGAAGTGGCCAGGACTTAGTTCCAGATATTTTTTCCAGGGAACCGGCGTTCGGATGTTTTGAAGTGCCAAATACTGACGGCACGGTTGGATTCGATTTTTTGCTGGCCGGGTATCACGCAAGATGGTCGCAAGGTGACAAAGAACAGATCAAAACGGAGGTAGCGAGGCTGAAGGAGGTTTTTCAGGCGATGAAGGAAAGCAGACCGGAGGAGGCTGACCTGATCATCGCCGGTGATTTCAACCTCGTCCCGTCGGAGATCAAGGAAGCGTTGCATTTCGTTCCGGATACTGTTGCCAGTGGGTCTACGCTGAACAGCAGTGGGGCAATCACCCAGAACGTGTACGACCATGTTCTTATCCACAGCATATTAGCAACTCAGGAAATGATTGGTCATCCCACTGTCATAGATGTCATTTCTTCTGCCTCAGACGGGCACGAATTCTACACCCAGGTTAGTGATCATTTGCCTGTGATGGCACGCTTCAAAACCTTCGGGCCAGACGATGATTGAAATATTTAGAACTTCAATATTGGTTTCAACATCTGATTAAATAAATTGTCGATCTGCTCTCCCTATTTTGGGTAGGAAGTGAGATAAATTAAGTTTAGCTTCAATAAGTTCTTTTATGTCGCTTTCGTCTGGTAACCCTTTGATCTCAATTGAAGAGATTCCACGGTAATTATTGGAATTAACTCCAGTATTGAACTTCACATGAAAATCATTAATAAATATTTCAAGCAATTTAAATAATTGCATCTCAGGGTTAATTACAACATACCCCTGATCATCATCTATATATTCTTTGGCTATCAAAATCCACTTACCTTTATTTTTCCACTTTTTAAGCTCAAAATCTATTATGTCTTCTTTTGGATATTCATATTCACTATGGTCTCCAATGATAATGTCTTGGGTTTTTATTTCACCCTTGAGAGCATTTGGAATATACAGCCTTAGTCCAACCAATTGCTTCCTTGAACTCGATCGGCTCTCTCTTAAAAGGGGCTTACAGTAGCCAACTGAGATCAAGAAGAGGACAATGTTAGCGTAGCAGTCATATGGGGAGAGGATGTTGTACTGGCTGTTGATTCTTATATTTTTGAACTTTCCTTTGTCAATCAGTTGTACCTTTTTTGCGACTTCCCCTTTCCCAATAAATCGAAGATTTAAATGGTTGTGGTATTTTTGAGTGGAAAATCTTTGCGTTAAACAATTTGTAAGTTTAAGAGAAAACCCTACTGGTAGATCTCGAATATCGAAACATATAGACTTTTGAGCTTCTTCTTTTTTTTGATTTGCAATTTCTCCGATTATTTTCTCTTTTAGAGATTTTGTTTTTTCCTTTAACCTCTTATCAATATATTCATTTTCAATATTGTTCCTTAAGGTTTTCTCTATTTTTATCATTCTTTTTTCAACAATTTCCTGAACAATCCTATCTTCAATTCGTTCTTTTGATATTTCAAACAACTGATTTTCAAAAATTGATTGAAACTTTGAAAAAACCAATTCATCATTAAGCGCTTTTTCGATTTTGTTAAATCTATTTAGAGAAAAAACGTAACCTTCAAATGGGTCGGAAGCTACTTGTGGGATGAGTTCAACGAAACCAATATCGTCAGCAATAAAATGAGATATCTTCTCCTCTTCAAGTCCATGAGATACAAAAACCTCCCAAGCAAAGAGTTGTTTTTTGTCCTTAGTCTTCCTAACAGAAAGTATATCTGGTCGGAAACAATCAATGTTTTTTTCAATCTCATGTTGGCAGTTTGTATTTTGAAATACTGATTTTGATGAAATGGAAAAGGAATTAATTCCAAGGGCAGTGAGAAGTTCTATTGAGGCGACCGAATCTATCTTTGATGTGTCTACATATATCTTAAATTCAATGTTCTTTACTAATCGATCATGGATAAAGTGCTTTGCCCCTTCATGTAGAAGGGTTTCCCGAGATATATTGCAGTCATTTTTAGGTTTGTGATAGAAATGCGGTTGTCGTGTACCTGCGCGTTTATATACTCGACCACCACAAAAGGGGCATACGAGATCCTTGTCCTTGAGAACCATGTATGGAGTGTCGGATATGTGTAATATAGAGCCATCCGAAACTACTTTTGCTATCGGTAATAGTACGTCAGACACTTTATCCTCTCTCGGCAACTCTTAAAACGCTCCTTTTTTAACAACTTCATCAATGTAGGAATGTGGACTGCATACCTTAATTATAATCATGATATGGCGCTCGTATTTTGGCGTCTTTTCAAATCACTTAAGAAGTATGAAGCGATCATGCTTGGGATTGTTTTCGGGTTTTTGGTCAAGGTTCCTTCTTAATGCGCTTTTTAACCGTTTCTAGGGTAAGTCATTGTTTCGGTCTGGTTTGTTGTGGAAAAAACAAACGTGGAAGGCTGTATATTTAAGTGACTTGTGTACAACATTCAAGGAGAATGTGTGCAAGATAGATAGAACCACATGGAGGTGCTTTATCTTTAGGGCGAATGTGTTCAGTATCAAAGGCTGCTAAGCTTGGAAATAGCTCAGATGGTTTTCTAATGTGTTTTCCTGAATTACTTTGCAACATTTTGAGCTCTGTAATAGCCTTTCTGCTTCCAAGGTTCTTCATTAGGTTTTCAGTTAATCCACCGCAATTTTCTTTCACTATTGCAACCATAACTGCTATAGGTTCACCGATGCCATAGCTACCATCAATAAAACGTTGCATGCCTTCGGGGCCAGTATATTTCTTTATCCCACTGCTAGTAAGCTTTTTAAATTCGAATATCAGATATATCCTGTCACCATTATAATTATCAAAATAAGTTATATCTTTACGAATACGATTTTGTAGATCTCCTTGGTCATCAATGATAACATCGGCATCTTCATAGGACCACTTTCCTGTAAGTCCAGATTCCGCTTTAAATTTCGTTAAATATCTGTCAGGTCCCGCATGATTCCTGACCTGTTTACGGAAAAGTTTTGGTTTCTTTTTTTGCCAATCCTTCAGAGCTTGTATGGGAGTTTTATGCCCCAACGCTCGCTGAGGAATATGCTGGTTGTATAGATAACCATAACGTAACAATGTCTGCTCCAAATTTTCGGCGGAATCGAACCGGGTTGTTGCCAAAACCTCGCTGATGCGACCGTTGAATCGCTCAACCATCCCGTTGGTCTGAGGGTGGCGTGGAGGAATAAGCCGATGTTCAATACCATGCTGAACGCAGGTTTTGTCGAATACATGATTCCCTGTTGGCTTTCTCTCTCCAGCAGTGGAAAATCGATCCGTGAATGCCTTGTCGTTGTCGGTGAGCAATTTTTTGATCACAAATGGCGCTTTGGCTACCAGGCGATTCAAAAAGCCCTTTGCGGCTTGGGCGGATTTGCTCTTGCACACTTCCAGGTAAACCCAGCGGGTAGCACGGTCGATGCCTACAAACAGGTAACGCCGAGAGGTTTCGTCCGGCATCTGTGGCAAATATTTGATATCGACATGAACGAACCCCGGATCGTAGTTTTTAAATGTTTTGGGCTTGTTGTTGGCCGTTTCCTCTTTCGGGATCAGGTCCGCCAATCGGGATACCCCATGTCGTCGCAAACAACGGTCAAGTCCCGCACGAGAGACGTCAGCATTGACAAATTCCCGAGTGACGACCAGGAGATCATCGAGAGACAACAACAAAGAGCGACGCAACTCGATGACAACAGCTTCCTGGGCTTCGGTCATCGTTGTATTCAGTCGGTGTGCCGTATGAGACCGATCGTGAACATCGTCACGTTTGCGCCAGCGACGTACCGTGTCAATGGATATGCCCAGTTCTTTAGCTAAAGCCTTGTGCGATTTTTCCGACTCTTGGATATATCGTCGGATTTTCGGGGTCGTTGTGGCATTAGCGTGTAACCGTATCGTCATGTCAGACTCCTTTAGATTTCACCGCAGAGAATATCAAAAAGCATATCCCGAGCTAAGAATAACGGGAAGCTTTTTCTGCTAATGGAATCATCCGGGACCCAACAAATATCCATAAAGACATTCTGTTAGACGAGGCTCTTTTATTGAAAATTTTATTTGGTCAGGCCGTCGAGCAGAAATCCTTTTCCATACTTTAACTAAATACTCAACGGCAATAGTTGCCTCCTTAGCTGGAAAAGCTTCCATCCATGAATCACGCCGCGTCATAGGTTGTTCCTTGATCCAGCGTTGGGTTGGACAAAGCAAACTATTCTTTCTGCATCACGATATGCCTCGGAAGATAACCACATGCGGTAAACTAGAGGCTTGATCAGATAGAGCCTATTGCCAGATCGAATTACTATATCTGCAGCTAAATACAAATTTCCTGAGACATGTAGAGGGAGGAGGTTGTCTGTAAGTAGTTGACTTAATGTTTCTTCAACAATTAAATCATTCGTTGAAAGGTTAATACAAGGAGGCCTATCACTATTTGTAGATGATTCTACGCCAAGGGAAACAATTCCCAGTTGTCCACAGTTTGTGCGTGTGCTAATACTAATATCAACTGAAAATGTACCCTGGCCACCACGAAGATCTCTCCAAGACTCAAGTTCAGCCTTAAGTGATCGAGCATAGCCTTGGATTTGTTCATTTGTGGGACGTAGTTGTAATATCGAATTAATGCCAGAAATAGAATTGGGCTGTAAATTCGGTGCAATATTTTCAGCTGTTTCAAGAACTCTTTCTTGCTCAGTTGAGTCTAATCCAAAATATTCAAAGAAAAGAGCTTCACACTCTTTTGGATCATACGTCGGGTTGAATATTTGATTGCAGGGCTCAAACTTACGTGTGTATTTATTGACCGTTTCAATTATTTCCCATGCTCTGACAGGGTTTTTGTGACGGTCAGGGTGTATAAATGGGAGCTTTCGTATATCTTTGAGAGTAACTCGTTCACGTTCAAAACTAATTTGATAAGCTGTTAGCAATAGCAGATATTGAGCAAGCTGTGAATGTAAATAAGTTGCTGCAAAGCGGAGTAACGGTTCATCCTTTTTTGAACCAAATATTGCTCCGATACTACTTTTAAATGAGAATTCCTTATTTGAAAAGGCCGCACGAACACTACGACGGCTTGATATCCCATCAGCAAAAATAATTTTTGGGCCCTTAAAGCCCTCTAGTAAGCTGTCAGGTAGGCTTGCAACGGTCTCGATTTCTTTCGGGAACCTGGCGAGCTGGCACGGGTTTAGGATCGGGCCATCTAAATTAAGCTCCTTGGCATTAAGGAATTCCAGTTTTCGAAGAGGTTCTGCTGACACCGGATCTCTTACAGAGGAATCCTTTGCATGAAAACCTTTACGTGAGGGCCATACTTTTTTGTTTCCAACTAGATCGTCGAACGTTCCCTGCAAGCGCAACCGTTCAATTATTGAAATGTCACGATAAGTCCCCCAAAACAATGTAGTGAGCAACTCGTTGTCGAAGGTTAAAGCTTGTGATTGAACTATATGACGATCTGATGCATGCAAAGTCAATCGGCCAAAGGCAAAGCTTATATCTGCTTTTGGCACCCAGTATTCAAACGTCTCTTTGCCGGGGGGCCTGCCCGCCAGTATTTTTTTTCGTGGGCTAAAAACTGCAACCACGCATGGTTGCTTGGCAGTACTGAACAGGATTTTTCGCAAGTCGCCGAAATTAATTAGAGTCTCAAGACGATAGTGAGAGAGCCATTTTGCAATGAACGTATTACTGGTTGGTGCCCCGAATGAGCTAACAGGCAGGATGAGACAAATTTTTCCGCTTGGTGAGACGCTATCGAGCGCCCGTAACATAAATGCGTTGGCTGTTTGACGTCTCGGGATATTGACACCTTTGGACTTTGCCCAAAGGTCGCTTGGCAATGTCTCATTTTTCTTGGGTTCAACCCACGGAGGGTTTGAGAGAAATATCGTAAAGGACTTAGAAGCGGCAAAAGTATTCTGATCAGAAAAAAAGTTTCCCTTTTCCTTGCCGCTTCTGAGATTGTGTGTATTCAGATCAGGGAGTTTGACATCGCTATTTTCCCTTAACTCTTCAATGTCTGCGGGCTGTAATCTTTCAAGGAGTGACAAGTAGAGACTGAAAGCTGTAACGCGGCACGCAGGCTCGCTAATATCTGAGCCGAAAATGTGCTCCACAAGTAATTGACAACGCTCTTCAAAACTTAGGGGATGCCCTCGCAACGCTTCTGCATATGCAAGTAACCGCCGATACGCTGTCGTGAGCAAAATTCCAGATCCACAGGCACCATCATATATGCGTTCAGATAATATGTTTTTAGAGTGAGCGAGTGCCTGATCAACAACAAGGGAGGCTAAGTGGCGAGGAGTATAGTAAGCCCCAACCTCTTTTTTTTCGTCCGAAAGAAAGGATTCATAAATGCCGGAAATCAGTTCGACCGGAATATAGCGAAAGTCATAGTTCCAAAAACTCTCCTGCCCAGTCTCAAGATCAACACGGCTAAGAAAATCGTTGATTCGATTTATAGCGGCCTCAGGTAGCGTCTCCCAAAGTGACGATCCCCGGGGGCCCGGCTCAAGGAAGTCTCCGTTGAAGTCAGATTTTAGCTGTGTCAGAAGTTTTACAATGCCAGCGCAATCGCCTTTGTGGACAAGGTCGTGTAGTTTACCAATGCCATGCTTGGTTCGGTAGGTGTTGGCGACAATCTGGCGGTGTTCCAAGTATGAAACAAACAACACTTGGGCCATGAGATATTGTGCGTTGTTTTTCTCAAGACCAAATGAGACAAGATCTTTTACGATCTTGTCTAGGTTGCGTAGCAACTCCTGATCAACATGTGCCTGGGGGTTAAACCAAGCTTGATGCCTCCGAAAAACTTCCCCGGACTGAATGTCCCTACGTGAAAATCTTCCCGACCTATCGGCTTCTTCCCAAGATAGTTTTTGAACCTTCTGATCACGACTGATCGGTGCAGCCAGGGCTGTGTTTTTTTCCATCACCAAAATGATTGAAATCAAATTTTGATTCCAAATTTTTTGGCGAATATTGTCAAAAGCCGCCGGATTAGATGCCAAAAGGCCATTGTCTTCTAAGAAGCAAACCGTTGGCATCCCTTCAACATCAAAAACAGCCTGCGCTCGAATTTCTCCGCTGGGATCAAGCAATTCATCAAGCTCACTGCGATAGGCATGAATAGGAGGAATCTTCTCACCCTCTATATGCAAAGAGGGCGAATCATCTGTGTATCCCCACCTGTCGAGCCATTTTTGTGTAACACGCTGATCCAATGCTATAAACCTCCATAATCATTATATCCTAACATAATAATTGATGAAATCAAATTATGTGATACAATGAAAAAAATAGTCCCCATCATTTTATTAGGGATAGCATGTGACAACGGTACGCACTATAAAATCTTCTAACGCAGAAAAATTGAGCAAGACAGAATGGTTTATGTCGCTGAACTACGCCCAACGACAGCGCCTGAGATATTTTGAAGCTAGGCTATTGTGGGAAGGCCATGTAAATCGACAGGAGGTATGCGATCAATTTGGAGTGACGGCAAACCACTTCACTCGAGACGTCAGACTTTATAAAGCGCACTTTCCTGAGAACATTTCCTACGACGTTTCAAAGCGCACATACAAGCCAACCCATAAATTCAATCCCAAAATTGCCAACGGTCAACCCGAAGAATACCTTGCCCTGCTCCGGGGATATGCAAATCATCCATCAACGTCTATTTTGGCTGAAATTGGATCCTTTGTTCCGACGAGTGTAATGGAGGAACCTCAAGGCGTAATAGACCAAAAATTATTGCGGATAATATTATTTGGAATCCATCATCGACTTGGAGTTCGAATTAATTACCAGTCTTTCTCCCATGGAGAAGTATCTGAGCGAACGGTTTGGCCTCACGCGCTTGCATGGGCTGGCTTCCGTTGGCATGTTCGGGCTTACGATCAAATTCGAGGAGGGTACATCGATCTCGTCTTGACACGTATTTTGAATGCCAATGCAGGAAAAGAAGAGATCCCTAGTGATGCTGGAAGGGATAATGATTGGTATGAAACTGAAGAAATCGAAATTATTCCAGCGCCACATCTATCGGCCACACAACAGCAGGCTGTAGCCAATGAATATGGGATGAAAAAAACGTCAACTGGTTATCAGTGGTCTGTGACTATACGACGTTGTCTAGTGCCATATTTCTTGTACTATTACAGGCTCGATGAAGAGCCTAAACAAAACCAAACCAACACATTTCATCGACGTGTTATCCTCAAAAATGCAGCAGAGATTTGCAAGCACACCTTCCCAGAAGATTAAAGTAATAGAGTCCTATTTTCTTTGGGTTAACTGTAGTAGCCACTGCCGGTATATTTTGAACTACAGTGATTCAGACTTGATTTAACACCGAACTTTAAAAAGTTCTGCTAAGGTCATTCTTCGATAAATTCTCTTCTTTGGTTTTTTTTCTTTTCCTGCAAACTTCCCTAACTCCAAGAACTTTTGAAACTTTTCGCTTACTTAAGAGCATTCCTTTTTTGCGCAGATATTTAGAGGCTTCCAAAATTTCCTTATCCGTTGGGCCATATGAAGGATGGTACAAAGACTCGTTGACCATCCGCCAATACCAGAATGGAATCCCTAAACGCATATCACGCAGAAGCTCAGAACTCCATATCTGGTGCTGCCGGCAAAACTGGATAAAATTGTTAGGCCATACATTGAGCAGGTGCCAAGCAAGCTCAACTAAGGCAAGCCGATCGTGCAACCCCATCAGCTCAACATCATGTTGGTATTTGATAGAGTCCGAAAATCTAACCGAAATGGAAAGTTGACGTAGTAAAAGATTGGTTGCCTCCCACGCTTTTTTTCGTGCAAGGACTTTTATTATTTGGCGAAGTACAGCGAAATACAGATGAGAGTAGACAGGCCCCTGCCCAGGGATAAGTACCCATCCTGTTGTTGCAATCCTAAGAAGAAGATTCAGAATAGAAGCTTGCGCAGTTAGAGTTCCATCAGATTGTTCCTTTATGGTGCTCAAATCAAAACCACATTGAGGGCACAATATTATGGTCTCAGCATCCGGTGGAGTCCGATGAAAACAAATTGGTTCCCCACATTGAGAACATCGGTCTTGTAGTAGGCATCTATGCTTTTCGCAGACGGTTACAAAGGCCAACCTCCAACGACAACGGAAATATGGATCTTTGTCTTCGGCAAGACATTTTGGGCAAAATTGTAAACCAAACCGCCTTCTTTTACGGTGATATACTCCAATCGGCATAATCCAAGGCGAGTTACTGTTTGCAATGAGGCGTTCATAGACCCTTCCTTCATATTTTCTCAAAGTGGCCGCAAAAACTCTTCGGGGCGGGGTTGCTGTTTTCCGTGCCAAAACTTCAAGGATTTCCCGATCGGCGGATTTGTCGATATCTCTTGTCCAGATTTGTTTTTTGGGCCACGCAAGATCGCAAAAGGTATGTAGTCGAATGGAGTGGGCTCGCGCAAGACGCACAAGCCAGGAGGATAGAAGTTCGTCCGGCTGGGGTTTAAGGTGAATAGGCCAGAGTTCTCCGGAAAGTCCTGATCTAGACCACGAGGTTGGCCCGTTTCTTCCGCTCGGAAGGGGAGGCCCAATTGACTTCGTCCAGGACTTTATTGGTGATACATTCGGTTTTACTGCGAATGGCATGAATAGCTGCCTTGTTTAAAAGGTTTGAGAGTTCCCCTATTGTTCCTTCGCTCATCGAGAGAAGCCGTGCTGCCATAGAAGTCTCGGTAAGTCGGGAGGGTTTCTGAAGGGGCAACATCTTCTCGAAGCTGGCTAAAAGCTTAAGAAAGTCCATATTCAACTGCCACTTGGGAAGAACCTCAGGCTCGAAGCGATTGGACAGCTGCGGATCGGTTTGGATGGCACGAAAAGCATCTTTAGTCCCGACGCCTATAATGGGGATCTGAAGTTCGTTGCCCATATACTTGATGACATTCAAAAATTGTCTCTGCTTCTCAATATGACCGGCAAGAATGTGATGGATTTCATCAATGACCAGCATGCCGACGTTGATCCTGCGCATGGTGCCCAAGACCTGCATTTGCTTTTTGCTCACATGGTCCCGGGGTTTAAAGGGTGCATAGAGCTTTTCAAGAATCAGGTTGTAAAATCGGTTCTCGTCCGGAACAGGTGGGGCCTGAATGGACAGCACAGGCACAACGATGCCATTGCCCCGGGGATTATCGTGGGCCGGATATTTCATGGTGAAGCGGTTGACCAGCATCGTTTTGCCATTGTTGGTGTGGCCAACCAGCAACATATTGGGCATACGATGGATTTTAGGATGAGCGAGAAGTTCCTCCATGTGATTCAAAATTTCGATCGCCCGGGGATAGCCGATCCACCGCGGACGGCGAATTTTGGCAATGCGTTCCTCGGCGCTCAGGTCGGCTACTTCCTCTGCCTGAATGTTCTTGGCTTCTCCGTTGGTCATTGGGCTTCCTCCACGGACTTTCTTACCACTCTTCCATCTCGTCGAACGGCGCGATGTCCTCGCTGAGATTGTCCAGGTTCAGTTCGGAATCGGGCGCTTGCGGTTCAGTGGAGGGCCTGTTCTGAGAGGCTTCCAGATGGGTACGCTTTCGCTGCCTCATTCGCCTGGTCTTCTTGGTCTCCTTGACGGCCTGTTCCTCCAAGGCTCGCATGCGCTCGTAGGCGTCGAAGATCAGATCCTCGTTGATGTCCTTGGTTCCCTCTTCCTTGAGCCGGCGTCTAGCCTCGCGAAATTCCCAAATGCTGATCGCAGGCCGGGAACTGTCCCGGTAGGGAATCTCGTAATACTGGTTGACCTCCGGATCATGGAAGAAAATGACGCTGATGTCCCGGGGATCCCTTCGGATCAGAAACTTGCGTTTTTTTTGGTCGCCAGGCTCCTTAGCGTTGATCCACCGGCGCAACACGTCATGGTAATAATGAACTTCGTCGATCACTATTCCGTATTTCTGGACCGAGCGTTTGGTGTAGGGCATCAGGTCCAAGCGTAGTCGATCCTCATCCATGACCCTGGCCGGAAGACCCCGCCCGGGGCTCTCTCCGTCGCCGAAGATACCACGCTCGAACATCTGGATGGGGCTGGTCTTGATCGCGCTGTGCGCCTTTTGGTGGTACACCTCAGTGATGAAGATCGCCAACCATTTTTCGAACTCTGACAAGGTCATGGCCGCCGAACCCTCGGAGTCGTATCCCTCCCGTTGCTGGATGTTCGAAAAGGTGGTCCCGGGAAGGGCGTGGATGTCCTCGTTGAAAGTCCCCAGGAGCCTCTCGATGTGTCCACCGAAATGGGGCCGGGCCACCGGACGCCAGACCAGGTCGATCTGGTAGTCTTGGCAGGCTCGCTTGAGCATATTGCCACGGAACTCCTTAGCGTTGTCAGCGTGAACGGTCCCGGGGAGTCCCCAGACCGGCCAAGGAGTGGTGATTTGGTGCTTGGCCAGCCATTTTTCCTTGCCCAGGATCGCGTGGGACAGGCAAAGTCCAACAGACAGGGCGCTCGGAGGATCGAAGGAGACATAAAGGCCAGCCACCATCCGGCTGAACACATCGATGGCCAGGGTGATCCACGGTCTTCCCACGGGTCTGCGGTCGAGATCGTCCACGAGGATGATGTCGAGCTTGGTGTGGTCGATCTGAATCACGGCCAGGGGCCAATCGGCCTCGGGGAAGCTGCCCAGGACAGGTCCGAAGGTTTCCTCGGCCTTGTCGGCACCATGGCGACAGCTCATCTTCTCCTTTTCGGAAAGAAGCAGGATGCGGTTGCGCACAGTGTTAAGGGAGGGGGCCTGAAGATTGGCGTTGCGGCAAAGCCCCGCCACTTCCTTAAAAGTCTTGGTGATGGAATAGCGTTTCTTGGACAGGTATTTACCCTTAATGGTTCCTTCCAAGATCTTTTCCACTTCCTTGGGCAGACGGCCTTTTCCGCGCCCGCCGGAGGAACGGTTGGTAAGAAGGGCAGAGACGCGGCCCAGGTCCTCATAGGCCTCGATCCAACGGTAGATGGTGGCAGGGTGGACCTTGGCCAATTTCGCCCGTTTCTTGACATCATCGAGGGTTCTGCCTTTGTTTTGCAGCAAGGGGCGAATGATGTTGAATCGCTCTTGCGCTACAAGCCAATCTTCGTCGCTGATCAGGGACAATTCTGGTGCGACGGTTTCCTCGTCTTCGCCTTTTGAAGGCGCCTCCATGGGGCGGATTCCTTCGATGGAAAGCCGCTTCTTTTCCCCGGTGGCCACGTCCTCGGCCAAGACCGAATGAAGGTCCAACAAGTGGGTGATCCGATAAGTTTTGCCGGAAAAGAGGACCGACTGGCCGGGTACCAGTTCGAGATTACCGTTCATGGGATGCTCCTTCCGTCAGATCTCGGTCGTCCAGATGCGGCTGTGCATGGTTAATGGCAAGGTCAGGTCGGTGCCGATCCTTTTCTCATAGACCATGCGCCACAAGACGGGCAAAAGCTCAGCGCGCCGCCACTTATCCTGGAACACCGCCAGCAATAGTGATTGCGGATCGGCCTCCCGAAGCTCGAACATGGCCTGCAGCAGCAGTTCCCGGAACTCAGAACAGGCCGGCACGCGGCGGTAAGGACGTAGAAACTTGACGTTCTTCAGGTACGGCGTGCGAATTTCCTTTTCGGTTAATATCCGAAACCGCCAGCCGCGGCTCTTGGCGTACTTGCGTGCGGCCTTGAATTTGGGTTTGTATTTCTTCCAGTCATTCAGCAAATCGTTCCGGTATTTGATTTCACACAGCCAAGGACACATGTCCTTTGCTGGCACAATGTCCTTGCGAAAGACCACCAGCCCGTCCGGGGTATAAGTTCGGGACTTGCCAGCCCTGTCCAAGTATTCAATCCGAACCGGCTGTTCCTCGTACCGCTGGACGTTGTGATCGAAGTCCAGTATCATGAAAAAATCCTTCTCCAGCCCGGACTCGAAGCCTGTTGAGTCCTCGTTCTTGGAACTGGCGACGTAGCCGGTGATGTTGCGATAGTTCTTGGGAATTTTCCGGACAGGCATTTTTTTCCTCAATCGTCAAGGCATTCGCATGAACTTGTGAAAAAAGGGCAGGTATTCGCAAGGACTTTTGGATTAATTCGCAAGGACTGATGAAAAAAAGCCCTCTGGATACTCCTTATTGGGTTTATATTCGCACAAACTTTTGAAAATGTCAGGCGGGTCGGTACCCCGCCCCGGGGAAGTGTCCCTCTCCCACAACGGCGTACTGTTTCTCGACGAACTGCTCGAATTCAAGAAAAACGTGCTGGAGATGCTGCGCCAGCCTTTGGAGGACGGCCAGGTCACCATCAGCCGCGCCTCCTCGACTTTGACCTATCCCGCCCGTTTCATGCTGGTGGCCGCCACCAATCCCTGCCCCTGCGGTTATCTCGGCGACAGCCTGCAGTCGTGCAGTTGTACCCCGCTGATGATCCAGCGTTACCGCTCGCGGCTGTCCGGGCCGCTGCTCGACCGCATCGATCTGCACATCGAAGTGCCGCGCATTCCCCACCGCGACCTGTCCGACCCTGCCGACGGTGAAAGCAGCGCTGCCATCCGCGCCCGCGTCGAGCAGGCCCGCGACATTCAGCGGCAACGTTTCGCCGGTACGGCCACCACCTGCAACGCCCACATGACCAGCCGCCAGCTGCGCCGTTTCTGCAGCCTCGATAAGGAAGGCGAGCAGTTGATGGAAATGGTCACCGACCGCTTGGGCTATTCCGCCCGTACCTATACGCGCATCCTCAAAGTGGCCCGCACCATCGCAGATCTGGCAGGCTGCGAGCATATCCTGCAACCGCACCTAGCTGAGGCGATTCAATATCGCAGTCTGGATCGTAAGACGTTGTAACCTTGACCTTTTCTTCGATGAAGAAGGGGAAAGTCAGTTTAAGACAGGGGAGGTGCGGGGGAATACAGAATGCCCCCTAAAAAACTCCACGATAGGAAGAAAGCTTACCATGTCAGGGCAGTGATTCTTGGAGGGGTGTTTCGGTTGTCGAAGGTACGGCCGTGTTTCTGTTTTCCGGTTTGTAGACAAACTCCCACTCGCTATAGCGTTTGCAGTTGGCGAAATGGGCGTATTCGTGAGGAAAGCCGTCTTTTTTGAAAGGCTCGAGGTTGCTGGATGAGCGCACCCCGGTTATGGTTCCCGAGGCATCCCTGATCAGAACGAAATCCGTTCCGGTGATCGGATCCTTGAAAAAACGGCGGATATGGCGAACGCGCTGGAGAAACCGGGGATCGCGCTCCAATACCTCAAGATTGGGAGGATATGTCGCACGGGTCACCCGATAATAGCTCGCAATGGCCTTGCGATACTGGTTGCCCCGCCATAGCAGTTCCTGCTCTTTGGAGCGCTGCACTTTGGTTTTCCAGGTGGTGCCGACAATGCCCGCGCCGAGGCCCATGATGACAACCATGATAAGCACCGCCATCAGGGCCACGCCGCGTTGGTTTTGGAAAATCCGACACATGTATTCTGGAATTGCTGGCACCTCTGCTACCTTGATATTGAGTATTTTGACACCGTTGCTTCAGCCCAGTTGAATTTACCGAGGGCATGCTACCTTCGTTTCAGCGCCAGCTATATCTCCTTCAGGGGGTCAGATTTGCTCGTTTCTGTTCAACAATAATATCCATTTCTCTGATCCAACTGATGACTAATTCCTGTTCTCTTTGGCTTAACTTCATAAAGGTCGGATCTTCTTGGAATTTTATTAAATGAATTTTGAATTGCAAAGCATCGTTACCGATAATCTCTATAAACATGAGTGCGCTGGAGGTATCCAAATAGCAATTTAATAATACTAGCCTATAAAAATAAAGTCGGTCTTCTAAAGGCAGACGTTTGATGGCTTTTCCTCTGTCAACTAAAACATTCTCCCAGTATCCACCTGAAAATTCACTTAAAAACTTTGCGGTTAATACTTTTTGTATATTTGCCCTTACCTCAGGTGTTTTGGCTGATAAGGAAGGTAGTAATATTTTATTAGCAAAAATAGCAAATGACAATAACAGAAAGATAACGATGACACAAAGTGACCATATTAAAAGTTTTGACCACTTATTATTTAATTTGTAAAGTTCCATATTTAGTTATCCTTCCCGATTTATTATACCAATGTGGGCCTTTGCGATAATTAATAGCTTCGGTTTTTGTGTTTTTTAATATATTTAAAACTTTATTCCAATCTTCGCGCTTGTTTTTTGTGTAAGGAATTGTAACACAACCATAACTTAGCGTGCCGCCGTGAAGTCTTGCTCCTCCGCGATTATTGTCGAAATAATCATCAATAGTATCATCATTTTTTAGTAACCCATACCAATTTGGATGATTTGGCCTATAGTTTGGATTGTCAGTGATGAAATATGTACCGGGAGACGCTGGTGTCTGTGGTGCTACGCCCGGTTTTACGATATTTCCATTTTTGTCAAGGTGCCCTCCCGTAAACGCTGATACACTGATCGTTACTTCCTTGTCAGAATCAGTAATCGTTAACGTGTTAGTTTTTGTATCTAGAATTGCTGATACTTGGAGTCCTCTTGAATCTACAAATCTATAAGGATTATTTATGGAATAAGTATAAGTACTCAGTCGTTGGGGCTCAGTCAAGAGCGAGGCATTAATTTCCCCCCGAACAATATCCACCGCCCTAACCGGATCCGGCGCGAGAAACCGTCCCGTTTGTGCCGACAGATACCGCGCCCCGAAGTAGTTCAGCCCGGTCTCCTCATCCTTCTCCTTGCCGACAAACCGTTTGTCGTTCTCGCCATTGCCGTCTACCGTAAACTCCTCGCCGAAGGGCTTGTCGTCCGCCTCCCAGATCTTTTGCCCCGAGGCGTCGCTCATGGCCAGCGGCGTCCCTGCAAAATCAGTATGATAGAAGAAAACCTCTTCTGCAAGTTCGGCGTTGACATCAACCTTGGCCAGCAGCTTGCCGTTGAGGTAGATATAGTCGGTTTTGCTGCCATCGGGCTGGTCCTCGGATAGCACGTTTCCGGCCGGATCGTAATGGTAGACGGTGGTGCCGTCTGCGGTGATCTTTTTGATCCGCAAACCGTCCCCGTCGTAACCGGCCTCGGCCACCAGGGTACCGCCCGACGTGAAGGATTTAACCTGGTTGAAGCCGTCGTAAGTCAGGCTGTAGCTTTTGCCGCCCCAGGCGCCCGAGGTCAGGTGTCCGGCGGTATTGTAGGCATACGAGCCGGGCTCGTTGCCGGTGGTGCCGGTCAGGCGGTTGGAGGCGTAATTGTAGGTGGTGTCAACTCCGTCGATGGTTTTGGTCAGGCGGTTGCCGGAGGTATCGTAGGTAAAGGAGCCGTTTCCCCAGGCGCCGTTGAAGGCGGTGATGCGGTTGAGCTTGTCATAGCCGAAGCTCTGGTCTTTGTTTGCGTCCAGCCCGTTCGTGATGCTGACGGTGTTGCCCCGTGAATCGTAGCCGTAGGTATAGCCCATGATCGATCCGGCGCTCATCCCGGTCGGCAGATAACGGGCATTGTAGGTATAGACGGCGCCCAGCCCGTTGCCATGGGTGTAGCCGAGCGGTTGTCCGGCGAGATTGTAGGTGGCCGAGGCGACGAATCCGGGGATGGTGGTGACTTCGTTGTACCCGTTGTATTGATAGGTAACGACCCGGTTGCCCGGATAGGTAATGCCGGTGAGATTGTCGTTGCCGTCGTAGGCGTAGCTTGAGGTATAGGCCGTCCCCAGGATGGTTTCGTTTTTGGCGGTCAAGCGATTGGCCTTATCGAAGACAAAGCTGTAACTGGCGTCGGGGGAGAGCAGGAAAGTGCGGTTATCCGCCTTGTCATAGCCGATGGTGATGATTTCCGTGCCTTTGGCAATCTTCGTCAGCCTGTTGATCGCATCGTAGGTGTAGGAGAGGGTTCCGGTGCCGTCGGTTTTGCCGGTCAGGTTGCCGACGTTGTCACGCCCATAGGTGATGGAACCGGTTTCGGGATTCGATTCGGAGGTCAGAAAATTCTTGCCGTTGTAGCCGAAACTGCGTGTGATCCCGCCATAGGTGATGGTGGTCAGACTGCCGAGGATGTTGTAGTTGTAGCCGGCGGTATGGCCATTGGCATCCTTGACCGCGACCAGCAGCTTTTCGTCCGGACTGCCGAAGGCATTATAGGTCTGTACGGTGCTGTTGCCGGCTTCATCTTTAACCGTGACGGTGTTGCCCGAGTAAACATACTGGATTGCCTTGTTGTCCTTGTGAACGGCCTGGGCCGGTCTTTCCAGGGCATCGAAAGAGACCTTGTCGCCGACATTGGAATCGGTGAAATTTTTGCTGCCGTAGGCCTTGTAGTCGATATCGGAGCGGACCCCCTTGCTGTTCAGGGATCCCGTCGGCCGTCCGAATCCGTCAAAGTAGGCCTTTGTAAAAAAACTTCCCCTGGTTTCCTTGCGGTAGGAGCTGTCGGCGGGATAGGTGTAGGAGATGGCATTGCCCAGCGGCGGCGTGACCTTGGTTAAACGCAGGTTTTTGTCATAGGTGTAGAGGGTGGCGTAGCCCCTGCCGTTGGTTTGTTTGGCAATGGTTCCGTTGGCGTTGATGACACGCGAAACGCTGTAGATCGGATTGGTGATTTTGGAGATGCGGCCCTTTGACCAGGCGTAGGTCCAGGTTTTGGTGTTGGCGTCGATGATTTTCGAGAGATTGCCGTTCTTGGCATATGTGTATTTCGTGATAACGCCATACTTGTTCAGTTTGGTCAGATTGCCGTTGGTGTCATAGGTGTAACTGGTGGTAAAAGATCCGGGAAACCCGCCGGTGACCTTTTCGGTGGCCGGTTTGCCCTGCACGATGTTCTTGCCGGCATTGGTCCAATAGGTTAACTGGGTGGTCCGGGTTTTGTCACCGGTCTCGACAACCTTTTTCGGATTGCCATAGGAGTCGTGATTGCTGAAGGTCGTCGTATAGGTCTTGCCGTCGCGGGCGACCACCTTCGACGTCAGGAAAGGCACCCAGATAAATGAATCAATCACCATCCCACCGGTACCGTTCCAGTCTGCATTTTCCAACCGGTTGGTGGAAACCTTCACCCCGCCCGAGGTGTTGGGAGCACCCCAGTTGTAGGACTCGGTCTGGAGCAGAGTGGTCCCCTTGTAGAGTTTCTTCTCTGTAAGCTGCCCGACTCGCCACACATTACCACTCCGGCTGTTGCCCCAGCCGTAGTAGCTATAGACCTCCTTCATTCCGTCCGGGCCAGTAATGGTCGTCACATCCCCGGAAGACCCTCCCGAGTTATATTGGTAGGTCCAAGTTCCTGTCGGGATGTCGCGGCCACTGGTCTTTCTTTGCGTGATGACTCTGAATGCAGGACTAACTATACCCGTAGCAAATTTAATATCATCATAGGAGTATTCAATGACTCCGCCGGTTGGATAGGTGAATTTTGCCAACTGTCCCCAAGACATTGTCCCTTCTGGAAATTCATAGGCATATTTCCATGAATTACCAACAGGGGGAATCGCTTCCTTGAGATAATTTACTATCCAGCCATTTGGCGGATAGAATTTATTATATTTATAAGTGAAAGTTTGATTTCCGTAGGATATTGATTTGAGTTGATGTTTTGGATTTAACGGGTCAAGGGTTAAGTCATAGCTAAAATTAATTGTTCTGCCGGTGGTATCAACAATCGACTTGATATAGGAATAGGCCGGAGCCAGGCCGGATTCAAAGTTATTAAAGTAACTAATTGATATTGAAGACGTCCTTTGTGGATTCTCAATCTTAATGCACTGTGCCACAATTGAACCATCATTGTAGCCAACACCGTCACCATTCTTCCAGGTATACTCAAATGTATATACAATACCATTAGGAGAAATCGCCTCCCATCGATCTGGGTCTGGATCTTCAGAGACTCTTTTGTATACCCAAAAATCTTTGGATATTTTTTTTGTATAAGTGGGATCGTTTATATCCCTATAAAAAGCGTGTCTGGAGCCATCAGGCAACTCCAAAACAGGATCGTTTCCCCACGGGTTGCGCACGATCCCCATATGCATGGTCCACCCGATGCCCACGGGACTCATTCTGTTTATGGCGACAATGCCGGGATAACACGTATCCCGCCGGCTCCAGATGGCACTGTCGTAAGTACGCTGAATTTTGAGCTCCAGGCCACCGTTCTGGGGTAAGTCCAGATCGGTTTGAACGATCTTCAGGTTGCCCGAGAAAGGATCTACTTCCTCGAAGACACCTTGAATGGGAGGGGCGGCATCCAGGGGAACGCCCTTGGTATAAAAGGGGTCGTACTCAGGATCGTCAGCAAAGACCAGGCCCGGTGCAGTCAAAAGCACCAGGACGCATAGAAGAATCCACTTGAAAAGGTTCATTTAACCCTCCAGAAATAGAATAAAATCAATGATTTGGAGTAAGATAGGTGCTTCCGGCCTCTGAATCCGTATAGCCTGATCATTGCGCCGGGATCGTAGGTAATATTAGTTGCGACCAACACTTTTCTATAGTTTTTCTCAATTTGTCAATACAAATTATTATATTCTTATTTTAGTTATTGAATTAAAGCTTGTACCGATTTACAATGCCGACCCGTTGCCCAAGCAGATAAATTCGGTTCTTATTTTGAAATTACGGGGTGGGGATTTTCTGGGGAGTTGGATATATGCCGTTTTACGATTGCCGCCTGGGATCGCCATCAGGGAAGATGATTAAAGAATCGTTTGAGGCTGTCAGCGCCGAGGCTTTACGTGCCCGGTTGCGCAACGAGGGCTTCCACGTGATCGCTTTACGTCGTCGGTTTTCGTTTTTTGCCGGTGGGGGCAAAAAAGATTCGGGGCGAATCTCCAGCCGACAGTTTCTGACATTCAACCAGGAAATGCTGGTCCTGTTACGCTCTGGGCTACCGATGCTGCAGGTGCTTGACGCCACTCTGGAAAGGCTTGATGCAGGTCCGTTGCAGCGGTCCGTACAGCAGGTTCGCGAAGCGGTAAAAGGTGGAGCCAGCCTTTCGTCGGCCTTCGGGCAGTTCCCCCGTTATTTCCCCTATCTGTATCTGGCCGCTCTTCAAGCCGGAGAACAGACCGGCGATTTGGCGGTGACCATTCAGCGTTATGTAAATTATCAAAAACGGATCGGGCAGGTAAAAAACAAGGTTAAAATGGCGGCTTTCTACCCGGCTATGCTTTGCCTGGCGGCGATCGGCATCCTGGTTTTCATGGTGTTGTTCGTGGTGCCTAGGTTCGCGGAAATCTTTCGGGATGCGAAGCTCGACCTGCCCTGGGTTACCCGACTGCTGATCACCCTGGCAGATCTTTTGACGGGGCATTTTCTCTGGCTGGTGCCGATAGTCCTTTTATCCCCCGTGATGTTGCGCCACATTCGAGTAAATTCCGGATTGCGAGTGATTGTCGACTACTGGAAACTGAAACTGGTTTTTGTAGGACCGCTGTTTCTCGAATATTCGCTGCTTAATTTTACTCGTACCCTGGCGACCCTTATGTCAAGCGGTATACCGCTGCTTCCGGCAATGAGAATGAGTCGCAAAACCCTGAATAACCGGTACCTGGAAAATCATCTGGAGCAGGCCGCCGAACGGATCACTGAAGGGAAAACTCCCGCCAGTGCGCTGGAGGAAGCTGGGTTTTTTCCGTCCCTGGCCTTACGGATGGTAAAGGCGGGAGAGCGCAGCGGTGCCCTGCAGGAGATGCTTCTCGAGGTGGCTGGTTACTACGAAGATCAGGTCGAAGAGCGCCTGTGGCGGTTGAGCAGTATGATTGAACCCCTCATGATGCTCCTGATCGGACTGTTGATCGGGGGGGTTGTGGTGGCGATGTATATTCCCATCTTTCAATTGGCCAGTGCGGCCTGAATGGATTATTGGTTTTGACACTGAGGAGGGAACCCCTTGGTCGCATTCTATGCGATCAGGGCATCATCAATGCTGAGCAGCTAGAGCACTTGTTGTCCCGAGCAAAAGCCGAGGGCGTGCGTCTTGGCGAAGCGGGCATCGAAGCCGGGTGCCTGACTGACCGGGATCTGGCCAGGGCTTTGGCACGGCAGTTTTATTTCGATTATGTCGATCTGGAGAACTTCGTCCCCGACTCGGAACTGTTGGCGGAAATTTCCCCTGAACTGCTCCCTCGTTTCCTTTTTATGCCTTTGCATCGCGATGTTCACGGTCTGCACATTGCCGTCGTGGATCCGACAGCCGTTGCCGAGTTGGACCTTTTGGAATCGCTTCTCGGCGTACCGTTGAATCTGGTGATTGTTCCGGAATCCCGGTTAAGGAAGGTTCTGGAAGGTGACGAAGGCAGTAAGCGGCGGTTACGGGAAGTGTCCGAGGATTTCAAGCTGCACCTGATTAAGGAGACGGAACGGGGTGAAGAGGTCTTATCCCTGGATAAAATCGGCGACGATGCCAGCCCGATCATCCGACTGGTAGATTCGACCCTGCTCGACGGCCTCAACCGGCGGGCGAGCGACATCCATGTCGAATCGAGCCAGGACGGCGTGAATATAAAATACCGGGTGGACGGAGTTTTGTACCAGGCGACCGATCTTCTCGACAGTCAGTTTCAGGATCAGATCATTTCGCGAATCAAGGTCATGAGCGAACTGGATATTGCTGAACGGCGCATTCCGCAGGACGGTCGGTTCAAAGTTCGTTGTGGCCAGAAAAGCATCGATTTCCGAGTTTCGATCATGCCGAGCATCTACGGCGAGGACGCAGTGATCCGCATCCTCGACAAGCAGACGATTACCAGCGGGCCACATCAGCTGAGTCTCGACTCCCTGGGAATCGACAGTGATGAACTGCTCCGTCTGCGACGGGCAATACGTGAGCCTTACGGAATGTTTCTGGTAACCGGTCCAACGGGCAGCGGCAAGACAACCACCTTATATGCCGCCCTGTCGGAGATCGACAGTTCTCAGGAAAAGATCATCACCATCGAAGACCCCGTAGAATATCGGGTTCCAGGTGTGGTGCAGATTCCGGTCAATGAAAAGAAAGGACTGACCTTTGCCCGCGGCCTGCGCTCGATCCTGCGCCATGATCCGGACAAGATCATGGTAGGGGAGATTCGCGACCCGGAGACGGCGCAGATCGCCATCCAGTCGGCCTTAACCGGGCATCTGGTCTTCACCACCGTGCATGCCAACAATGTTTTCGACGTGCTGGGTCGGTTTCTGCACATGGGTATCGATCCGCACAACTTCGTCTCCTGTCTGAACTGCGTTGCAGCTCAGCGCCTGCTGCGAACCATCTGCCCCTTCTGCAAAGAGCCTGTGCAATACGATGCGGTCACTTTGGCTGCATCCGGCATTGACACCGCCAAAGCCCCCTGCGCGACTTTTTATCGCGGAGTCGGTTGCAAGGAGTGTAACGGCATTGGTTACCGCGGCCGCAACGCTATCCTGGAACTGCTGGTCCTCAACGACACATTGCGAGACATGATCGTGTCCCGGGCCGTGATCAAGGACATGAAACAGGCGGCCCGCGATTGCGGTACGGTGTTCCTCCGGCAAGCGGCCCTGAATCGGTTGTTCCGGGGGGAAACCACGCTGGAGGAAATCAACCGGATCACTTTCATCGAACAGGACGAGAAGTCATGATCGGCCAGCGGTTTGTCGGTTTGTCTCTCTGCGAAGATGGGCTGCGGGCAGTGATGGTCAGGAGAAGCCGGAAACAGACACAAATTATTGGCTGGCAAAGTCGTTCGTGGCCGTCGGTTTGTCTGAAACCGGATTACCAGAGGCTTAACATCCTGGAGGAAGACTCCTTTGTAAATACCGTTCGCGAAACTCTGAGATCCCTCGGGATAATAAATGGCCGGGTTGCTCTATCTTTGAGCGATGCGGTTGGCAAAATAGTGATCACGGATCTCAACGAACCGCTTAAAAGGGGCCGTGACGGGATCAATCTACTTAAATGGCAGGTGCGGGAGCATCTTTTGCTCGATCCGGAAGAGATCCGCCTTGACTTTCAGGTGCTTGGCACGGAACCGGGAGGCAAAACCCGGGTATTGGTTGCTGCGGCCGCCAAAGAGGTGCTGGATCAGTATGAAAACCTGCTGGCTGCAGCTGGTGCGATCCCTGCTCTAGTATTGTTCGACTCCTTGAACCTGATGCATTTTTATCATTCCAAGAGGATCTTGACCTGCGATCATCTGTTGGTTGCGTGGACCTCTACGACTCTGAGTCTGCAATTGATCGGTAACGGTCAGCTTCAGGCTTGCCGTTTCCGGCCAGCTCCGGCTAGTGAAAAGAAGCTGTATCAGGAAGTAAGCTGCACTTTGGCTAAATGGGAACAGACTTGGCCTGAAGCTGCTACCGTACCAGCATATCTGCATGATTTGTCGCGCACATCCATTTGGAGGGAGGGGCTGGAAGGCGCATTGGGCCGGTCGGCGCAGACACCGCCGCCGCAACTCCTGTTCTTAGCGCCCGGCCTGGAGGATAGTCCAAGTTCGACATCAGATTTTTACGCTGCCAGCGGCTGCGCGGAGAGGCTTTTTGGAGTATTGCCGTGAAAACGACCCTGAATCTGGCTGTTCGCCATAACCTGGTGTGGCATCTTTCGGTGACCATCGCCCGCTGGTTGTTGCCGCTGTTGGGTTGCTGGCTCATCTATCTGTTGGTCAGTCAGGGTATGGTTTTGCATCGGTGGCAAAACCTTGAAAAGGAACGAGTCGCGTTGACAGCTAAGGTCCGGTCCGAATATCCAGCGGCATCCAGACCCGTTTCGGCTGAAGCAATCAAACGCCAGGAAGATGAAATGGCCTTTGTTAACACTCTTGCTGCCAAGGATCGCTTTTCTTGGACCGAACTACTCGGACGATTAGAAAAAGCCTTGACTCAAGGGATTACCTTGACAGGGATTGAACCGAATACTCAGGTGGGTTCTCTGCAGATAACCGGATTGGCGGAAAACGTGGGTACTTTGCAGAAGTATCTGACCAGTCATCTGCATACCGAATCTCTGTCGGACATTTACCTTCTGCGGCAGGAGTTTCGGAAGATCAAAGTTCAGGGCGGTCAGGAGCAATCCGTGGTTGCTTTTCGCATTGAAATCAAAAAGGCTTTCCGATGACCGCGAGGAATAAGATCATTATTGGCTATATCTTAAAATGTCCGTCGGTCCTGGGGGTGGTGTTGCTGGTCTGCTTGAACTTCGGCCTGACCCTGTGGGGAACCTTGGTGTTGTCCCCTGAAATCGACCTGTTGGAAGCAGATATTTGTCGTCAAACGAAGGTTCTCGAAACTCGGAGTCTGCCGGAAAGTGCTGATGGCTCGAAAGAAGCAGCTTACGCCCGGAATGCAAGAGACCTGCGGGCGTTTCATTCCGCCATTCCTGACCAGACCGAATTGCCGGCCCTGATCGAAGAGCTGTTCAGTTACGCAGCGAAACTGAATATTTCCATTGAGCGGGTCACCTATCACCCCTACGTGTTGGAGGGACATGGTCTCTTGCAATACGATCTGAATTTTCAGCTGGAGGGAAGTTACGACCAGATCAAGCATATGATTTTTTTGCTGGAAAATTCCCACAGGATTATCGCCATCAACAAGTTGGGGTTTCACAGGCGTGCTGCCGGTTCGGGAAATGTCGTTTTGGGGCTGGATCTTGAAACCTATTTCGGCAGAGAGGTACCATGATGAACAATAAAAAATTGGTTCTGCTGATACTGTTCGGTCTCGTTATCTCCATGGTTTACGCATATAAATACACTCCGCATCAGAAACGTTTGTCTTGCTCGATCGCAGATGTGCGCCAAACGAAACGATTGGCAAAGAACAAGTCGACTCCTTTTGATGCACCAACCCTGTCGATGCTGAAGGAGGCGCCGCATTATCCCGGATATCATGTCGACCTGTTTCGACCCCTTTTCGACAGCACACCTACGCCTAATCCGGTACTCAAAAAACCGGCGCCGCCTTCAAATGGGCCCCCTCTTCCCCGCTTGCTCCCACCTCCTATCCCTCAGGAAGCGTTTGAGCCGCCGGAACTCCCGGTGGCCAAGAAACTGGCTCATTTCATCTATTTGGGACAGGTTTGCGAAGTGGGAAAGCGCGCAATTTTCTTGAAGGGAAATGGGAGAATCTTCGTGGTACGGTCGGGGGAGAATTTCGGTGAGAAACAGGAGTTCCGCTTGGCACAGGTGACGGATAAAGAAATCAGGATTGCCATGGGGAAAGGGGGAGATCTCATTTGTATCCCCCTTGAGGAAAAGAAGGCCCTGACGGCCAGCTCTGCATGGGACTATCCGTCGTCCCCTCTCCCGAACCCACTCGGGGGAGAAACCTTGTGACGAACTGGAATGAAAGGATTTACTGCCAGATGAAGCTCTCCTTTTTTTGGCTTCTGAGTCTCGTCATCGTTTTACTTTTCTGCCTCTCTGGTTGCGCCGCCAAAGCTTTTCGCGATGGCAATATGGCTCTTCAGGGGGGGGATTACGACGAGGCGGTGGCAGATTTCCAACATGCAGCGGAAAAACGTCCGGAAAAGCATGAATACCGGATGTATCTGCAAAGAGCGAAAATCCAGACGGCCCTGTTTCACCTTCACCAGGGTAGACAATTCCGGGTAGAAGGCGATCTTGATAGGGCCTTGCAGGAATTCCAGCTGGCGTTAATTTTCGATCCCAGCCTTGAAGCGGCAGTCCAGGAATCTCTTGCCATCCAAAAGGCTCAGCAAGGCGACAAAGCATATAAGCAAGCTGAAGTTCTGTTTAGAAACGGGGAGTTTGATAAGGCTCGGTCATTGCTGCTCAAGCTTCTTGAAGCAGACCCCGGAAATCTCCAAGCTAAAACTCTGACGGAGAAACTGGATGAACGGTTAACGATTTCGGGCCACCGCTTGAAACACCTGTTCAATAGTTCCAAACCGGTATCTCTGGAATTCAAGCAAACCGATATTCGCGAAGTGTTCGAGATTTTTTCCCAACTGGCGGGAATAAATTTTGTTCTTGACGAAGATATTCCTATGGAAATGATCGATCTGGAATTGAAAGACAGCTCTCTGCTGCAGGGCCTTGAGCTTTTGCTTAATATTTACAAACTTCATGCAAAACCGCTGAACGATAAATCCGTGCTTATTTATCCGAACTCGACTGATAAAACCAGGCAATATGACGACTATAAGATTAAAACATATTACCTCTCCCATATTTCGGCAAAGCATGCAGTTAACCTTCTTCGGACGATGCTGAAGATAAACAACCTATTCGTCCACGAGGAGCGCAATGCATTAGTATTTCGCGAGCGCCCAGAGGTCATCCAACTGGCGGAACAGATCCTCGACGCCAATGACCGGGCCGATTCGGAGGTACTTTTCGAACTGGAACTGATCGAGGTCAGCCATTCGGACAATTGGAAGTTCGGACCGTCCCTGAATCCCAATTCCGTCAGCCTAGGTCTGGCCAAAGGTGGTAACATCGTCGCATCTGGCCTGAGCGCTGGTGATGCAACCACCAATCTTGTCCAATCCTTCAGCAGTTTGGAAAGTGTCTACACCCTGCCGACTGTGGTGTTTGACCTCCAGAAAACCCTGGTCGATTCCGAAATCCTCGCGACACCGAGGATACGGGTGAAAAACCGGGAAAAAGCCAATGTTCACGTCGGTAATCGGGAACCGGTGATCACCGTTACGACGACCGGGGAAACCTCGACAGACAATATCCAATACGTCGATGTCGGGGTAAAATTGGATATCGAACCAAAGATTCAGCTCGATGACACGGTGGTTACCAATTTGAGCTTGGAGGTAAGTGGTGTTACTGAAAAAAACACCACTGCCAACGGTTCGTTGGCTCTCAGTATCAGCACGACCAAAGCCCAGACCACTCTGACTTTGAAGAACGGCGAACGGACGGTAATCGGTGGGCTGATTCGGGACGATAGTACCAAAACCCGTAAAATCATCCCTCTACTCGGGGATCTGCCGCTGATCGGGCGTCTGTTCACCAACCACAACAAAGACAAAAAAAAGCGGGAAATCCTCTTGTCCATCACCCCTCACATTCTGCAGAACGTCGATCTTCCGGACCGGACGTTGACCGATATCTGGTCTGGAAGCGAGGAAGAGTTAAAGACGGCAGCGAATTTCGCCTCTTTCCAAATACCTGTGGAGCCTGTTGCAGAGGAATCCTCGGGACAGACAATGGTAAGGGAGCTAAACAATCCTCTTGACGAGCCCTCAGGAAACGGGGCGGAGCAGACCCTCACCCAGGAGGAGTCGATCGTTGAACCTCCTTCTCCAGCTGTTTCCACAACCGGTCAAATGCGCTTTTTATTGACAGCGCCCCCAACAATCGCCGTTGGCGAAACCTTTGAAGTGCTTATTGACATCACGGATGCTTCGGACCTGTACAGCGCTTCTATGAACCTATCCTGCAACGATAACCAGATGGAGGTGATGGAAATAATTCAAGGAGGGTTTTTCGAAAAGGAAGCCCATTTTTCTTCCCGGCGAGACCCAGAAAACAGGGGCTATGTCATCGACTTCCGTCTCCCTGAAAGCCAGGTGGGGGCTTCGGGTGATCGCAATCTGGCTAAACTCTTTTGTAAAGCAATAAATACCGGAGATGTATTACTTCGCGTTGCAGGCCAGAACCTTCGAGACAGCCAAGGAAGAATGATCGCGATACCAGCCCAGGAAATTATTATCAACATCGAGTAGTTATTATGTCTATGGAAAATTGTCGTAATCAAAAAGGCATGACTTTAATGGAATTGGTCGTCGCCACGGCTATTTTGGCTATTCTTGCTTCGGCGGTCCTGCCCTTGAGTCAGGGCGCTGTGAGACGCTCTCGGGAGCTTGAACTGCGCCGCAATCTGCGAATCCTTCGCTCGGCTATCGATGACTATAAAATGGATTTTGATCGAGCGGTAGAAGAGAAGAAAATCATACCATCCCTTACCGAAACCGGTTATCCAAAAAGTCTGGAGGTGCTTGTGGAGGGAAAGGATTGGAAAGGTCTCTATCCCTATAAGCGTAAATATCTGCGGCGGATTCCCAAAGATCCTTTTGACGAATACGGGGAGGGCTGGGGTTTGCGTTCTTATCGCGAAGACCCTGAATCGACCATTTATGGCGGCGAGGATGTTTATGACCTTTATTCACAGAGCATTAAAACGGCCTTGGACGGAACTCTTTACAAAGATTGGTAGACCCAAGACGGCTGGTTTTTCGCTGATCGAACTCATGATCGTAATGAGCATTATGGCCATTCTGGCCGCAATCGCCAATCCTGTCTATCAAAGACACCTTATCAAGGCCCGCGAGGCGGTTCTGGCGGAAGATCTGTACCAGATGCGGCAGGCCATCGACAAGTTTTTTGCAGACAAACTGCGTTATCCGGACAATCTGCGTGAACTGGTCACGGCCAAGTACCTGCGCAGCGTGCCCAAGGATCCCTTCACCAAATCCGCCGAAAGCTGGAAGCTTAGTGCCCCGGAACCTGACCAAGGGGAGGCGCCTCCGCGCGGCAGCGTTTTCGACGTGACCAGCGGCAGCGATCTGATCGGTTTGAACGGAGTGCCCTATCGGGATTGGTGAAAACACTATCTCTCCTTTCTTTTTCCCGTAAGCAACGCCCACATGACCACCCGCTAGATGCGCCACCACTGCAAACTCGATGCAGAGGGGCGAGCAGTAAATGGAAATGGTCACCGACCGCCTCGGCTATTCCGCCCGCACCTATACGCGCATCCTCAAAGTGGCTCACACCATCGCCGATCTGGCCGGCGAAGAGCATATCCTGCAGCCGCACCTGGCCGAGGCGATTCAGTACCGCAGTCTGGATCGCAAGAGCCTGTGATGTGTTTAGGTTGAAGGGGCACTCGACATGAGAAAAGGGCTCCTCCTACCCGGATATGCGCAGGGTATTCAAGATGTTGCGTCGTGGCGTGTTACCCAAAACCGGACCAAAAAATAAGTATGTATTTATGTAGGACGGTGTTACTGTTGTCTTGATTCTGGAGTCGGTCGGACTATCCTTGCTTCGGCCAGTACCGTCCGACAGACTTCAGCGTGTCGATGTAGTGTGGGGTGCCGATGTTTGCTGTGGACCGTTTTGGCGCGATTGTGGCGGGCATGCACCCCTTGTTGCCATAATCAGGATGGATCATGCGTCAAACTGCGGAATTCAGGTCGCAAGTCAAGCTTGACAAGTTTTACCCGCCCCAGGTCGATACGCCCCGGTTTCTGTGTCGTGATCGACTTGTTGATCGGTTGTTGCGCGAGGGCGGTGCCCGAATACCGGATATTCTTCTCGAAGCGCAGGCGGGGCAGGGGAAAACCACGGTTATCAAACAATTCCTCGATCGCTCCAAAACGGCCTTTGTCTGGTATCAGGTCGGTGCCGAAGACGCTGATCCGGGATTTTTCCTCACCGCTATCGCGACCTGCATCTATGCGCGTTTTCCCGAATGCCCCTCCGCCAAAACGGCACAGATTCTGTCCTGCAGCGACTTCGCCCTTTTCGATCTGCAAAAACGCGTCGATCTGCTGCTAAACGATCTGTGCGCGTGCCTGACCGATGATCTGTACATGGTTTTTGATGACCTGCATTACCTGCTAGATCATGAGTTCAGCCTGGCTTTGCTGAGCCACCTGTTTGAAACAGCTTCCCCCCGATTGCATTTCATCCTTTCCTCACGCGAATGTTTGCCGCTGAACGATGCGCTACTCAGCGACGGTAACCGGCAATGGCTACGGCTCGGAAATCGGGACCTGGCATTTGATGAGACGGAAATCACAGATTTTTTTTACCGGATTCATCACCTTGATGTTCCCTCCGATACGATCAGAACGGTCGCGCGCACCACGGACGGTTGGGTTATGGGGATATCCCTGCTCGGGCTGCAGTTGGCCCAGCAGGAAGGGGCGGCTGGCTTTCCAGCTCTGGTCAATTGCCGTGGCGAAGGAACCCGGGCGATCCTTGACTATTTCCGCCGGGAGATTTTTGCTCCTTTGCCGCAGCGCTTGCACCGACCGCTGCTGGTTCTTTCCCTGCTGGAAGAGATCCCCGTTGCGTTGGCGGTGGAACTCACCGGGGAGGTTGAGATCGGCGTCGATTTTTGCGAGCTTGCCCGGAGCAATGTTTTTCTCCGTCCGCTCGATCCGGATCGCACGGAGTTCGGTCTGCACCACCTGTTTCAGCAATTTTTGCGGGAGAGGGCGACAGTGGCATTAAGTCCCCAGGCCATTCGCAGGATATACCAACGCGCCGGGCAGTTCTGTCTTAAGCGTGAGGATATCGCGCAAGCCCTGCGTTACCTGCTGCAAGCCGGGGATTATGCAGCCGTTGAATCTGCTCTTCAGGATTACGGTATGGACTTTTTGGCGACCAATCAGACTGCCACTCTGGCCGCGATTCTGCAGCAGATTCCGCAGGCTGACCTCTCGGGCCAGGGTTGGTCCTGCTTCTATCTGGCGCTGGCTTATATGGATTCCGCGCCGTCGCTGGCCCTGCCGCTGCTCAAACAAGCTCTGGTGATTTTTATCGCCCGTCAAAATGATCTCGGCGAATTGCTGGGCCTGGCCCATATGATCTCCATTCACATTACCACTACCGGGCATTACCGGGAGGGTGAGGAAATGTTGTTCCGGGCCGAACAGTTGTTTGCCCGGGTGGGCGGGGGACTCGACGTTGCCATGACCATCCTTGTCGCCCGCAGCCTGGCCATGGGCTACTGCATATTCCTGGCGGATGTCGATGAGGCGACCCGCTTCGCCTCCCTTGCCCTGAGCCTGGCCCGGCAGGAACAGCTGGCCAATTTCGAAGCGGCCATGCTGATGGTCATGGGGTATATACACATTTTCGCGGGGCATACTGTCCTCGCCCGCATGTACATGGAGCAGGCCGCTCCCTGTGTGCAGCGTGCCGAAGTCGGAGCGTTTAACAGCCTGTCCATTCGCATGATGCTGTTCAACTTCCTGTATATCGAAGGCGATTTCGCCAACTATTTCGAACAAAAAAACCAGCTGGTCGAGGTTCTCGGCAACGCCATGTTCTCTCAGTCGATCGCCGCTCCTTTCTGTACCATCTGGGAGATGGATATCGCCATCAACCAGGGACGCTTTACCGACGCCCTGGCCCTGGCCAATCAGGCTTTGGGGCAACAGCCGCCGCTGAGTCCGCATTTGCGCAGTCAGGTCTTGCAGCTCCAATCCGTGGTGCTTGGTCTGCTCGATCAACCCGATCGTGCCTGGCGGGCCGCCGAGCAGTCGCAGCAATTGCGGGAACTGTCGGGCGGGCGCTATTTTGTCACATTGAATCAATTGATGGTCGGTCTGAGCTGTTTCCATTGCGGCCGCCCCGTCCCGGCGCTGCAACGTCTTAGTGACGGGATTGAGGCCGCGCGGCAGATGCCGACCGAATATCTGCAGGCCTGCGGTCTTTTGCACCGTGCGGCGGTCTACCTGGCGCTCGGCGAGCAAACGCTGGCCGGGCAGGATATCGCCCAGGGGCTGGGATTGATGCGCCGCAATGCTTACCGGCATTTCTGGGGATGGGCCCCGGCGGCTATGCAGAAAATCCTGAGCTTCGCCGTCGCGCATCGGATCGAAACCGATTATGCAAGGGAGTTGGCCGCCGAGCGTCTCGGCATAGCCCTGTCGGAGGATGGTAGCGCCATCGCGCTGCTCGATATCCGCACCCTCGGCGGGCTCCATATCCTGCTTGAGGGCAAGCCTTTGCTTGCGGCCGAGGCTTTAACCCCGCTGCAGCGTGAATTGTTGTGTCTGCTGGTTTCCGCGCCGAAGTGTAAAATGCCGCAGGGGATCCTGCAGCTTCATTTCTGGCCCGACAGTTCCGTCGATGCCGCCCGCATGAAGTTTGACACCCTGGTTTCGCGGTTGCGCAAAACCATGACGCAGGTGTTGCCGGATAACACCGCCCATCGTTATCTGAAAAGGGAAAAAGGCATGCTGTGGCTGGCCCATTGCCGGGTTGATGCCCACGATTTTTTAACCGCGGTCAATCGTGGGTTGCGGCATGCTTGCCGACAGGAGTCGTGGCAAGCTGGCAATGCTTTTACCACCGCCCGGTCGCTGTAGCGAGGCGGGTTCGCACCGGACATTGCCGGTGAACATCAGATCCGCGCATTTCGGGAAAACCTGGCCGCCGCCATGACCCAATGGACCTTCAGCTGGACGGCGTTGCTGGTCGCCGCGCAGCGCCTGCCACAAGCCATTCGGGTCGCTCGGCAAGCCTTGCAGAACGATCCCCTCAATGATCGCCTGTGCGGTCTGCTTTACCGGTTGCAGGGGCAAAGCTCCGCGGTGCAGGCCCGGCAGGTATTAACCCGCTTTGCCGAGGTGCTTCGTAGCGAGGGCTATTGCGAGGAGGAAGTCGCCGAATTAATCGCCGGGATCACGACCGAGCCCTGCCCTGAGCATCGTACGCTTTCCTCGTTGTCCCTCCGACTCTAAAACCCGCGCCCGTTATGTCCTTATGGATTATTTTGGCAAAATTTAAGAAATATAGCCTTTGCTTCCCCTGTTTGTCAGTAAATTGTCAGGATCGAGTTGTACAGTGTGACCTTCTGTTGAATATCAGGGCTGTAACGTCACATCTAATTACGTACATTCGGTCTAAGGAGGCAAGCATGCGGCAGTCAAAACGTATCGGGTTATATCGGTGGACACGGTGGGGCGCCAGGGCGCGCACGCTGGTGGTCGGGGTGTTGGTTGTAACCTTTGTCGGTTTCGGTTCGATTGCCTGGGGGTTGCAGTACGACCAGCCTCTGGATCTATCTGACGATGCCGATGATGGCACCGCCTTGGGGACTTCTCTTAGTAACGTGGCTCTGGGTTCCTATAGCGTGGCTACCGGTGCGGTGAGTACCGCCACCGGTTATCATAGTCAGTCCACCGGTTTGAACAGCGCCGCCTACGGCGGATGGAGCGTGGCCAGTGGTGACTACAGCACCGCGATAGGCGAGCGCAGCAGCGCCAGCGGCAAAAACAGTACCGCAGTTGGCCGGGATTCCCGCGCCAGCGGCGAAAACAGTACCGCAGTTGGCCGGTATAGCCGCGCAAGCGGCGCAAACAGTACCGCAGTTGGCGAGTCCAGCACTGCCAGCGGTGGCGAGAGTACCGCAGTTGGCGAGAACAGCACTGCCAGCGGTTACGACAGTACCGCAGTTGGCCGGAGTAGCAAGGCTAGCGGTTATGACAGTACTGCTCTTGGCGAGGCCAGCATTGCCAGCGGTGACTATAGCTTGGCGACGGGTCAATACAGTCGTGCCCTTGGTGCAGAGAGCACCGCCCTAGGCGAGAACAGCACTGCCTCTGGCGTACGCAGTGTCGCCCTGGGGCAAGGCTCCGAGGCAACTGAAGCCTATACCGTGTCGGTCGGGACAAGTACCTATCAGCGTCGCATTGTCAACGTGGCCGATGGTGTGGCCGATAGCGATGCCGCCACCGTCGGGCAAATGAAGGCGGCGGATGCGACGCTGCAGGATCATATCGATGCCGAGGCCGCCGCCCGCGCTGCCGCCGATACCGCCATGCAGACCGATATCGGCGCCTTGCAGGATCAGGCCCTCGGCACCAGCTGGACCGCCGGTTCCAATGATGTGGCCGCCAGCGCCAGCGGTAGCGGTTCCACCGCTCTGGGCAGCGGCGCTTCGGCCCGAACCCGCGATACCGCCATCGGTTCCAATGCTACCGTCAGTGCCGACGGCAGCGTGGCATTGGGGGCGGATACGACGGTGGCCTCGGAGAACAGCGTGGCGGTGGGGGCCGACTCCTCGGTGGCGGCCGGTGCCGCAGGCGGGGTGGCTCTGGGTCAGAACGCCAGCGTCGCCAGCGGTGCCACCGGCAGTGTGGCGATAGGACAGGATTCGGTGGCTGACGAGGCCGATACCGTGTCGGTCGGCTCCAGCGGCAACGAGCGGCGGGTGACCAACGTCGCCGATGGCGTTAATGCCACCGATGCGGTCAACGTTCAGCAACTTCAGCAGTTCTCGGCCTCCACCAGCGGTGCGATCAACCGTTTGGATAGTCGTATCGATAACCTGAGCCGTGATGCTTTTTCCGGGATTGCCGCCGTGGCCGCGATCGCGGGCATCCCGGCGCCGGCGCAGGGCAAACGCACCTCGCTGGGGATCGGCTATGGTAACTACAAGGGAGAGAATGCCATAGCCGTCGGATTCAAATCCGATATTACCGACAATATCCGTATCACTACCGCCATAGCCCATTCCAACAGCGATGTAACGACCAGTGCCGGTGTCGGCTGGAGTTGGTGAAAAGCTCCATGACGAGAACAGGAGGCAGGGTGCGGCCCTGCCAGCACTGCTGTTGGCCGGTTTGTTTGGTGATCACCGTTTAAGCCGCCGATCATGCGAGTGGCTCCGGTGTCGTTGTTGTCGCTGATCGCCCCGGTTCATCGGCCCGTAGCATGGCCATCCGGTTTATCTGCACCAAATATCCTACCCAAGTGGCGCACACGTCCTGCTTTTTCGCAGGGCGTGTGCGCCTGTTTTTTTCCGAACATTCTTCTCCTCCTCTGATCTCACCATAGCGCGCCGCGGTGTTTCTTCTGCGTGTCGTTATGCGCGGTCTCCCCTGTTTTAAAATTGGCTGGACAGTTAATGCAATATTTGTTAATTTTTGCTAGCTAATTATTTTAAATAAATATCATGGGTTCGCCTTGACGGAGCTTGTGCGGTTGCGATGCACCGGTATGGATTTTCACGTAGGGTTGCCGGGGTGTCCGAAGGAGGATGGCATGACCAATGCCTTTGCCGGTCTGAACGGTTTTGAAATATTTTTCCTGCTTTGCGCCATCATCGGCAGTTTTTTTCTGGTTGTGCGTATGGTGATGCAGTTTGTCGGAGCCGACATCGATGCAGATACCGATTTCGACGTGGATATCGATGCCGATCATGTCGATTCGGATGTCGGGTTCAAACTGTTGTCGTTGCAGAGCCTTACCGCGTTTTTGATGATGTTCGGCCTGGTGGGGCTGGCGCTTTATCGCCAGAATGGAGTCTGTTTTGGCGGGTCCATAGTGGGGGCCTGCCTTGCCGGTTTAATTTCCGTCTGGGTGATCGGGAGATTGTTCGCATGGTTTGATCGTCTGCAGTCCAGCGGTACCCTGCAGACGTCCATGGCGATCGGTTGCAAAGGCAGCGTCTATCTTACTATTCCTGCCGGCGGAACCGGTCGGGTGACCATTGATTTCCACAATCACCTGCGCGAGTTTGATGCTGTAGCGGACGATGACGGTGAAATTTCCACGGGAACTCCTGTCGAAGTGGTGCAGGTTAATGCCCATGTTTTGGTTGTCAAACCTATTGGCTGAATAAGGAGTCATTCCATGGTGTTCGATTTCTGGCTGTTGCCGGTTGTTGCTTTTTTATTCCTGGTCGTGTCGACCATCATTTTTCTGGCTTCACGCTACAAACGCTGCCCATCGGATAATATCCTGGTGATTTACGGTAAGGTCGGTGCGGGGCAATCGGCCCGTTGTATCCATGGCGGCGGGACCATGGTCTGGCCTCTGATACAGGATTACGCGTACCTGAGCTTGACGCCGATGACCATTAATATCCCTTTGCAGAAGGCGCTCTCGATGCAGAATATCCGCATCAATGTGCCGTCGACTTTTACGGTAGGGATCAGCACTGAATCGCAGATCATGACAGCCGCTGCGGAGCGCCTGTTACATCTCGGACAACATCAGATCGAGGAGATGGCCAAGGAAATCATCTTCGGCCAGTTGCGCTTGACCGTCGCCTCCTTGACCATCGAACAGATTAATCAGGATCGTGAGCGGTTCCTTGAGTCGATCCGTAAGAATGTCGCTCCTGAGCTGAACAAGATCGGTCTTTACCTGATCAACGTTAACATTACCGACATTACGGATGAGTCCGGGTATATCGACTCCATTGGTAAGAAAGCCGCTGCCGAGGCCATTAACCAGGCCAAGGTTGATGTGGCCGAGCAGGAAAAAACGGGCGCGATTGGCGAAGCCGAGGCGGTTCGGGAAAAGGAGATCCGGGTAGCGGAAAATGTAGCCGGTTCGGAAAAGGGTAAAAAACAGGCCGAAGCGGATCAGCGGGTGTTTGTGCAGCAACAGGAAGCCAATGCTCGGGTTGGTGAGGCGGCTGCCGATCGCCAGAAAGAGATAGGCGTCGCCGAGAATCTGGCCGAAGCCGAAAAAGGTAAAAAGCGTGCCCAGGCCGACCAGCGGGTTTACGTGCAGCAACAGGAAGCGACCGCTGTTGAAGGGGAAAATAAATCCAAAGCCGATATCGCCAACTATAATGCCGAACTGGCGGTCAAACAGGCCGCCGCCATGCAACTCGGCGAAGTAGCCAGGCGTGAAGCCGAGGTAGAGATTCAGAAGGCCCAGGCCAAAGCTGAGCAGGAGCGCTTGGTAGCCGCCGAAGTGGTGCGTCAGGAAATCGATAAACGCAAGGTGGAGATCGCCGCCGAGGCCGAAGCCGAAAAAACGCGTCGCGAAGCCAAAGGGGCCGCCGATGCGATCCTGCTCAAGTACCAGGCCGAGGCTGAAGGGGTGCGGAAAGTTCTGGAGAGCAAGGCGTTCGGCTATCTCGAGTTGGTCAAGGGGTGTAACGGTGACGCCAAGTCCGCCGCGACTCTTCTGATGACCGAAAAAATTGAGCAGATCGTGCAATTGCAGGTTGAGGCGATCCGCAATATCAAGATCGACAAAGTGACGGTCTGGGACGGTGCAGGGGGCGATAAAACCTCAACAGCCAATTTCCTTTCGGGCCTGGTCAAGAGTTTGCCGCCATTGCACGATGTTGCCGCCATGGCCGGCATCGACCTGCCGCAGTATCTCGGTAATATTGCCGATCCGTCCTCCCAACCACAGCCCGTTTCAGACGGGAATATAAGCCCGGCAAAGTGACAGCCGGGTCGCCTTTGGTGACGATGTCGGTAGCTGGTCGTGAAACCCGCTTGCCAAACGGATGAATTCCATATAAAAAGGGTGCTCTTTTTGGGGCACCCTTTTTATATGGTCCGAACCGGTGCTCTGAAAACAGTTGCGCTCATACCGCTTTGTTCCCTGTTTAATATCTTCATAAGGATAGCCGAAGGGGCAGGGACGGGAGAAAACAGGAAATCGAAATTAATCTGGCGCTAACACGAGCCTAACAATTTCCTGATAAATGAGACGGCGATTTATGCAAACGCTTCATATGCAAACGAAATTTCGCAGATTTCCGTCGGTGAAGCAGACACAGCGCCAGCCGGACAGACCTTCGCGTCTGCCCGGTTTTTTGCGGCAAAAGTAGCCCTGCAAGGGTTTATCTGAGGCCTGCCGGACAGATAAGTGCCAGCACTCCCTTTTCATCCTCTCAGGACTTGGTATGTTTAGGGATAGTTAGCCGGCCGGGCAAAAGTTGGGTCGAAATGGAAAGGACTACGGAGCATTATGAGCAGTGAATTTCTTCTTATCGGGGTCGGAATTCTCGTCACCATCGCGATTTTCGACATCATGGTCGGGGTCAGCAACGATGCGGTAAATTTTCTCAATTCGTCCTTCGGCTCGCGGGTGGCATCGAGAAAAACCATCATGATCATTGCCAGCCTCGGGATCCTGGCCGGGGTGACATTTTCCAGCGGCATGATGGAGGTGGCGCGAAAAGGCATTTTCCATCCGCAGTTCTTTACCATGCCGGAATTGATGACCATCTTTCTGGCGGTCATGATCACCGACATTATTCTGCTCGATCTTTTCAATACCTACGGGCTTCCCACTTCCACCACCGTCTCCGTCGTGTTCGAGCTGCTGGGTGCCGCCGTCGCCATCTCGGTCCTCAAAATCGTGCAGGCCGGCGACAGCCTGATGACGATCGTTCAGTACATCAACTCCGCCAAGGCCATCACCATTATCATGGGGATCCTGTTGTCGGTAGCGGTGTCCTTCGTCTGCGGAGCCGTGGTCCAGTTTCTCACGCGCCTGCTGTTCACCTTCGACTATCAGCAGCGGATCAAGCGTTACGGCGCGCTGTGGGGCGGGGTGGCCATGTCCTCCATCACCTACTTCATTCTGGTCAAGGGTGCCAAGGGCGCGTCCTTCATGTCCAGCCAGAACGTCGCCTGGATCAAATCCCACACGGGCCTGATCCTGTTCGGGATTTTTATCGTTTCCGCGATTATCCTGCAGATGTTGCAGATGCTGAAATTCAACCTGCTCAAGCCGGTGGTGCTGGTCGGTACCTTCGCCCTGGCCATGGCTTTCGCCGCCAATGACCTGGTCAATTTCATCGGCGTACCGCTGGCCGGCCTGCAATCTTACAAGCTGGCCATGGCCTCAGGCGATCCCCTCGGGGCCACCATGGGCGCGCTCAGTGCCAAGGTGCAGTCGCAGACCTCTTTTCTGCTGCTGGCCGGTGCCATCATGATCCTGACCCTGTGGCTGTCTAAAAAGGCCCGCACGGTCACCAAGACCGAACTCAGCCTCAGCCAGCAGGACGAGGGCAGCGAGCGTTTCGAGTCGGTTTTTATCTCCCGGGCCATTGTGCGCCTGGTGCTGGGTGTTTTCGAGACAGTCCGGGTGGTTGTGCCCAAAGGATTGCGGGCGGCTATCAGCCGGCGTCTCGATCCCAGCGCAGCCATGGTGGTTGCCGAAGAAGGCAAAAGACCTTCCTTCGATTTGCTGCGCGCCTCGGTCAACCTGATGGTGGCCAGCGCCGTGGTCTCCTACGCTACCGCCAACAAGCTGCCTCTATCCACCACCTATGTCACCTTTATGGTGGCCATGGGCAGCTCTTTCGCCGATCGGGCCTGGGGCCGCGAAAGCGCCGTCTACCGTGTCACCGGGGTGCTGACCGTGGTCGGAGGCTGGTTCCTGACGGCGATTATCGCCTTTACCTTTGCGGCCTTGTTTGCCACCGTCATGTTTTACGCCAAAGGGTTTGGGGTCGTCCTGCTGGTCTTGCTTGTCGCTTTCCTGATTGTGACCAATCACCGAAAGCATCGCGCCAAGGCGGAAGAGGCGGAAAAAGAAAAGGTTTTCAATCTTAAATCGGTGGAAAATCCGCAGGAAACGATTGAGACGACCTTTGAGCACATGAGCTTTCTGCTCAAGGAAATCCGTGCGTCTCTCGATGCTACCCTGGATGCTATGTTCAGTCAGAACATTGAACGGCTGGGCGTGGAGCGTAAGCGACTGGGCAAGTTTCAGCAGTGGTCCAACATTATCAGCGCCAACGTGTTCAAGGCGATGCGGCTGCTCGATCAGAAAGGCCTGTCCGTATCCCATAAGTACCCACAGGCCGTCAGGCGTCTGCAGAAGCTGACCGACGGCCATCGGGATATCGTGCTGCGTGCCTATACCCACGTCAGCAACCATCATAAGGGGCTGCTGCCGGTGCAGGTCGAAGAGCTGGAGCAGGTCCGTCAGCTGCTGGACGAGATTCTTCTGGAGGTGGAGGGGACCTTCGGTCGCAAACAACCTGCCAATCTGCAGGAGATCGAGGCCAAGGATGCCCGGTTGCGGGCTCTGGCCACCGAACTCAACGCCAGACAGGTGGCGCGCATCAAGGATAGTTCCTCCAAAACCCGCTTGAGCATTTTGTTCTACGCCGTTGTCGGCAATGCCATGATGTTGTCCAAGCAGAACCTGGAACTGCTCGATATCTTCGAGCAATCCTTCGGCGTGGCCGAGGAGAAAGTGGGCGATTAACCGAGATCCGCTCAGCTACCTCTGAATATATGTGACGACAAAGGGCAGCCGATATGGCTGCCCTTTGTGTTTGCAAAGATTTCTCTGGATACAGCGATTGGTACTGGGGCTATTGTTGTTTCCAAAGGGACTTGGTTTTCAGTAGATAAAATGTCGATGTTTGCCTGGAAGGAAATATAAGCAGCGAAGTGTCATGCGGAAAAAATTTTTTTACGGGGCATTGACAAATGTGCCCATTTCCAATATCCCGTTAGCAGTTTTCAAAAACTTGCTGGAAGCTGACATGTTTTATATTGTGGCGCTTTTTTGATGCGCATGCTGAAAGGCGGGGAGATGGCGAACGAACAATATCAGGCAGTATCGGTTGTTGATGGGGTGAATGGTGAAGAATCAAAAACGAGATCCGATACCACAAGCTCTGCCCGATCCAATCTCTGGAAGGCCCTCGGCCCGGGTATCCTTCTGTCTTGCGCGGCCATCGGCGGATCCCACCTGGTCTGGTCGACCCGCGCGGGTGCCGATTTCGGCTGGCGGCTGCTGGGGCTGATCCTGTTAGCCAATTTGCTGAAATTCCCGTTTTTTCTGTACGGGCAGCGTTATACGTCGGCGACCGGCGAAAGTCTGCTCGCCGGCTATCGCCGCCATGGCGTTGTCTTCGTCTGGATCTTCCTGCTGATCAATATTCTCACCGGAACCATCAATATCGCCGGTGTGGCAATGCTCAGCGGGGCCTTGTTTACCGGTTACGGATGGGTCGGGGCGTCCGTACCTCATATCACCATCGGCCTGATAGCCCTCTGCGCCCTGTTGTTGCTGCTGGGGCACTACAAACTTCTCGACTCCATGGCCAAGGTCATTATTATCGTGTTAGCGCTGGGAACCATGGTGGCGGTGGCTTTTGCCGTGCCGGGCAGTCGTATCCTGACGGCGGATATTGTCGCCCCCGATCCCTGGACCTGGACCTCCTTTGCCTTTCTCATCAGTCTGCTCGGTTGGATGCCGGCGCCGGTCGATCTTTCCGCCTGGTCGTCGCTGTGGATCTTCAGCCGGGAGAAACAGACCGGCCACTTTGCCACGGTGAAGGAGACCAGCATCGATTTTTACATCGGCTACGTATCGGCGGTGTTTCTCGCGGTCATGTTTGTCGCCCTCGGCGCTCTGGTGATGTTCGGTTCGGGAGAATCCTTTTCGTCCAGCGGCATCGCGTTTTCCAAACAGTTGGTCAATCTTTACGCCGCCACCATCGGCGATTGGTCACGCCCCCTGATCCTGACGGCGGCCTTTTTCACCATGTTCAGTACCACTCTGACGACCCTGGACGGGTACCCCCGTTCCCTCGCAGCCTGCTGTACCCTGATCGGCGATCTGTCGGCGCATCGGTTTCGGCAGATTCACAATGCCTGGATCCTTCTTTCGGCGGTTGCGGCGTCGTTGGTGGTCCTGTTCTTCGTCAAAAACCTTATTCAGTTTCTGACTTTCGCTGCGGTGGTTTCGTTTGTCACCATGCCGGTGCTTGCCGCCATCAACTACAAAGTCATGACGGGCCCCAACGTGCCCGAAGAGTACCGACCCGGCTTGATTCTCAAGTTCCTCAGTTGGTCCGGCATGCTGTTTTTTGTCATGATGACGGCGGGCTATGTGTATGTAACCTTCTTTCGCGGTGCCTGATCGATGCGCATATGGAGTACAGGGCGCCTCCTGTCCTGTTTTACTTCCCAGAACAGCATTATGCCAGTATACTTGCGCGGAACAATCGAACGCCGCGTTTTACTCTGAACCAAAATCTGCAGGAATATCAGGTATCTGCGGTTGAATTGAGAGTTTTGAACCTTAATCCTGCTGCCAGCATTGATGACAATTATGGATTTTTTTCCTGTTTTTACCGCTTTGTCCTGTATTTTTCTCGGTGCCCTGGTCGGGGGGCGGTTGGCCGCCCTGTGCCATGTCCCGCGGGTGACCGGCTATCTGCTGGCCGGTATGGTGCTGAGTCCGTCCCTGGCCCACCTGCTCGGTTGGCATCCGATATTGAAACCCGAAGCGCTGCATACTCTGGATTTGCTTTCCCAGGTGGCTCTGGGGATGATCCTGCTCAGTATCGGCGGGCAGTTGCGCCCCGAAAACCTGCGCCGCTGGCGACACCGCATCCTGCTGTTTTCCCTGGCGGAAACCGGTTTGACCCTGCTGCTGGTGGGCGGTGCGGCGGTGGTGGTCAATCTGCTGTTTTTGCGCTATGCGGTACCGGGATTGTCGCTGGCGATGACGACCTTTTACCTGGTTGTCTTTCTCGGCATCATCAGCGTGGCCACGGCACCGGCGGCGACCCTGATGGTGGTGCGGGAATGCGAATCGGAAGGGCCTCTTACCCAGGCTACTTTGACCCTGGTGGGGCTCAATAATATTCTGGCCCTGTTCGGTTTCGTGCTGGCGGCTCACTGGCTGGTGAAGCCTTCCGAGGGGATGGCGCCGTTGCTGGGGCAGCTGCTCAGTCCGATATTGGTCGGCGGCGTGGTCGGTCTGTTATTGGCCATATGGGCCGAACGCCTGGACAAAGGCAACGAATTCAAGTTGTTGCTGCTCGGCGGCGTGGTTCTGGTAACGGTCATGTGCCGTTTGCTGCAATGCGATCCGTTGTTGGCGCATCTGGCATTGGGAGCCAGTCTCGCCAATGGCTCGCCACGCTGGCACCGGCTGGCCGCAGCCCTGCAGGAGATCGATTATCCGGTGTATGTGGCGTTTTTCGTTCTTGCCGGCGCCAATCTGCATTTCGAGACCCTGGCGCATATCGGTTTGCTGGGCATCGGATACGTGATTGCGCGCACTGCCGGAAAAATCGGCGGGGCCTGGCTGGGAGCGCGCCTGGGGCGGTTCGGCGAACGCATGCGGCGCTGGACGGGAATGACTCTGCTGGCCCAGGCAGGGGTCGCCATCGGCCTGGCGGACAGTCTGTCCCGGCAATGGCCCGCCGGCGGCGCCATGGTCGAGACCGTCGTACTCGGCTCGGTGGTGATATTCGAGTTGATCGGTCCCCTGGCCGTGCGTCACGGCCTGGTGCGGGCCGGCGAGGTGCCGATTCTGTCGTTGCTGGAAAAACGCGCGCCGGAAGGCGCCTTCGAGGGGTTGCATCATGTGGTGCAGCACTTCCGCTCGTCCCTCGGTATCCCCGCCGGACACCGTCTCAAGGACCCCGGCGATATTCTGGTGCGACACGTGATGCGCCGCAATGTCGAAACCCTGTGCGAAAACACCCCCTTCAACGAATTGCTGCGCCTTATCGCCCACAGCCGCTACGATCGTTTTCCGGTGGTGGACCAGGAAGACCGCTTCGTCGGCATGGTCGATTACTCGGAAATCCGCAGCCTGTTGTTCGAACCCTCCCTGGCGCAGTTGATCGTGGCCAGCGATCTGGTGCATACCGCCCGGGCGCAACTGCATCCCGACCAGTCCTTGCGCGAAGCCCTGGAGGAGGTGCAGCAGCATCCCGATATCAGCTACTTCCCCGTAGTCGATCCGGAGCGCGGTTCCTGCCTGCTCGGTATTCTGAGTCAGAACGACTTGCTGGCCGCGTTTCGTAAACAAGGCAAATAGTCTCTCCATCCCTTCTCCCGGAGCGAAGCTCTGCGCATGTCTTTCCTTTCGTTTCCCCCGGAGACGGAAAAATCCGATTGACATAAAAATATCACTATGACATGATCGTGTCTAAGGCAGGTTGTTGGCGCCACACAATATGCCGCGACCCCTTCCTCCTCCTTGCGCTTATTTCGTCCTCCGTACTACGGACCCAACGAAACCCGCACGATTCCGGTCGTAGAACGGTCAGAAGGGCCGGGCAGGGGGTATCCCCCTTGCACGACCCTTCTGGCCAGGCATTATCCTGTCGACAGCCCGGTTCTGCAGCGAGAATTCCGAACCCGGTTGCCTGACGGGTCGGGGGGCAGCCGCTGGTTGCGTTTATTTCCCTCCCCTCAATGGTAGCGGAGAGCAGAACCATGTTGGCCGATGTGGGCCAAGGCCGGTTCTTTGTCCGATAGGATGGAATTTCAATACCCCGTAGAACTGGCAGGGATGTTTTTCGTCAATGTCGCCGTTAATACCCCTTCTCGGGCTATGACAGCCCAAATTTCCCCACCATAACTTGAAAAACCGCATGGCCTGGCGTGTCCACCGGGTGACTTGCCGATACGACAAGATCGGCCAGGTCATGGCCAGGGAGGCTGGTCGTCCTTGGCGGTTTTGATGAGAAAAAGCATGCTGCGATTTTTTTGCCTGATAGTGGCTTTGCTGCTGACGGTATCCGGGGCGCAAGGGCGCACGATTACCGATATGGCCGGCCGGCAGGTGCAGGTGCCCGATCATATCCATCGGGTGCTCGGTGCGGTGTCGCCGGTAACCTGGATGATCTATGCCCTCGATCCGAGGCTGTTGGCAGGGATCAACTCGGCTTTGTCCCATGAAGATTGGGACTATCTGGACCCTTATGTGAAGGCTTTGCCGGTGATGGGCGGGTTTGGCGGGACGCGGGGGGTTAACCGGGAGACGCTGCTGGCTTTGCGGCCTGACGTGGTGATTTTCTGGGGGTGGAACCGGGCGGCGGTGAATCGACGTTTGGCGCAACAGTTGGAGGGATGGGGTGTCCCGGTGGTTTTCGTGGATCTGGATCGCTTTGATCGGTATGGGGCCGCATTGCGGTTTCTGGGCGATTTGCTGGACAGAGAGGAGCGCGCCGAGCAACTGGCGGCATATGGCGAACGGGCGCTGGCCGCCGTGTGTGCAGCGACGGCGGATATCCCTGATGACGAGCGGGCGCGAGTCTATTATGCCGAAGGGATGGACGGCCTGGAGACGGAACCGCAGGATTCCTTTCATGCCGAGTTGATTCCCCTTGCGGGCGGCAGCAATGTCCATCGGGGCACGTTGAAGCATTACCGCGGGCGCGACAAGCTCAGTCTGGAGCAGGTATTGCTCTACGATCCCGAGGTGATACTGGTACAGGAAAATGTTTTTTTCGAAGCGGTAAAAACCGACGCGCGCTGGCAAAAAGTGCAGGCGGTCCGCGACGGCAGGGTCTGGCTTGTTCCGGATATGCCTGCCAACTGGTTCGACCGGCCGCCATCGTTCATGCGGTATCTGGGCTTGCAGTGGTTGGCCCATCAACTCTATCCAAAGCGCTTTCCTTTGGATCTGAAGACGGAAACGAGGGAGTTCTACAAACGGTTTCTGGGAACAGCACCGGATGACGAGCAGCTGAAAAAAATTCTGGGTTCAGCGGGATAGCCGAGGCGGTTTGTCCGCCTCGGCATGCACATTATGCGATTTTACCGGTTTGCCGGTTGTCGTAGCCCGGCAGTCCGGCAAGCTGCTTCTGGTAGGCAGCGGACTGGATGACTTCGACCATGGCGCGAAGGCGGGGATCGTTCTGCGCTGATTTGAGGAAGCAGAGATCGTAAGGCTCTTTGCGCACGGAAAGGAAATCGATACCTTCTTCCTCGCAGACTAGGCGTACCGAAACGCCGGCCTGGGCAAAGCCATTGCGAATCGCCTGGGCCACGCCGCGATGGTCGCGGGCGAGGAACTGGGGAACCAGCAATCCCTGGGATAATTCATCGAGTACCTGGCGTGCGCCGGAACCCGGCTCCCGTCCGACCCAGCTGAGATTGGCCTTCATGAGATCTTCGACGCTTTGTCCCGCCAGGCCGGGGGCGAGGGCCAGACCCTCCTCCCAGTTGGCGACGCGGACCAGGCAGAAATCCTCGCCCAGGATTTTTGCGGCTTCCTTGCGGTTTTCTTCCGGCTTGGAGGCATGGGCCAGATGCAGACCCGCCGCATGAATCAGGCCGTCGGCCAGCATTTGTACGGCAGTCCGGCTGGAACGCGGGATGACCAGCATGCGGAAAGGGGTCTGCCGGGCATATTCGCTGGCCAGCAGCCCGACCGCCGGATCGCAGCAGGCCACCACCAGGGTGCGCACCGGGTCGGCAAAGGGATGATCGTGCCATTGCCCGTCGCGCCATACCCCGTCATGGGGCAGGGTGCCCAGAGGGCTGGCTTCCACCGGATAGATGAGGTGGCGTGTGCCGACCATGGCACGCCAGTAGCGGCAGGGCTCCATGTCGGGGGGCCAGGCCCACTCGGTGGTTTCCTGTCCACTGAGGGTAAAGATGTCCTCGACCCGGCAGTTAAAGGCCGCGGCAAGGGCCAGTGCAGCGGCGGTTGAGGGAATCAGCCGGCCCGATTCGATGGCGCTGATGCCGGTACGGGACAGGCCGGCCCGATCGGCCAGTTCCTGCTGTGACCAGCTGCGTTCTTCGCGTGATTTACGCACAGTATTATGGAGAACTAAATTTTCTTTTGACATGATAATGTATTATGTGGCAGCATCGTGTCCATGTAAAGGGGTTAGCCGTATTTTATTCGATACAGCAAAATAACCCAACAACCCGCTTAAAGCAACCTGGACCATTTCTTTTCTGCGCTCATTTCGTCCTCCATCGCCGATGGACTCAACGAAACCCGCATGATTCCGGGCTTCAGTAACCGAATCGTGCGCCTATTTCGTCTTTTTCCGACGCTGGATTCAACGAAAGCCGCCCGTTTTCTTTCTGCAAGCCGAGATTTCGCATATTGTCCGTTCCCTGTGCCTGTTGCGGGAAGTGTTGACACGATCCTGTCGACATGCCCGGTTGACCACTGGCACCAGGGAGCAACGCGGGCCTTTTTTTACCGGAGAACTATGGATATTCGAACGATTGACTGGAATGGGGTGTGGAAAAAGCAACAGTCAGGAATCCGCGATGAAGGAAGGGATCGAGCCTACTGGGATAATCGCGCTCCGCTGTTCGCCGAGGCGGTGGAGGGTGGCCCGTATGTGGAGCGGTTTCTGGAATTGATGGATCCCGAGCCGCACTGGCGCGTGCTGGATGTGGGCTGTGCATCCGGCACCCTGGCTGTGCCTCTGTCTTCCCGTGTTCGCCAGGTAACGGCGCTGGACATTTCACCGGTCATGCTGGATTGCCTGCAGGCTCGCTGTCGGCAGCGGCAGATAGATAATGTTCATCCGGTTCAGGCCTCCTGGGCGGACGACTGGCATCGCCTCGGCCTCGAACCGCATGAGGTGGTGGTGGCTTCACGTTCCTTGATCGTCCCCGATCTTCGGCAGGCCGTCGATAAACTCAACCGTTTTGCCCGGCGGCGGGTATGTATTTCGACGCCTGTCGGATGTGGGCCCCTGGATCCCGCCATGTTCCGGGCCATCGGTCGCCCCAGCAACTGCGGGCCGGACTACATCTATGTTTACAACCTGCTTTACCAGATGGGACTGCAGGCCAATGTGCAATTTATCAGCTATCGGGAGGGCAAGACCTACCGGGATCGGCAAGCCGTGTTTGCCGCCATGCAGGATAAGGTCGGTGCCTTGCTGCCGCAGGAGGAAAAGGTGCTGCATGAGTACGTCGAGCGCACCTTTGTCTGTCAGGATGGGCGCTGGCGGCGGCGCGTGCCGCATTCCATTACATGGGCGGTCATGTGGTGGGATATAGAGTAAGAGCAAACCATGTTCAGTGGGTGTCGACGATGAACCGAGGGAGGAAACATTGATCAACTGCAGAAAGGTGAAAAAAAGGTATTCACCTGCCAGATGCTTTTGGCACGCAGTTTTGGCGGGGTGTTTGCTGGCAACATCGGCAGCGGCTGCGGATGATAGGGCCAATGGTGTTTTTGTCCTCGGCGAGGTCGAGGTGGTCGGCAATGAGGAACAGAGCGCCGCAAGTGTGTTGACCGAGCGCGTTACCGAAGAGGAACTGCGCGGCTTCAACCGGGACGATGTCGCTGAAGCCCTCGACCTGTTGCCCGGGGTGCATATGAGCAAGACCGGAGCACGGAATGAAAGTACCGTTTACGTGCGCGGCTTCGATCTTCGGCATGTGCCGTTGTATCTGGACGGGATTCCCATGTACGTGCCGTACGACGGCTATCCCGACCTGCGGCGCTTCACCACCTTCGACCTGTCGCAGATCGTGCTTTCCAAGGGTTTCGCATCGGTTCTGTATGGCCCGAATACCATGGGTGGGGCCATCAACCTGATATCCAAACGTCCGGAGAAGGCTTTTGAAGGCAATTGCGGGGCCGGCTATGCCTCGGGCGACAGCTATCAGGCTTACCTTAATCTCGGTACCAACCAGGGTTGGTGGTATCTGCAGACCGGGGCGTCCTGGTACAACATCGACCATTTCCGGCTCTCGGACGATTTCCGGGAGACGGCCGCCGAGGACGGCGGGCAGCGGGAGAACTCCTACCAGCGGGATCGGAAGATCAATATCAAACTCGGTCTGACGCCCCACGGCGATGACGAATATGCCTTCAGCTACATTTACCAGCATGGCGTCAAAGGCACGCCTCCCTATACCGGCAGTGACTCGTCGACCAGGGTCCGCTATTGGCGCTGGCCCTACTGGGAGAAGGAAAGCTATTATTTCAACTCCCGCACCGCACTGGGCGAGGCGTCCTATGTAAAAACGCGACTTTACTACGATCGCTACATGAACTCCCTGTTCAGTTACGATGATGCGGAATACGACACCATTACCAGACCTTACGCCTTTCGCAGCAATTACGACGATCACACCTACGGCGGGTCGCTGGAGGTCGGTACCGACCTGCTGCCGCGCAACCGGCTGAAGCTGGCCTTTCACTACAAGCGCGACGTTCATAAGGAACATAACTGGCCCGATCCCTATCAGCGTTTCGAGGACGAGATCTATTCCGTCGGAGCCGAGGATACCGTCACTCTGACCGATCGCCTGCAGATGGTGGTCGGCCTGAGCTACGATGCCATCAAGACCCTCGATGCCCAGGATCTGATCAGCGGCGAACCGGTCGATTTTCCCAAGGATGAAAGCGATGCCTGGAATCCCCAGATCGGTCTGTTTTACGAACTGAGCGATACCGCGACCCTGTATGCCACGGTTGCCCACAAAACCCGCCTGGCGACCATCAAGGACAAATATTCCTATCGGCTGGGCACGGCCATTCCCAACCCCGACCTGAAGCCGGAAAAGGCTATCAATTACCAGATCGGCTACCGGGATCGGCTGTGGGATCGGTTTTCCCTCAGTGCGGCGCTGTTTTACAGCGATATCGAGGATTTTATTCTGCAGGCCACGGTTCAGGATCCCGACGACCCGACGGCAACCACCAAACAGAACCAGAATGTCGGCAAGGTGGAGCAGTACGGGCTGGAACTTGGGCTCAGCGGCGATCTGACTGAGACCGTGGAGGCGGGGATCAACTATACCCTCATGGAGCGGAACAATCGCAGCAGCGGCGATAAATTGACCAATACCCCCAATCACAAGCTGTTCACCTATGTCCGCTATCGTCCCCTGTCGTGGCTGAGCCTGCAGGCGGATCTGGATTACTCTTCCAACTCCTACAGTTCATCGGACGGAGTACGGATTGCCGGCGAGTTCGTCGTGGTCAACACCAAGGCCGTATTCGAACCGCTGCCGGGCCTGACCGTCGAGGCCGGCATCAACAATCTGTTCGATACCAACTATGCCTACGATGAAGGTTTCCCGGAGGCCGGGATCAATTATTTCGGCAATGTGGCCTATCGTTTTTAGGTTCTTGAGACCGCCGCTTGCAGCATGGGTATGTCATGAAAAACCGGGCCGGATCGTTTTTCCCGGCTCGTCAGGCAAGGAAAGCGTTGCCGAAGGAAGAGCGTCTATCGGTCGGGGCATTGCTGACCGGCTGTTTTTAAACGATTGAGGAGGGATTGTGATGAAAACTGTCTTTACGTCCTTGGTTCTGTGTCTGTGCGCGGTGTGGCTGCCGGCCGCTCATGCCGGGGAGTGCCAGAAGTGTCATGCCTCTTTCGGCACCGGCTATATGCAGCCGAAAGTTCCCGCGGTGCGCGTGCAAGCCGCCGGGCGGACCGACGTTATAACCCTGGCGGGTCTTTATGGGGAACACGGTCATCCCTGCGTCGGTACCGGCATCGCTTTTCGCGCCATTCAGATCGGCATGCGTACCCTTTACGGCGACACGGTGCCGCAACGGGATGATTTGCTGGTTTTTTCGCAGATGCCGGGTCCCGGAGTTCTGGATGCCGTCGACCGCATCATGCAGGGGCCCGAGCCCAGTGCAAAAACGGTGGCGCCGGCGGGTATGCGCCTGGCCCGGGAAAACTTCGTCTTTACCCTGATGAGCAAAGCGAGCGGAGAAAGGGTCATCGTGAAGTTCAAGCCGGAAGTTTTGTCCGAAGATTTTTTTCCGCTGAAAGCCCGCATGAAAAAGCAGGGCCTGAGTCCGGAACAATGGCAGGTCCTGCACGGTTATATCCGGCAGGCGGTGACGGCGGTGATCCGGGAACCGGATGCCCGGTTGTTTGATGTCACGCGGGTGGCCTCTCAGGTTCTGTGGGGTATGGATGCTCCGGCGGCCGGCGACAGGCTCGCCTCGATGTCGGCCGACAGCGGAGCGCCAAAGCATTGAGAGCCGGAGCATAGAGAGCTGGAGAAACGGTCATGATCAGACAAGGTTTGCAGGCGATCGTACGGGGTGTGCTTGCGGTGTTGCTGGCGGCAGGAATGTTGCTGTTCCCGGCCGGTAACGCGGCAGCCCGCCAGGTGGTGGACATGGTGGGCCGCAGGATCGAGCTGCCCGAGTCGCTGCAGCGCGTTTATGTCGCTTCGCCGCCGGAGAACCATCTGGCATGCGTCATCGATCCCTCCCTCATGGTCGGACTGAATTTACCTCTCAAAGAGCGGGACCTGAAATATCTTCCGCCTCAGCTGTGGCACTTGCCGGTGATTGGCGGGTTTTACGGCCTGGGGCATACTCCCAATCTGGAAGTGCTGCTCAGGAGCAAGCCTCAGTTGGTGATCTGCTGGCAGAAAAATGCCATCGACGCCCATTTCGACGATTTTCTGAAGCGAACCGGCATTCCCGTCGCCTATATGACTCTCGAGGCTTTGCAGGACTATCCGCGGGATATCCGTGCCATGGGGAACATGTTGGATCGCCCCCGGCGGGCCGAAGAGCTTGCCGCGTATGCCGAAGCGACCTTGCGGCAGATCCTGCCGAAGGTGGCGGCCATACCGGAAGCGGAGCGGGTGCGTGTCTACTATGCCGAGGGGGCCGACGGGCTCAGCACCGATGGCCGGGGCACCTGGCATGCGGAACTGATCGATCTGGCCGGAGGCCTCAACGTGCACGAGGGGGATGTGGAAGACCTTTACGGCATGGAAAAGGTTTCTATGGAGCAGGTCCTGCTGTATCGGCCGGACGTGATCCTGGTGCAGGATCCGGGTTTTTTCAAACGCATCTTTTCCTCGCCGCAGTGGCGTCGTGTGCCGGCTGTCAAAAACCGACGGGTCTACCTGATTCCGCGGATTCCCTTCAACTGGTTCGATCGCCCGCCATGTTTCATGCGTTTGCTGGGACTCAAGTGGTTGGCGCAGACCCTCTACCCGCAGCGATTCCATCTCGAGATGGATCAGGAGACGCGGGAGTTCTACCGCTTGTTTCTGCAGTCAAACCTTTCCGCCGAGGATATTCGTAGCATTCTCGAAAACGCCCAAGGGGGAAGCCATGAATAAAGCGGCCATTCTCGAGCGTCTGGCGGTGCCGTCCATGAATCGTCTGTGGCTGCCGGGGTTCCTCCTTGTGCTGCTGCTGGGGACGGTGACCGTTTCCCTGAGCCTCGGCAAATATCCGGTTTCGATTCACGAGATCCTGCTGTTTCTGCGCCAGCAGATGACGGGGTGGCCGGCTCTCGGGCCGGAGCGCTACGACCTGCTGCACAACATCCTGTGGGAGATCCGCGCTCCCCGCATCGCGGCTGCGGTGCTTATCGGCGCCGCGCTTTCAACCTCCGGCGCCGCCTTTCAGTCCATGTTCATCAATCCTCTGGTCTCCCCGGGGTTGCTCGGCGTGTTGCCCGGCGCATCGTGCGGCGCCGCGCTCGGCATGGTGTTGTCCCGGGGCTGGTTCGGGGTGCAGTTCTGCTGTTTCGCCGGGGGGCTGCTGGCCGTCGGCATCGCCGTCGGTATCGCCCGCCTCTACCGTGGCGATCGGCTGCTGATGTTGATCCTCGGCGGGATTATCAGCGGTTCCCTGTTTACCTCGCTGCTGTCCATCGTCAAGTACCTCGCCGATCCTTACGATACCTTGCCGGCCATCGTCTACTGGCTGATGGGCGGCCTGTCCCTGGCCGACAGTCATACGGTGCTGTGGATTTCCGTTCCCGTCATTCTCGGAATTGCCGGCCTGCTGGTGATGGCCCGTTACCTCAACGTGCTGAGCATGGGGGACGAAGAGGCCGGCAGCCTGGGGATGAACGTCGGCCTGATACGTTTCTGGCTGATCTTTTTCGCCACGGTGATAAGCGCCCTGACGGTTGTGGTCGGCGGCTTGATCGGCTGGGTGGGGCTGATCATTCCGCATATCGGGCGCATGCTGGTGGGCCCGGACAATCGTATTTTGCTGCCGGTTTCCGCCCTGATCGGAGCCCTGTACCTGGTGGTGGTGGACGATGTCTCCCGCCTGCTGCTCGATATCGAAATTCCCCTCGGCATCATCACCGCCCTGATCGGCATACCGTTCTTTATTCTGGTCTTGAAAAACGCGCGAAAGGGGTGGGGATAACATGGCGCTGCTGGAAGCCAAAAATATTTCCTTCGGATACGGCGGACGACCGGTGCTGGACCATGTCAGCTTCAGCATCGAAAAGGGCAGTCTGGTTTCCCTGCTCGGCCCCAATGGCTGCGGCAAGACCACCCTGCTGAAAACGCTGCTGGGACTGCTGCCGGTGGATGGCGGCGAAGTTCTGTTCGAAGACCGTCCGATTTGCTCCTACGATCGCCGCGACCTGGCCCGCCGGGTGGCCTATGTACCGCAGATACACAAAGCCGCCTTCGCCTATCGCGCTCTCGACGTGGTGCTCATGGGTCGCCTGCCGCACAAGGGTTTCTGGTCGAGTTACCAGCGTCGGGACGAACGCCTGGCCCTGGAGGCTCTCGACAAGCTGGGCATAAGGCATTTGAGCCAGCGTCCCTATACCGCAATCAGCGGCGGTGAGCGGCAGATGGTTCTTATCGCCCGTGCCCTCTGCCAGGGGGCGCATACCTTTATTCTCGACGAGCCGGCCAACGGGCTCGATTACGGCAATCAGATCAAGCTGCTCGATCAGCTGGCCAGCCTGTCGGGCGAAGGTTACACCTTCGTCATGTCGACCCATTTCCCCGACCATGTGTTGTGGGTGGCCAGTCAGGTCGTCATGCTGCGCGACGGCAACGTCGTCGCCGAGGGTGCGCCGGATGCCGTGGTGACCCGGCAGAACCTCTGCCATCTGTATCAGGCGGAAGTCGAGGTCTGGCAGTTGCTGGAAAATTTCAAAATATGCGTTCCGCAGCGTCTCCGCAGCCGTTTGTGCGATTGTGAAGGACACGATATGCATGGGCCGGTTTTGGGCGCAGTCCGCGGTTGAAGGAGGAAGGATGCTGAAGGTTGATGATGTACAGGCAATGCTGAAACGCTGCGAAGCGTTTCATGGTCATCTCTGCCTGGGCCAGGTGGTGGGGGTCCGCATGGCCCAAAAAGGTCTGGAGCTGGTGGCGGCGGAAGATATCAAGGATCTGATCGTCATGGTGGAGAACGATCGTTGCATCACCGACGCCATTATTATGGCCACCGGTGTGCGGCTCGGGCGGCGCAGTTTGAAGTTTTATGATTACGGCAAAATGGCGGCCACCTTCGTCAATCTGAAAACGGACGTGGCCTGGCGTCTTCATAGCCGTGGCGAAGGCGATCAGTTACCCAAAGACGAATCCATGGCTTGGGCTCTGGCGGCCAGCGACGAGGAACTGCTCTCCTGGCGGTCGGTCACGGTGGATTTCAACCCCGGCGACCTGCCGGGACCGCCGGTGCGCATAGCGCAGTGCAACCGCTGCGGAGAAACGGTACTCGATTATCGGGATGTGCCGCAGGGGCAAGGTGAGGACCTTGTCCTGTGCCGGGCCTGTGCGTTCGGTACCTATTATCAGCCGATGACCTGAAAGAATCTCGCAGAAGGAGGCCGCATGAGCCACCAAAAGGAAGAGCGTTTACGGGCTTTTTACCGTTATGACCAGAACCATCCATTCGCCTCCATGTATCCGCTGCTGGCAAAGCAGATTGTGGACGATTTAGGTGTGACCAGTGGCCGTTGCCTCGATATCGGTACCGGCAGCGGGGCGTTGCTCATAGAACTGGGCAAGATCACCAGTTTGGAATTGATGGGACTGGATATCAATCCGGAAACTATGGTGTTGGTCCGCGATAACGCCAAACGCCACGACTTGCCCAGTGACCGCATCGAATTTCTGCACGGGGATGTACATGCCCTACCGCTGCCGGACAACGACATTCGGTTGGTGGTCAGTCGCGGGTCGATCCCTTTTTGGGACGATCATGCGACCGCCTTTGCAGAGATCTACAGGGTGTTGCAACCCGAGGGTGTGGCGTTTGTCGGCGGCGGCTTCAGCCGCTATCAGAGCAAGGAAGAGGCCGATCGCATGAGGCCCGCCTGGGTCAGCAAGGATAATCCGGAAAAACGCGCGCGCTGGCTGCACCGGGAGTTTCTGGAACAGGCCCTGTCGCAGGTGCCGGGCGCCGAATGGCGGGTTATCGAGGATGGCTATGGCACCTGGGTTGAAATGCGCAAGCCGGCTCAGGGCCGGTTTGTCGCCGAGGATACTAAAGGAGCGTCGCATGCAGTGTCCGAATTGTGAAAATCTCTGTCAGGTTGCCGATGGGGATCTCGGCGGCTGCGGACAGTACCGCCGCATCGGAAACGCCATGGTGGAGTGCTATCCCGACCGTTATCTGATTGCCTGCCCCATCGTCATCGAAACCATGCCCATGCTGCATTTCCATCCGGGCGGCAAGTTTCTGCAGATCAGTACCGTCGGCTGTAATTTCGATTGTCCCGGTTGTATTTCCACTACCTTGGTGCGTGAGATGGATCCGGGCAGCTCGATTCTGCAGCCTATGGCCGCAGACCAGGTGCTGGCCAAGGCCATCGAGAGCGATTGCTCTGGCATCGCCTTTTTGATGAACGACCCGCTGGCCAGCCTGGATACCTTTTTGCGGGTCGCCAGGGCGGCGCGCAGCGCCGGTCTGCTGGTAGGGTGCGCGACCAATGGCAGCTTTACCGAACAGTCGCTGTCCCGCTTGCTGCCGTATCTCGATTTTATCAATATCGGCATCAAAGGCTTGACCGACGAGGCCTACCGGGCCTGCGGCGGTCGCTCGCCGGAGCCGGTGTTGCGCAATGTGCGACTGCTGCACCAGGCAGAGGTGCACGTCGAGGTGGCCTGCATGCACCGGCGCGACAACCGGGCCGAATTGCAGGAGTTGGCCCGCCGGGTAGCGGCGGTGTCGCCGACCATTCCTCTGCAGGTTATGCGATATATCCCCCTCGAATCAGCCGATCCGGAATGGGAACCGACCATCCGCGAATCGGAAGAGGTGGTACTCGATCTGCGCAGGCTGTTGCGGCACGTTTATCTGTTCAATTCTCCCGGCACCGAACAGCTTCACAGCCTGTGCCCGGAGTGCGGCGCAGTGTTGCTGCGGCGCGATTTTTACGGACCCATGGGCGCCCGGCTGCTGGCCGTGGATGACGATGGTTGTGCCCACGGTCCCGCGTCGCTCGATTTGCGCGGACAACCCTCGACCGGCGATTTCAGGGAAGCCGATTTTCAGGGCGGCTATCCTTTCACCCGCGCCCTGGAGATCGTTCAATCCATGCTCATTGCCCTGGGTGTACGAGATCCGGCCGAGGTCGTGCATGTATGGGAAACGGTACTCGGCCGCCAGAGCATGCGGGAGCTGCATCACTCCATCCAGCAACCTTCGGCCTACCTGGCGACTCTGGACTATTTCGGAGCGTTGGCGGGGCGTCAGGAACGGGCCGCTACGCTGATTGCGTATATCGAGAGCAGGCTGGCTATGGTGGCACAGGGGCTGGCAGATGTCTCCCATCGTCCCCGGGTGTATTACGCCATGGGTAAGCCGTTGTTCGCCATCAAGGGACAGCGCTTCGAAAACCAGTTGGTGCAGCTGGCCGGCGGCTACAGCGTCAACCGGCAGCTGGAGCTGTCCGGTCGGCCCGGTATGAGCATCGATTGCGAGTCCCTTATCGGTTTGAACCCCGAGGTCATGGTCATATCCGCCTTTCTGTCCAGTCCGGTCAAGGAGTTTCATGCCGAATGCCTGCGCCTGGGGCTGGACGTCGAGGCGGTACACAACCTGCGCATCTATACCCCGCCGGTGCCGGCCAGCGATTTCGGCGGCCCGCGCTGGGTGCTCGGCCTGATGTTTCTCGCCAATATCCTGCATCCGGAATGTTTCCAGTTCGATCTTGCCTGGGAAGCCACGACCTTCTACCGGGAATTCTACGATATGCCCTTTAACCCGGACCAGCTTAACCGATCCTTCGGCAAGCCGAGCAACACCTGGTGCTGGGCATCAGGCTGAGCGGCGCTGGCCGGTGATCGTTACCCACCAAACCCATGCGCCGCTGGTCATCGTCAGCGGCGAGGCCCACTGCGGAAAAACCACCCTGGTGGCGGATCTGCTGCAGTACCTGCGCAGGCAGGGGCGGCAACTGGCCGGCATTCTGGCCGAGGGGCACTGGTGCAACGGCCGGCGCAGCGGCTTTACCCTTATCGACCTGAGCGACTGCCGGCGCACGCCGCTGGCTGATCGCATCGTCGAGCCCGGTCCGAACAGGTTTCCCTATGTGTTTCGTCCCGAAGGCCTGGCCGCCGGCCGCCGGGCCCTGTGTCTGTCGCGATGTGCCTCCGCGGATCTGCTGGTGGTCGATGAAGTCGGCTCCCTGGAGGTGCATGGGGGCGGCTGGGCGGAGCTGCTCGGTCCGTTGTTGAACCAACCCCGCCTTTTGCAGCTGTGGGTGGTGCAGTCAGCCTGGCTGGAGGCGGTGTGTCGTAGCTGGCAGCTGACCCCGACCAGGATTATCGATGCCTCAGCTGCCGATGCCTTGATCGATCTGACGACAACGGTGGAACGCCTTCTTTCCGATTAGTCCGCAGCGCCCACGCCGGCCTTGAAATATTTAAGGGCTTCACCGACGTCAAAGCCAAATCCGGGTTGCAGTGTGCGTATGCCGCCGAGCGGGGCGCGATGCGAGCTTTTTCCATGTTGTGTTTTGTGTGGAGGGTTCAGGTGTCCGAATAACTCAGCCTGGGCCTGATGAAGTGTATTTTTCCAGGAGGTGTTTATGTGGTGTTTGTGTTGTAACCTGTTGTTGGGATTTTTATTGCTAGGCAGTACGGTGGGATCCTGTTGGGCAGCTCCTGCGACGACGGAAGCAGCGCAGGAAGGCGAGGCTTCAGCCGTCAGTCTGGAGGCCATCGAGGTTAGCGGCAAGGGCGGGCATGTGCTGTTCGATGCCAAGACGGACGAGCCGTGGACCGAAACCAGTCTGACCCGCGAGGGCATCGAAAGTATCGGCGGCGTCAGCCAGGGCAATCCGGTGCAGGCGCTGCGCACCCTGCCGTCGGTGCAGACCAGCAGTGAAGAGCCCTACGGCTACGGTCACTTTTTCAACAACGGCGTCAAGATACGCGGGCAGCGCATCAAGGCTCCCGGTTCCAATCTGCTCATCGAGGGGCTGCAGGTCACCGGCGTGCCCGGCAGCAGCCAGTACCTGTTCGACATGGAAAACGTCGAGGGGCTGACCCTGTACAAGGGAGGGATGCCCCCCTCCAAAAGCCTGGCCTTCACCACCAACGCCGGCCTGATCGATTACCGGTTGCGCCGGCCAGCCGAGGAGGCGGGCGCATTTTTCGAACAATCCATCGGCTCCTTCGATTACCAGCGTTCCTTTCTCCGGCTCGATTCGGGGCGGCTTCCCGGCGGCACGCGGGCATTTGCCTCCTACAGCTTTACCGATGCGGACAAATGGCATGGCGAAGGGCAGAGCCCGGACTGGCGGCACAATCTCGATTTCGGCCTGACCCACGAGTTCGGCAAGCGCGTCAAGCTGGAACTGTTCGGCAACTATAACAGCATCAAGGCTCACGACTTCCGATCCCTCTCCTATGACCAGGCCCGGCACCTCGATCAGTACGACAAGTACAGCTACAACAGCGAACTCACCGGCAATGCCGCCGAGGACATCCGCTATTACGATTACAACCGCCACCAGTTCGAAGGCTATTCCGCACTGGCCAACCTGGAGATTCGCCTGACGGAAAAGAGCCGCTTTTCCGTCAAGCCGTATTTCAACAAGACCCAGGGGTACTGGATGGTCGGCGTGACGGAACCGGTGAATGGCAAAAAGACCCCCGTGGTACGCAAGTGGGAGATGAATTATCATCGCCTTGGCGTGGTGGCTCAGTACGATGCCGAACTGCCGCTGTTCGATCTGACCGCAGGCTATTGGTATCACGAGCAGGAACGGCCCGGTCCGCCCACGAAATGGAAAAGGTACCTTGTGACCTCCGGCGGCCTGGAGTACGCCGGTTATTCGCTGCTGTCCGACAACAGCAAGCACATCATTCACAGCCCTTATCTGCAACTCGGCCGCACTTTCGGTCGTCTGCACCTGACCGGCGGCGTGCGCTATCTGTATGAGGAATTCGGCGAAATCGAATCCTATTACTTCCCCGGAGGCGTCAAGACCTACGATCCCCTGGCGAGCGTCGGGCGCAAATACATCGACAAGGTGCTGCCCTTTGCCGGCATTTCCTTCGATCTGTCCGAGAGTGCCAATATCTACTTCACCTACGGGCGCAACGTCGGCCGCACGGCTTTTCCGGCCTATCCCTCCTACGTGATGCGTCGCGGCAAGTTCGCTGCGGCCGGCGTCAGCCTGTCGGATCTCTGGAGCAACGTCGATCTCGAGGTTTCCGATCATTACGATCTGGGGGCGCGGTTCGATTTCGGCCGCTGGTACCTGAATCCGGTACTGTTCTATTCCCGGCATTTCGACAAGGCGGTGAATATCTACGACACCACCTCCGGATTGCTGGTCAACCAGAACGTCGCCACCGCCCGGTCCTACGGGGCCGAACTGGAAATGGGCGTCCACGTCATGGACAACCTGCTGCTGGCCGCCAACGCCTTTTACAACAACTTCGAATTTGAAAAGAATATCGAGGCCTTATCGAGCGGCAAACTCGATGTCAAAGGCAATCAGATCGCCGATACCCCCATGTTCGGCGCCAGTTTCATGGCCGATTACCGCCTGGGCGACTTTTCCATCAACCCCGTGGTGCGCTATACCGGCCGGCGCTACGGCGATGTCCTGAACGAAGAGCCGCTCAGCTCTTACTGGCTGGTCGACCTGAATCTGGCCTATCGCCTCAAGGATCTGTGGGGGCTCAAGGAAACCCGGCTGAAGCTGAATTTCCTCAACCTGTTCGACAAAAAATATATCGGCGCTATGGACGCCTCCGACGATACCCAGCCGGGCAGCATGGCTTATTATCAGGGCGCGCCTTTTACCATGGTGTTTTCGATTTCCTTCCGGATATAGGTATAATTTAACGCGGAGGTCGACAACAACCCGGGCCGAAAGGAGAGGGCATGCAAGCCAGTCTGGATCTGCTGATCACTTTTGTCGTGCAGCTTTTCATCCTCGTCGATCCGGTGGGGGGGGCGCCGGTGTTTCTGGCGATCACACCCCACGACAGCCGCGCCGAACGTCGTGCCATGGCTTTGCGCGGCTGCCTGGTGGCGGGGGCGGTGGTCTGTTTCTTCATCCTGGCCGGGCCGTGGGTGGTGGCTTATTTCGGGATTCAGACCGCCGCGGTACGTATCTGCGGCGGTATCCTGCTGTTCGCCATCGCTCTGGAGATGCTCTATGGCCGTATCAGCGGTACCGAGACCAGCCCCGGCGAGGAGCACCTGGCGGAAATCAAAAAGGACGTTTCCATTACCCCTCTGGCCATCCCCCTGCTGGCCGGCCCCGGCACCATTGCCACCGCCCTGATTTTCGCCGGTCGCACCTCCGATCTGCTGGGCTATCTCGCGTTGCTGATCGGCACCGTGGTGGTGTTCGCCGCCGCCTTTGTCATACTGATCAAAGCCGAACTGCTGACCCGCGTGATGGGCAAGCTGGGCACCGCCGTGGCAACCCGTATCATGGGGCTGGTGCTGGCTTTTCTGGCCGTGCAGTATGTTCTGGATGGGTTGAGTGCGGTGCTGGGGAAGGGGTGATGATCGCGTAAATACATTAGAATGTTTGACATTTTGTGATATTTGTCGGTATTTATGAAATGCTTTTTGTTTTCGGTGACCGATGGACATGCCGGAATTGCATTATGCCGACAGAGGGAAATCAGAGTCGCTCAGCCGAAACAGATCCGGCGGGCGGCTTTTTTTATTGAGTTTCAGGGCGCTTGATGCCTGGGGCTTGGTGCGGATGAAGGAGTATTCTTCAGGAGAGAGTTGGATAAAGGTATTAACAATGGGTGGAAAAATTGAAGTCCAATTTTCCACTTAACCACAATGTTAACTTTAGGAGAAAAAATGAACCCTCTTGATATCATATTGAAAAAAGAACCTTATATTCAGTTAATGGTTGAAGATGGAGCAATATATGAATTTCGCAATAATAGAAAAGGTAAAAAAGTAATGGAAACTGCAGAAATTCAGCTTATCGAAAAGCTTGGTTATAGTGATAATAAATCTGACTTAGTTGAATACAAATTTCGTTTAAATTCATTTACATGTCCAATTTGGCGAGAGCTCTTCCAGAAAATTTCAGAGAGCAATGCCGAAGTGAAAATCCATGGAAGCGAACTAGATTTAAAAGCAAGTATTGAAGAAGTAGAAAGTGAATTTAAATTAGTAAAAAAGGCAATACAACTCACTAATAAAGCCTACCAAGATGGAAAATCAGCTGTCTTAGATTACGCGAAAAAACAAGAAGCAGAGAGAGCAAAAAAAGATGCTGAGAAACTTCAAGCTGAACAAGAAAAGCAAAATAAAATACAGCATTCTTATGAAAAATTAAATATTTAAGTTAATTAATTGTTCGAGCGGACCGCAAGAAACGCGGCTGCCCAACTCAACGTTGGATTCCAAAACCAAAATTAAGGAGCGGGCTATGTACAGAAATAAGTTCATCCAAGCAATCCACGACTTGCGAAAAGTAAAGCTGTCGTTCTTCTCGAAAGAAGATGGTCGCGTGGTTGAAAGAACCTGTGCACCTATGGATTTCGGCCCTAGTAGACGGGCGAAAAACAAGGCAGATCGCTACCATCTTTGGGATTATGACAGCGACACAAAACAGCACGTTCTGTCCCTACTTCCTGGACAAGTCCAAAATATTGAAGTCTTAGAATCAAGCTTCAAGCCCTCTGAGTTTGTTACTTGGGCAACAGACTGGGTCGTCCCCAGAAACTGGGGCACATACAGCTAATAATAGGCTATGCAATCTCTTGGCGGCTTCATAATCCTCAACGCCAAAAATAAACCACTTTTATCGGGGTTTGGGCCGCCTACACTTACGCCCCAAGTAACAGCGTCGTTGTCGTGCGCTTCAATGATAAGGATGTTGTTTTTATTAATCAGTCTCTATCTCAGTATTAAGTTAATCCAACAATCCACTCCACCGGATGGAACAAGCAGCGGCGGTTCTCGTTTAAGGCTCTGCTTCGCCAGCGGTACAGCGCCATCGGTGAGTTAAGTTGTTATGCGGCATTGAAACGGAATCGCCAGATTTTTCGAATAGGAAGTTGTTGCCATGAATAAAGAATGGATTCTCCTTGAAAAAGAAACTCGCCGGACTTTCTCAAAGGCGACCTGGGTTCCGTTACGAGCATACTGCAATGATGAGAGTGGCCAATCGACCCAGGTAGGGTATGTCAGCGATTGTTTTGCTTGCGGATCAGTCGCGTTCCCGCCAGAGCAGCGTGAACGAGCAGAGCAACTAGGTTGGAGCGATATAGGTATTGGGCATAGCGTACAACCTTACGCGTATGAAGATGGTTTTTACGCATCAATCGATCAATATCAATACAACGACAAAGAACCAATTGGCGTAGAGCTCGTATTTGAGCACCCCCAGCCTGTTGTAGGTGGAACGCATTGGATTCTGAATCCTGATCTTGTGGTGGCGTTACGCCTCATAAAGGATGGACTAAATTGGGTCCGGCCCGAAGAAAACTTCGTTGTGGTGGCCCGTGAGGTTCTTGAGGACGATGGCAGCCATCGCCTCATCGAGATCAAGCGAGAGTTTCTCATAGACTATCTCGCGGCACGGGGGCTTTCTCTTCGCATCTCCTCTTACCGGCAAAGAGTAGAAAATGTCGCTTCAATTGAGCGATCTGATTACTCAACTCTTGAGAATCTTCAAGAGCAAAGAGATGACGGAAGGTTTGAGCTTCGCATTCATAGTTTGAACAAGATCTTCGGGGGGAGCTGGGCTGTGTTCCGTGCTTGGAGAACCGATGTTGATGAGGAGGAAGATGCCCCAGTGATGGGGCCGGAAAGCGATGACAACACCGATTTCGAAAGCTCTAAAGGCGATCGCTCTCGGTTCGAAGGTGTTCGCGTAGAGGGTGAGTTTTGGCGAGATGAATGGATCGACCATCAAGGTCGAAGCCGTCGCGTCCGAGGAGATGCAGACAACACTCTTCCCCAATTTATCGTTGAGACGGATGGAACCAGAATGGTTTCTGCTGACCTTAACAATGAAGATATAGGCCGATGGCTCTGGTTCCGTTCTAGTGTTGTTGGTGACCTCTTGAGTCACCGCGGATTTTCGCTTAAATGGTATACATCAGAAACTGGCGGCATATCCTCGACATCAGGATACTCAACTCACTTCGGCATCAATGATTCAGATTTGATCACGGTTTATGCCTATGACATTGCTCGCCTTGCAGCATGGGAGCAGCATATTTGGGCTGCTAACAACATTGTCCCTGAAGGGAAGGTCTCGAATGAGCTTCTAGCTTCTCAGGTTAGAGCTCAACCTGCTTCTACCCATGCTGCCGAAGAAAAGCTATTCGGCGTAATGCGAATGCTAGCAGTTGGATTTCATCAAGAGATCGGGATTTCTCTATTTAATCATGACATAGATGATCAAGCTGCTATGCAGCAGATCTCGCGGTTCGCGAGTATTGATCAAGCTTCCTTATTGAGGTTGGCCAAAGAGCTTGTTCGCGTGTTTTCTGACAGGCTTAATGTTCGTGATCTCCGTAAGATTTCAACCCATGCGGAGAAGGAAAAGTTAGGTTCAAACAAGCTTCTCCAGGATGTTTTATCCCAAAAAGTTGGATTAGAAAAAGCTCGAGAGGTTTTTGGCCCTATCGTTGGTGCCTACGACATGCGTGTTGGCGATGCCCACCCTACTGGTTCAAAAATCGGAGAGGCTTTGAAGCTCGCTGGAATTGATCAAGGCGCATCTTATTTAAGGCAGGGTGAACGCCTTATTTCCAATTTTGGAAGGTCAGTCTGGTTGATCGGTAGGCTGATGTTTGCAGCATCAGATAATTCGGAAGGCTAGCCAGAATGCCGCATGAGCGAGAAAAACAGGGACACTCCCCTATTCTCTTAAACTTTACCGGGAAATGGGGGGTGTTCCTAGTTTTTACGCTGCAGTGGGACGGAAAATACAGAAGAGGTGTTCATAAAACATTCTACTAGCTCATCCGGCGCAACGCCGTCCCTGGGCTTTATCCGATATGCACTCAGAATAAGGAGAGTTTTTTGAAAGGTTTATCCATCTCGTCTGTCTGGAAGGTTTTGAAATGGTTGCCCCCATTCCTTCTGAGGAGAATATTTACTAAACAACGAATGGCAGAACTCGTTTTGATCGACGTGCGGCCTCGATATGAGTACGCAACTGTTAATTTAGGAGAGGTGGCGTCGTTCGATTTCTGGCTACAAATAATCAATTTGTCTCCGTTTAATATTGAACTCGATAGGGCAGAACTAAGATTCTGGTGTGGAGGCACGATATTAAACGCCGCGACGCTAAAAAAGCTTCCCCTTACTTCGGGTCAAATAGCAGAAATGCATATATCTGAAAATATACCCGATGGTCATGCAGCACAAATCGCACGTCATACAGATAATCACCAATCTGCTATTGAAATGGATATGGAATTTAACTGCAAACTCCATGATTTTGCAAAAAGTACAGGGCATTTAGGCGGGGTAAGGCCCGCGTTTTTGAATCAGCAGACAAGAATGCATAACCAGGCAAATTAACGCTGACGCAAATTCCGCTGCGCTCCATTTGCACCGGTTGTTTGCTACGTTAGAAAATAGCACTACTTGTTTCCATCTTTTTGCAGAGAGAAATACTGTGGCAATTAAAAATCAAAATCAGAGCGCTCAACGGGCATGGATTACTCCAAATGAATTTGCTGTAGCTGAGAACCTCTTGCAGTTTTCTGAAAATTTACCACCTACCAAAACTGGACAGGTGGCTAATAGCATTACAGTAACACTTAACGGATCACCCGAGGGGATTCAATTAACAGGTCCACCACAAGCGGTAAGGGCTGAGTTTGAAAAACTCTCTGACAAGGAATATATATCCGGCAGTTTGGCGGCAACCTACCCAATTGGAAACAATCCAAAATTGTCTATTTCATACAATTTTGCAATTGGAAACATATCGGTCAGCATTCAAAATGGCGACCGGGTCTTGGTTGATGATCTGTTTGATATTGTGAGGCAGACATTTCCAAAGGCGACAGGGCCAAGCACAAGTGAGACTGAAGCACATTCACAAAGATTGCGATCATTAATTAAAGAGGCAGAAGAAGCCTTCGAAAGTATAAAATCAATAGAAAAACAGAAAGTAGCTGTAGCTAATTGGACAAATAATCTATCAAAAAATCTTGAACTATCCAAGGACAGTCTTAAAGACATGCAGGCTTTGCAGAAAAATGCAAATTCAATTGTCTCTGAGATAACTCAAAAAAGAGATGATATAAGTCAAATACTATCAGAAATTAAGGCTATAAACAACGAGGCAAGCGTTAACTATAAATCAATTCAAGAGGCCCAAGCTACTAGTGTAGCTCTTGAAGCAAAGATCAAGCAATTTTATTCAGAGATTGAAGAGAATCAGATAAAAATTCAAAAGCTTAATGTAGAATCCGTTGATATTGTAGGTAAGTTTAAAGATGATACACAAAATATAATTACAGAGAATAAAGCACTAACTTATCAAATTAAGGAGCAGCTTCTAAAAGCAACTGGAGGAGCTTTGTTTGGTGCCTTTGAAGAAAGAAAGAGTAAAATTGTTAAATCAAAATGGATATGGGCTTTTGCGGCGATTCTCTCTTTTTCTCTCCAAGCAGTTGCTGTCATATGGTTAGCGCTTGAGGCAACTAAAACAGGTGATTCCAATGGTCCATTTTATACCCAGCCAATGTTTATACTTAAAGCAACGATTGCTTTGCCAATAATTGCTTTAATTGTGTTTTGTATTCGACAATATTCAAACGAAAGAGAGGCTGAGGAGATATATGCTTTTAAGTCTGCCTTGTCTTTTTCATTGGCGCCGTATCTAGATCTTGTTGGTGAGATAGACGGAATCGAGAAAGAGTCAGGTCATACCCAATTTGCAATTAACACCATCGGACAAATATTTGACAATCCATTGGGGAAACGGCTTAGCGATGAAAAGACGTCTGAAAAAGATAGCATTCAAACAGGGGAAATATTAAATAGCGTCACAAATTTAATACAACAGATCCATAAACTTAAGCCATAAATTGTAGCAAACGGACGAAAGATTGAAGCGATGTACTCGGGGCCTAAGTGGGTGCCAATTTATTTGTCCTCTCCAGCTTTCGAAACGTTTAGGTCGTAGGAAAAGGTTGTAAAAACAGGGACACTTCCCATTTTTTTCAGGTTTTTCTTTCAAACTTTACAGGAAGCTGGGGAGTGTCCCTAGTTTTCTTCCTGGAAACTGGGGAGTGTCCCTAGTTTTTTAGTTTTTACTCACTGGACTCGTTAAAGCTCGCCGGTTAACTATTCGCTGGCAAGCATTATAAATTCAAGGAAAATATCTGATCATGAATATTGAGGATATTTATAAAAAATTCGATAAGATCGGATGTCTTACTTTTGCCACTATTGATAAAGGCACACCGCAGACGCGAATTGCGCATCTGTTCGCTTATGATCATGAAGGATTATACTTTCGAACCATGATCACAAAACCTTTTTATGAGCAACTCAGCAAAACGAAAAAAGCATCAATCTGCGGTATGTATCCGAAAACTTCGGTAAGTTACAACTGGGAGGGAATGCCATATTTCCCACCCGGATACACAATTAGAGCTACCGGTAATGTCAGGGAAATTCCCTTTGATGTTCTCAAAGAAAAATCCGTTGCCGACGAAATGTTTCTGCTCGGCGTGAAGGATATTGAAAAATATCCTGCCATGACCACATTCTGCCTGTATGAAGCCTGGGGCGAGGTGTATGACTTTGATTATGAGATGGAACATCGTTCTCATAAATTATTACGTGAAGGTTTCAGTTTCGGCGGTGCTCTTATTCCTTTCAGAGGAGTCCGCATAACTGATGCATGCATTTCTTGCGGGAAATGTCAGGCGGGATGTTCTTTTAAAGCGATCTCCCAACATGAGGGGAAGTTTGTTATTGATCACACCAGATGCGATGCGTGCGGGGACTGTTACATGGTTTGTCCCGCGGGTGCCATTGAAATAGTTGCCGGAGATCCGAACAGTTAAAGTTTTTGCTGTATTTTTGTGAGCTTTGGTATTTATTGTTGGTGGTCCGGGTTTTTATTGAGGATATAAAGGCCAGGCTTGGCATCAAGAGGAGGGGAACAAGAATCGAAAATCTTGAATCCGACCCCACCTATACACCACCTATCCCGAACTCGACAGCAAATCATACCGGTATTGATATCAGAAACTTACCCAACCAAATATGAGGAGTGGACATGCGCAGAAGTGACTTGGAAATAACATCAACAGAAGAAGTGGAAGCCATTATCCGGCAATCGAATGTTTGTCGTTTGGGGCTCTGTGACGGTGACATGCCCTATGTGGTGCCGTTGAATTTTGGCTATGAAGATGGGAAATTTTATTTTCATTCAGCCTCGGAAGGCCGAAAGGTCGAGCTGTTGAAGGCCAATCCCAAGGTATGTCTTGAATTCGATATGGACCTTGGAATCATCTCGGACGAAAAAGCCTGCAACTGGGGGATTCGCTACAAGAGCGTGATTGTCACGGGCCGTGCAACCGTGCTGAACAGTCTTGAGGAGAAGGTGCAGGCGCTTAATATTATTATGAAAAACTATTCGGACAAGGACTATACGTTTGCGGAAAAAGTGGTGAAAGACACTTTTGTCTTTGTCGTCGAGAGCCAGGAGATCACTGGAAAGCAAACAGATGAATCAACAATTGTCCAATGATGACAAGAAGCAGATCTGTCTTGCCTGGGAGTTCGGGGGATCACCCTGAAGACGGCAAATAGATGTCTGGTCGCCTGGTTGGGCTGTTCACAAGGTAGATCAAGAAGGGCGGAAGGACAAAGGGCAGTAGAGCCAAGCCACCGGGAATTTCCGCGAGGTCAAGGGAAATCAGCGTTTTCCCCTTGAGTTTACTTATCATGGATGTCCCCGAAATTTGCCTCTTTTAAAGTCACAAGAAAGGTAAAACCATGTTCAGGCAAATCTGTATGGCATTGATTATATTGATCCTTGCTAGCCCACTAAAAGCAGAAGATATCTTTTATGAGAATGCACAGACTGGCACTATCGGCTTCCAAGGCCTTAGATTTGGTCAGCCACCTTCCGATGATATGATTTGCATAGGTGGGCCATGCTCCTTTGGACAACAGGGCAAAATTATAAAAAAGAAAAGGTCCATTATATCTACCTATAAAAAATCAAAAGACATAACACATTACAATTTAATTGAAATTTCAGCACCTAAATATATTTTTTGGGAAAATCAATTTTTTCGGGTAAGTTTTCAAATTATATGTAAACCGGAAAATGCAGAACAATGCATAGACACGATTTGCAGCAAACTAGATAGGCATTATGGACTTACGTTGGTTGGTGAAGTTTCGGAGCATATTAATCCGCAAGACGAACTAAAAGTTAGATTATTCCTTACAAAATCTGGAGAGATAGTAGAGGTTCATCGATATAAAAGCCGAGGAAGGTGGCAACAACCTTTTGTCAGGTTCTACAATAAAACTCTTATGGATAGGGTTCGACTTGAAGTGAATCCTAATTATGTCCCCATGGAAATAAACTGTTCAACGAAGGCAGGAAAATGGAACCAAAGTTAAACTCTGTCAGGTCCCCGTTCGTCAGGTCCGAACTAACCCCGCGAATGGGAACGATTGCCCCTTTACGTTGTTCGAAAAGCGACTGATTCCAACTTGGAGCGGGGCGTCAAGAAGATGCTCCTTTAAACCGGCGCTGCGGGCTGCCAATCGCCGATTTGGTAGAGCCGCGCCAGGTTTTCCAGGTAGTCCGGGTCTTCGCACATGCTTTTGCCCGGAGCGTCGCTGATTTTGGCTACCGGGCGGCCGTTGCAGGTCACCATCTTGATGACGATGTTGAGCGGTTCGTAGCCCAGGTCGTTGGTCAGGTTGGTGCCGATGCCGAAACCGGTGTTGATCCGGCCGCGAAAATGATTGTAAAGCTCGAGGATTTTATCGAAGGTCAGGCCGTCACTGAAAACCAGGGACTTGCCTTGCGGCTCGATGTCGAAGGCTTCATAGAGCCGGATCGCCCTCTCGCCCCAGGCGATCGGATCGCCGCTGTCGTGGCGCAGGCCGTCGTAGAGGTTGCCGAAAAAGAGTTTGAAATCCCTGCAGAAAGCCTCCATGGAATAGCAGTCGGTGAGGGCGATTCCCAGACTGTTGCGGTATTCCAGCAACCAGGCTGACAGGGCGGCCCGCTGTGCATACTCCAGCGGGGTTACGGCCTGCCAGGCCTGGAACCATTCATGAGCCATGGTGCCGACCGGTGGTAGCCCCAGCTTGCGGGCCAGTTGCATGTTGCTGGTCCCGGTCAGGTACTCGGGGATTTCGCGAATGAGAATATCCAGGACTTGTTCCTGCCACTGACGGTTGAAGCGGCGGCGGGTGCCGAAGTCGATGATCCGCAGTCCGTCGAGGTTGCCGCGCTCCTGCAACAGTGCGATCTTTTGGAAAAGGCGTTGCTGCCCCGCTTCGTAATCGGGCCGGGGGAAGACGGTTCCGGTATAGACCTCGTTGATGATCGACAAGGCGTAGATTTCAAAGAGAGTGACCTGCAGCAGGGGGCCGTGGAAACGCAGTTCGATGTTCTCGCCGTCGGGGCGCAGCGTGATGTGTTTCATCTCCAGGCGAACCGTGGCCAGGTCCGCCAGGAAGTCGGGTTTGAAATAGCCCAGGCTCGCCAGGTAGCGGATTTCGTCGTCTTGAAAGCGTAGCGCGCACAGATGCTCGAATTGGCGGCGGATCTCCGGGATCAGCCGCCCAAGTCGCTTGTTTTCAGAGTTGCGGCACTTGAATTTCCATCCGGCATCGGCCCCCTCGAAGGCGCTGCAGTGGTAAAAGGCCTGCAGCATGGTGAGCTTGTACAGGTCCGTATCCAGCAGAGTCTCGATAATCCAGGGCAGCTCTTGCGTCTGTGTGTTCATCGTCTTCTCCGGCAGAGGTAAACTGAACGTTACCATATCCTCTGCAAGTGAAAAACCTGTTTTGCTGTTCTCCGCGGTTCGGGCGGTCCCATTAATGTTCCGTTATGCCGCCCCGGGGTGGGGCGGGTGCCGTCACCGTCATATCGGAAATTAGATCCTATTATACATTTGCTCGTTATTGGTTTTTTTTCTTCCCAACGACAGGCCGGATATTTCACCACTGAGTACCATCTCTTTGAAGTCTTTCCCGAAATTTCGACGGGTGGAATGCTCCAGTTCGCTCCACAATTCATGGCCTACAAGCTTTTTAAGCCCTATTTCCTGGCCTGCACTGAGGGTGTCGATGTTTGCTTTGATGGTTTCCAGAACTTCCGGAGAGACATAGGTTTTCGCCTGAAAAGAAGAGGGCACTTCGGTTCCTGAGGTTGCCTCAGTAAGGACCTGCTCGATGAATTCCTGGCGCGTTATGCCTTTTTGAGATGCTAAGTAATTGAGTTTTTGGCAAACTACTTCGGGTACGCGTGCCGTAATCTGTGCCTTGGCCATTTTTTTGTCCTTTCGCCAGATGATGGTTTCAGAATCCGATATGAGAATGTAATATCAGAATCCTTCTGCGGCGTCAATGTGTTTTTTCGTGGTAATCTCAAAAAAACCGCAAAATCGGGAATCCCAAGAGAGAAAACAGGGGAGTTTTCCTGACTCTCCCATTGTTCAATAAACGCAAGGTGACATTGATGAAAATCAAAACGCACTCGATACTTATGATAATTTCTTCGTTTGCCGGCAGTTTTATCGGAAGTACCCTGGCTGTGGGGCTTAGCGAGGAGTTATTGGCTGAGGGGTACCCGACAGGCCTGATATTTTTCGCATTCGTACATATCGGTTGGATAATTCCATGGTTGGTTTTTAAATTCGTGTTTCGTGCTAAATGTCCAAAATGCCGAAGCAAAGGCAGGTATATCTGGCGTCGAGAGCGCCGGCTCCATGAGTTTATATGCCCAAAGTGCGCTTACACTGAAAAAGCTATATGGACCTTTCCCTCAAATGTTTCTTGAAAAATTTGACGTGAGATATTCGACCCATGGATGTTTTGGTAATATCTAGGGCGGCATATAACCCACCGTTGCCACAAAAAGGACTTTTCTGAACTTTCTCATGACCTGAGTGGGCTGGTTTGCCTGACTTTTGTCACCCAAAACTGTATATAAGGTCCTGAGCGGCCCATGCGCCGGTCCTTTCGGGGCTCGGTAGAGATGAAATTCAAAACCGGATTCGGAATCATGCGAAAACTGAAAAGTTATTCACCCGATCGTTTGTGGAAGGAATGCCGCGCACGATGGCACCGTTTCAGATATCTGCGTAAAACAAAAATCCTGGCCGTTACCGGCAGCTGCGGTAAAACCACCGCCACCTATTTTTTGGGCAGGATTCTCGGCGAATGCGGCCCCTGTTATGCCGGCGTGCATCGCAATACCAGCAGGGCCATTTACAAAAATATGCGCAAAATGCGCACCTCCTACCGTTACCTGGTGCAGGAGATGGGCGTGGGCTTTCCCGGCGACATGGCCAAAAATATCCGTGCGCTGCCTCCGTATATCGGAATCGTGACCACCATCGGCCTGGATCATTACACCAGCTTCCGCAATCGGGAGGGCACTGCCGCAGAAAAGGGCACCCTGATTGCGGCTCTGCCGCCATCCGGTACCGCCGTGCTCAATGCCGATGATCCCCACGTGATGGCGATGGCATCGCAAACCCAAGCCAGCATTCTGACCTATGGGTGCAGTGAGCACGTGGATGTCCGTGGCAGCGCTATTTGCTCTGACTGGCCGCAACGCCTGTCGCTGAACGTGACCTATGGTGACCGAAGCGTTCGCGTCGAAACCGGTCTGTTCGGCGACCTGCTGGTTACTTCTCTGCTTGCCGCCATTGCGGGCGCCCTTGCCGCCGGCGTTTCGCTAGCGCAGTGTGCGGCCTCGCTGCACGGCGTCGAATCGTTCCCCGCCCGGCTTTCCATACACCGAAGCCCGCAGGGATCCTGGATGATCAACGATACATTCAAGGCACCGTTCTGGAGTGTTGAAAGAACCGTTGGCCTGATGAAAAACGCCGTCGCGCCGCGCAAAACCGTAGTGTTGGGTGTTTTCAGCGATACCGGCGGCTCCGGTTCACGGAAATACCGGGCCATGGCGAAGCTGGCGCTCGAAGTTGCGGACCGTGTCGTTTTTGTCGGCCCCAATGCTGCTCACGTTAGAAAAATCCAGACTGCAGAACTGGCGGATCGTCTTTTCACCTTCGACGGTTTTGAGACGGCCTATCGCTTTCTGGCCGATACCACCATTCAAAACGAACTGGTGTTACTTAAATCCGGAAGCATATATCACCTGGAACGCATGCTTCGCGGGCATGAAGAGGGGTTTAACTGTTGGCGGGAAACCTGTTCCGAAAAAATCGATTGTGCCGATTGCCCGAACAGATTCGGAACGCAGTCCGCAGATCGCTTTGATTGCTGAAGGTCTCCGCAGGCGGCAAAACCGCATCGCCACCGGTTATCCAGCTGTTCAATCGTCCACTGATATTCAGAAAAGCAGAGAGCATCTCCTCGCCGTTTCGAGTGGAAACCGGCAAAAACAAAAGCCCTTCGGTTTCTGAAGGGCTTTTGTCCTCTCGGGTCGGGGGAGGAACCAAGAGTTGTCTGAACAAGAGGGTGGAGAGGGGAATCCCCTTATTCAGCAACTTCCGTGATTGAGTAAAATTCGGCCGCTCAGGCGACCGCCTCCTGCACATTCTCTTCGAGAAGGCCGGCGGCCAGTTCGACGCAGGCGGTGCAGGAGAGTTTTCTCGACGAGCGGATTTCCCGGCACAAAAGCGAACCGGCGGCATCCGCGAAGCGATCGGTGATCCCGGCTTTTTTGTCTTTATCGGCGACGAGTTGGGCGGCATAAATGGCACCGCACCATCCCTGCGGAGCCCTGCCGGAACCACACTTGCTCAAGTTTTCCGTCAGTTCGAGATCTTCTCCGGATACCTTCTGCCAGGCTTCGGCAACGGCCTCGGCACAATTCTTCCTTCCCTTCCTGAAAAGAAAAGCGGCGACATCCAACATGGTCTCGTTTTGCATCGGTTTATCTGCTCCTTATGGAAAGCGACAGGCGGTCGCCGGCCTGAAAAAGGGTCGCAACCTGCGTCCTGCTCATTGATATTGAAAACAATATATACAAGAAATCATATGTAGTCAAGTTGAACCGGTTCTTTTCCGCTCCGGGGAAAATCGTAGCTGAAGGGTCGCGTCTGCATATTTCAAAAATGAATTCTGTAGACGCGTATGGCATGTTCTGGGGTCGGATCAAGCCAACGAATCGAAATGCCAGCATAAATTCCAAAAACAAAACCATTTTTCGTCTTATAGCCACATTTTTATCGGCAAAAATGAGTTTTTAAGAATAACGCGAGTGAACCGATACTATGGTTCCGGAATTACTCCTCCTTACTCATTCCAGTCTGGACGATCGATTACCAGGTGGGGCATATTGGTAGAAACCCAGGCCGGGCTACACTGGACCGGCACCTTGGTTGGCGGCATAACATCATAGTGGTTCACCGTACGTTCGCCGCCGACTTGTCCTAAGGATGTGGGTTCCGGAAAAGATCTTCTGGAAAAACAGAGAATGGAAATGTGCGGCATACGATAAGGATGGTCTCTACTGCTTAAAAGTTACAGAGATCAAAGAGGGCCGTTCTTCGTCTGAAAAGGTGAGAACGGTAAGCATACAGTTAACCAGTAAAGTTTTGTCCTTAGGAGATCAGCTATGGCACAGATCCCCAAAGCGCTATTTATCTCTCATGGCGGCGGTCCGTTACCTCTTATCGGTGATCCCGGACATCGTGAAATGGTGTCATGCCTGGAAAAGATTGCTGCGCAAATACCCAAACCCGATGCTCTGCTGGTGGTAAGTGCGCATTGGGAAGAGAAGATCCCGACCATTACGTCCGGGCAGAGTCCATCTTTGATCTATGACTACTACGGGTTTCCGGAGGAATCCTATGCTATCCGGTATCCCTGTGCAGGTGAGCCATCTTTGGCTGGCGAGATCCATAATGTGCTGGAGAACTCCGGTATTGAAGCGAAATTAGATGCTATGCGGGGATTCGATCACGGTTTGTTTGTACCGCTCAAGATAATGTATCCGGAAGCTGATATCCCCTGTGTCCAGTTATCTCTGGTGAACACACTCGACCCTTCTCATCACCTTAAAATCGGCCGAGCGCTTCAGTCACTTAACCGGCAGAACGTATTGGTGCTTGGTTCGGGTTTTTCCTTTCATAATTTAAGGGCTTTTTTTGCAGCCGATACCCCTGAATCTCAAGAGTTGAACTATTCTTTTGATGAATGGTTGTTGAAAACGTGTTGTAGTTCAAATTTTCCGGAAGAGGAGAGAGCGAAGAGACTTGTCCACTGGGCCGATGCCCCTGGTGCGCGCTTCTGCCACCCCCGAGAGGAACATCTGCTGCCTCTTCACATATGTTACGGGGTGGCCCGGACACCATGTTCCGATTGTTTTGAACTCAAAATCATGAACAAAAAAGCAAGCATGTACCTGTGGTGAACCGCATGTTAAAAAGGCATGTCGCCTAGCAGGACCAGCCTGGGCGGTAGTTTCGCACCCCAGGATCTGTTGCCGGGGCGGTTGAGTCACCGGCCGCTTAGGGTCGATGACATGTGTTTTATTGATCAGGCACTTGGCAAAACAATGAAAACAACAATAACCGGGATGTAAAACCATATCCCATGACGAATAGGGAAGGACACAGACCGATGAACGTTTTGTTGATTAACGGAAGCCCCCATGCGAATGGCTGCACCCAGACGGCACTTAACGAAATTGCCGGGGAACTGACGAAAAACGATGTCGACAGCAGCATGCTTCATATCGGGAAAGAGGGGATCAAAGGCTGTACCGCATGTATGGGGTGTGTGAAAACCGGCTACTGTGTTTTTAAAGATGACAAGGTCAACGAATGTATCGATCTGCTCAAGCAGGCGGACGGCCTGATTGTCGGTTCGCCGGTTTATTTTGCCGGACCGAACGCATCTTTATGCGGTTTTCTCGACCGGGTCTTTTACCAGAAAGCGGATCCTTACGCCTTTAAACCGGGTGCCGCCATTGTCAGCAGCCGACGCGGAGGCACCAGCGCCGCTTTCGACAGGCTGAACAAGTATTTTACCTTTGCCCAGATGCCGCTGGTCTCTTCTCACTACTGGAATTCCGTTCACGGTACCAATGCCGACGAGCTGAAACAGGATGTGGAAGGGTTGCAGATCATGAGGATTCTGGCGAGAAACATGGCCTGGCTGCTGAAATGTATCGACAACGCCAAAGGGACTGTTCCCTATCCGACCCTGGAAAAACGTACCAAAATGAGCTTTATCCGCTAGACGGGTAAAACCTTGCGGTATGTAATGTCTGGACGGATTTCGGCCATCCGGAAAGAATGGAAACAGGTGCCGGAATCCGTCCTGCTCCGGTGACAACCGGAGAGACACAATGTCTGTGTATGGGGTTTTCATGATCAGATCGCTATACTGCTTTTTCCTGGGGATGTTGGTGTTGTCAGGCTGTGCCCCGTCGCACATACTGCACTATCGTGAAGATGTGAGCAGGGATTTTACCACCATCAGTTTCTCCGCAAACCGTGCCCCTTATTATCACCGATCCCAGGTGGGCGGCGAACATATGAGCTTCGTCCAGGTGCTGGGTTTTGAGGGAGCTGTATTCCGCATCGAGCTTATTCTGGAAGTCGGGAATGTCGATTGCTCCATTTATGGGGAGGGGGTCGTTGTGGAGTCGGATCCTGCCGGAGATAACACGCAGATTGTGACCGTTGTCGACGGGGAGGTTTTATTCTCCGTGGGCCTATCCGCTTATCCGTATGGAGAATATACCCTGAAGATCAGTAACTTGTGATACTCCTGCCGGTTCGCTGCGCAACCTTCTTCATCAATAAGTCTCTTGAAAAGCTGCATGCCGGGCGTTTTTTGACCGGTCGCCACTCGGCATCGGAGCCCTGGTACGCAGTATTTTAGGGTCCGGCCATCTGCTTCGCAGGTGGCCGATGATACCTGTTGTCCTTTGGAGCTCTTGTTCGCTTGCCAATTCAGCTACAACGGGCAAACTTTTAAAAGATGCACCGTGCTGAAAGGAACCCCTGGTGACTTCATCTGGCAAGGGGGGGCAGAAAACGACAGGGAGGCAACATGGCAACGGATCCCAAAGACAACCATGGGCCGCAAAAAGAGCATCGTGATTCCCAGGATCAGACTGGCTCATGTCGACCGGGGCCGGATGCCGAAACCCAGGTCGAACTCCTTGATGCCTATTCGCAGGCGGTCATTACCGTGGCGGAGGCGGTGGGGCCTGCGGTGGTGGGGGTCTTTGCCGGCAAGGGTCGGAGGGGGACTGGCGTTGAGCCTGCGGGGATCGGTTCCGGGGTCATCATCGCACCCGACGGTTATATCCTGACCAACGATCATGTGGTGCAGGCCGCGGATTGTTTCACCGTGATTCTGCAGGACGGCAGCCGGCTTGAGGCGAACCTGGTCGGGACCGACCCGGCTACCGATCTGGCGGTATTGCGTGCCGGAAGCTCCGGGCTGCCCTATGTCGAAATAGGCGATTCGCGACAGTTGCGGGTCGGGCAACTGGTCATCGCCATCGGCAATCCCTTCGGCTTCTCTTCCACCGTATCCACCGGGGTGGTGAGTGCGCTTGGCCGTGCCCTGCGCAGCCAGCAGGGCCGGCTCATCGAAAACATCATCCAGCACACCGCGCCGCTTAACCCGGGCAACTCGGGCGGTCCGCTGGTCGATGCCCACGGTCTGCTGGTGGGGGTCAACACGGCGATCATCGCCCAGGCCCAGGGGATCGGCTTTGCCATTCCCGCCGCCACCGCCCGTCTGGTGGCGGCCCAGTTGATCACCCACGGCCGGGTGCGCCGGGCTCATCTGGGCCTGGCCGGTCAGCAGCGCCCCCTGCCTCGCGCCCTTGCGCGGCAGCTGCACCTGGATGAAGCCTCCGTGGTCGAGGTGGCGGGGCTCGACCCCCAGGGGCCGGCCGCCCGGGCCGGTCTGCGCGTGGGGGATCTGATTATTTCGCTGGCCGACCAACCCATGTCCAACATCGATGCCATCCATCATTTTCTGGCCGAGTGGACGATTGGCGAACCGGTCAAGGCGGTCATACTGCGCGGGGAGGAAATCAAGGAGTTCCGCGTCGTGCCGATGGAAGCCCCGGAGGTATAACATGCCTGAAGCCATGGCGGTTTTGTCAAGCAAGCCGACGGGCATAACCCTTTAGGCGGATCATGCGATTTTAATCGTCTTGTAGAGGAAATTCTTGAATTTATAAAACAGACGCTTGTCGTCTCCGTTCCCATTGGTATTGTCGCAGGCGCGCAGCATTTCGGCGATCTGCGGCATGCTGCCCGCGCCGCGTTCCCTGGCCAGTTCGATCACCGCGGTAACCACATCGCGCGAGATGCGCTTTTCGGTGAAGGGCGCATGCAGGCCGGACCAGAAGTCGTCTTCGCCGCGTACGATGCGGTCGAGGGTTTCCTGCGCCACCTGGCTGGTGAGTTCTTCGGCGGAATGCTTTTCGCCGCGCGGTCCGAGAGAGGTCAGTACGCGTGCGATATCCGCCTCTTCGATGTTGCGTCCCTTGCGGAAAAACAAAGCCCGCACCAGGATGCTGCGCAGTTCGCGGATGTTGCCGACAAAGTGGTGTTGCGCCAACAGGAGTTGCGCGTCGCGGCTCAATATCGGCGCGGTCTGCTCGGTTTCTTCGGGCTTTTTGTATACCTGGTGCAGTTTGCCCAGGAAGTGCAGTGCCAGGTCGGGAATATCCTCGCGCCGTTCGTTGAGGGACGGAACCTCGATGGCCAATTCCGACAGACGGTGGTAGAGATCCTCGCGGAACCGGCCCTCGCGGATCAGCTGGCCCAGATCTTTGTTGGTGGCCGCCACCAGCAGCACCCGGGCGTAGCGGGTATGATTCTCGCCGAGGCGCACGAAACCGCCGTTGTCGAGGAACCGCAGCAGCTGCACCTGGGTCTTGGGGTCGGCGTCGCCGATTTCGTCGAGGAATACCAGCCCGCCGTGGGCTTCCTCCAGAATGCCCTTGCGGTCGGCATGGGCACCGGTAAAGGCGCCGCGTTTGTGGCCGAACAGCTCGGAATAGGTCAACTCTCCGCTGTAGGCGGCGATGTTGGTCTTTTTCACCGGCAGTTCGCTTTTGCTGTCGATGTTCTGCTGGTACATCTGGTTGAGACGCGAGTAGATGTTGTTGAACAGAAATTCCTTGCCGCTGCCGGTGTCGCCGGTGATGAGGATGGAGGGCAGCCCCAGGGTCGCTTCCTGCACGTCGCTGTTGAACCACATGGCGATACGATTGAACAGCGGCGGCGTGATGCTCTGAATGAATGCGACAATATCGTTGGCCTTGTCGGAATTGCCGATGATGTTGCCGAGTTTGTAGGACGAGACGTTGGGATCCTTGTAGCCGTAATCCCCGCCCAGGCGACTTACCTCGCCGGTGAGTTTTTCGATATACAGCAGGTCCGAGATATGGCGGGCGATCATGCGGCTGATGATCTGCAGGATGCGTTTGTGCTCGTCGCTGAAATAGTAGGGGCGCAGGCTGTCCATGCAGATCACGGCGATGACCTCGTCGTCGCAGATCACCGGCACGCCCAGCTCGCTTTTGATGATATCGGTGACCTCGTGGTAAAACCCGCCGGTACGTATTTCCTCCAGGGCGTCGGCCACCATATAGGAGCGCCCCGTATGAGCGACGTAGCCGGTCAGGCTGCGCTGCTCCGGGGGCAGTTCGGTGCCGCCGACCCGCAGCGGCGGGATGTATTTTTTCAAGCGCTGCTTGCTTTTGGCGCCGACCAGTTTTCCGTCAGGCTCCTCCACCACCAGCCAGCTCTGGTTATGGTCCTTGCGCACCAGGGCGATGCTGCCGGTGTCGGCGCCGATGAGTTCCGTCGCCTTGGACAGTACGCGGCTCAGAAACGAGGGCAGGCCTTCGAGTTTTTCGTGCAGCAGATCGTTGATTTCCGACAGCACCTTGATTTCGACATGCTCGTCGCCGATTTCCTGAATGACGCGTTGGGCCATTTCGGCGTGAGCTTCCAGCAGACCCTTTTCGAATTCGCTGAAGCGGTGGGTGCCGCGGGTATAGTAATTGACCAGGCAGATGACCCGGCGGGTGCGCGGATCGTAGCGCGGTACCACGTACAGCGATTTGAGGCCGAGTTCCTCGGTCAGGTAACGTTTTTGCAGCATCTCTGAGGAGAGGGTGGGGAAGTAGAGGGGTTCCAGCAGGGTGTCGTCGACAATCACGCCGGTGCTGTTGATGTATCGCGACAGCAGCGAGGTGCCGGGGCCGAGGTGGATCAGGCGCTGGTTTTCATAGGCCTGCTTGTCTTCCAGTTCCTCGGCGTAGGACGACAGGATCTGCAGGCACTCCTCGCTGCTGTCCGGGCCGAGGGGCGTCGGCACCAGTACCGCGGCCAGGGCCAGTTTGTCGATGAGCTTGACGGCGGATTTGACCATGCACAGGGCGGCTTCCTTCTTTTTGGCTTCGTCCACCCAGCGGGACAGAACCAGTTGTTGATGGTACAGCCGGGCCTGGTCGATATTGGCCATAACGCCGTCGAGAAAGTTTCGCAGTTGCCGAATCTGGGCGTCGGTGAGCACTTGTCCCGAACGGCTGCTGTCCACCGCCAGGACTCCAACGGCGCGGCCGTGGTGCACCAGCGGCAAATGGCATGCGGCACGGATATTGAAATCCTCCGCCAGTTGCCGGACCACAAGGTTGTCGGCCGTTTTCATGTCCGCGATCTGCAGGTCTTCATGGGTATGATAGACCTGGGAGACGGGAAACTCGGTATTGTTGATGGGAAAAGATCGATCGCGGACGATATCCGACCGATGCCCGGTGGCCATGGCGCCGCACAGAGCGCCGCTGGTCAGGTCTTCCAGGTAGATGCGGCAGGTGTTCCGACCGGTCATGAGGTGGACGGCCTTAACCAGGGCATGCAGGATATCATCCAGACTCTCCTTGCCGAGGGCGTTGATTTTTTCCGCTAACAATTTCAGTTGCGCATTGAGAAAAGGGTCCACGCGGCCTCCTGTGGGGCTCTTGAGTAGTCTTTTTACTCACAGAGTATAGCCTCGCTGTGGCTCTGCTGTCAAAGGAGAGCTGCAGCGAGGCGTTGGCCCTCTTGCCAAATAACCTTAATGGACTTACACTGGGTTCACATGCTCTTCGGCTCGAATCGGCATGCGTTTTTTCAAGGAGATTCTATGGCTACCGGCAGATATGTCATCATCGGAGGCGGGAACATCGGTCAGAAGCTGATTCGCCTGCTCTCCCCCGATCGGGAACTGGTTTTGATCGACCAGGACCAGCAGGCCCTGGATGCCGCCCTGCAGGCTCGCAGCAACGGCATCAGCACCGTGTTGGGCGATGCCACCAGCCGGCTGGTTCTGGAAAAAGCCGGGGTCAGGAAAACCGATACGGTTCTCATCACGGCCACCACTGAAAAAGTCAATGTCGAAGTCGCCAGGGTGGTGAAAAAATATTTCGACACCCGCCAGGTGTACGCTATCGGGATTACCCGCGCGGGTATCGCGGCCATGGAAGAGCTTGGCGTCGAAGTGGAAAACATCTTCAGCGTCAGCGCCATCGGTCTTCGCAACCGGCTCGAGCATAAAACCAAGACGGTGCACGGCGTCGGCCTGGGTAAAAACGAAATCCTCGAAGTCGAGATCCATCCCAACTCCCGTCTGGCCCATAATACCATCGGCCGTATCCGGCCCCGCCGGTGGCGCATCGGCATCATCTACCGAGACGAGGCGATTGTTATCCCCCGTGACGACACCGTGCTCAAGCCCGGCGACAAGTTGATCATTCTCGGCGATCCGCGGGTTCTGAAAACCGTCTCCGAGATGTTGACCTTCCGCTTCGTGCAGTTTCCCCTGGAATTCGGCGACCGTACCCTGGCGTTGTTGTTCGGCGGCGAACCGGAGGATTATTTTGCCGAGCTGGCCTATATCGTCAAGACCTTTCCCCTGGCGCAGACGTCGGTCGTTCTTTGCTCGATGCGGGACAGTGATCTGGAGCGCTCCCGTACTTTGCTGGCCGCCCAGGGACTCGGGCATTTCGAGTTGCGTCAGATCTCTCTGGCGGATCTGCTCGCCGACCCGGCGGTAGCTCCGGGGCCGACGGGCAAGGTGGGATTGGTGGTCCTGGCTCGCACTCATCTGCGTCGCGGTTTTAAAAACCCCGCCTTGGGCCAGTCGCGCAAAAGTCTGCTGATGCGGCTTTCCCTGGTGTTCCGGGCGCCTTTGCTGGTCAGCGGCGGAACCTTTCCCTATCAGCGCATGGCGCTCCCCTGTATGGCTGAGGGCCAGTTGCAGGCCAGTATGCAGACCGCCCTGGAGATCGCCGCCCCGCTGCATTTCAATCTTGAAGCGCTGGTTTGTAAACCGTCGGAATACATTGCCTCCAATGATGAGTTGAGCGGCTGTGAAAGAATCTGCAAAACCATCGATCGCCTGCGCCACATCTATCGCACCGAAATACACGAGACGCTGGTGGAGGGCAACCCCATCGCGGTTTTTTCCGAAGCGCTGCAGGAGCACAAGCTGCTTGTCGCCAATATCGGCGAATGGCGTCAGCCGCGTCTGTGGCCGGATTGGCTCGACCCCGACGTTCCCTGGCATGTAGTGGACCGGGCCAACATTTCGACCCTGTTGTTGCCGGCGGACCAGGAGACTCTCTGAGCTATGGCTGAGCAGCTGGTCACTCTCGTTACGGTGGTATTCGGCGCGGCGGTCATGCCCTTGGCGGCACGGCGCTTGTCGGTACCGTCGGCGGCTCTCGAAATCGTTTACGGCATGGTGCTGTTCAATACCGTGCTGGCGTCTCAGCCCGAATGGTTCGAGTTGCTCAAGGAACTCGGCCTGATCTACCTGATGTTCATCGCCGGTATGGAATTGTCGCTGCGGGAGCTTCAAAGCAGCGGGCGTGTATTGCGCTATGTGCTGATTCCTCTGCCGGCCTTTGTCGTCATGCCGCCGTTGCTGCACCTCATGGGGCTGCCCTGGTACCTCGGCGTTGTCCTGGCCATGATTTCCGCCGGCATCGTCATCCCGGTGCTCAAAGAGTCGAGTCTGTTACAGCGCCCCCTGGGGCGCGATATTCTGGGCGTGGCGCTGGCCGGCGAGTTGATTTCGATACTGGTGCTGACTTTGCTCGACATCTTCCATCATTACGGACTGACTCCGCATGCGCTTTTAGAATTATTGAAACTCGTGGCCTTGCTGGGCCTGGCAGCACTGGCCCTGAAACTGCTGTATCTGGCGGCCTGGTGGCATCCGAATCATGTCGCGCGCGTCATGCGCAGCGAGGACCCCACCGAAGAAGGCATCCGTCTGGTTATTTCCGTGGCGTTTGCCGGTGGCCTGGCCGCTTACGCCGCCGGTGTCGAGCCGATCCTCGGTTCTTTTATGGGGGGCGTAATATTCAGTCACGTTTTCAAGAGCAAGGGCCGTTTCGAGGATAAGATCAACGCCATCGGCTTCGGTTTTCTTACGCCGTTTTTCTTCATCGGTGTCGGCGCCGCATTCGATCCCGCCCTGCTGGGTTCGCCGCAAACCGTCTTGCTCGCCCTGGGATTGACGGTGTTGTTGCTGGTCGCCAAGCTGCTGCCGTTGCTGCCGGCGCGCCTGTTCGGCTTGCGCGGTACGGAGGCATGCGGCATGGGCTTGCTGCTGGCGGCGCCCTTGTCCCTGCTGGTGGTGGCCGGCACCTTGGGACAAAAAATGGGCCTGCTGTCGCCTTCGCTTAACGGCATGCTGGTATTGACGGCGGTGCTGGCCAGTATCCTGTTTCCCATGCTGTTCCGTTTGCTGGCACCACGGCTGAAACAGGACAGGCCCGACTGAGGCTCGCCGTCCAGAATTTCCTTGCCTCAAAGGGACAAACATTGTATTTCCTGTAGCCTTTATCCCGCATCTTCCCGACATATACCTGTTGCACCGTTTCGGCCTGTAATCTGCATGTTTTCGGGAACCAGCCATCGCTCTGGTATGGTGTTTTTCCCCTATTGACAAGAGTGATGGCACGATAACCATTTATAAATAAGGAGGATCCCATGGGTCTGTTATCCAATACTGTCAGTATCTGTCAGTTCAGCGTCGTCGGTGAACTGCCGACGGAGAATCTTATCGAATGGGCAGGTCAGTGTCTGGCCGGGCATGCTTTTCAGAGTATTGAAGGCAGCAGCGAGGAACAGTCGACCGGCTGGGTGCATCTGGACGATTTCGAGGCGTGGGATTTCGAGGAGCCCGATGCCTACGCCCGCGACCATTACCTCACCTTCAGTCTGCGGCGCGACCGGCGCCGTATTCCCGGCGGCCTGCTCAAGGCCCATCTCGAACGTGCCGAGCAGAAGTTTCTGGCCGAACATCCCGGATTGCAGCGGGTTCCCAAAAACAAGCGCGAGGAATTGCGCGAGGCGGTGCGCGGCACCCTGTTGTCCCGAACCTTGCCGTCTCCGGCGACGTTCGATGCCGTCTGGGATACCCAAAGCGGACGCCTTACGGTGACCACCCTTAACGGCCAGACCCTCGAGCTTTTCGAAAATCTTTTCAAAACTTCCTTCGAGGGGTTGCGTCTGGTGGCGGTGCATCCCATGGCCCGGGCCGCAGCGGTGCTCGACGACAACCACAAGGAGGGGCTGCAGCAGCTCAATCGTGCGGTTAACGATACCGTGCTCGATCAGATCAAGGACAATCTCTGGCTGGGCTGGGACTTTTTGCGCTGGTTGGTCGACCGCACCCTGAATTCCGGATCCGACTATCGCGTCACCCAACCAGGTCCGGCCCTTGACGGAGAAAGTTTCGTTGCCTATCTCAACGATCGTCTGGTGCTGACCGGCGGCCACGAAGAGGGGACCCAGAAGATCACCGTGGCCGGTCCTCAGGACCGCTTTGATGAAGCGCTGGCCGCTCTCGATACCGGCAAGGATATCGGCGAGGGCACCCTGTATCTGGAGAAGGGCGAACTGCAGTGGAAAATGACCCTTAAGGGCGAACTGTTTCAGTTCGGATCCTACCGCTGCCCGGCTGTCAAACTGGAAAAAGACGCTTTGACCGATCAGCACAGCGAGCGCATGGCGGTCTTTTTTGAGCGCATGTACCTGCTCGAAGAAGGGCTGCAGCTGTTCGACAGCCTTCTGAACGCCTTTTTGAAGGAACGCCTGTCGGAAACCTGGCGTCCTCCCCTGACGGAACCGTCGACGGCCGAATAAGTCCCGTGCCGGATCTGCTTTTTGTTTACGGAACCCTGCAGCAGCACGGCGGAGCTCATGAACTGCTGGCCGGGCAGGCCTCTTTGTTGGGGCCTGCCCGGCTGCAGGGGCGTCTGTACCAAGTGGGGCACTACCCCGGTGCCGTGCTCTCCACGTGTCCCGAGGATCGCGTTCGGGGGGAGCTTTTTCGGATGCGCCACCCGGAAGTTCTGCTGGCGCGGCTCGATGTCTATGAAGAGGTCGGCCCGCAGTTTCCGGAACCCCATGAATACAGGCGCGCCGAAGTGGTTGTGATGACTGCCGATCACATGCCCAGGACAGCCTGGACTTATCTCTACAACCGCTGCACCGATTGCCTCATCCATCTGGCCAGCGGCTGCTGGATTACTGCCAAGTGACGGTTAAACAGCGCCGTGATCTGTATCGTTGCCAATCCTTATACCAACTGTGGTAAAATTTAACTCTTTATAATGTTCATGTTTCGCGCTATAACGGAAAACCGTCATGGCGATCATGTTTTATGGCTGACTCGAAAACTGCCTGATTTCACCTTCGAAATGGTGTCTTGAAGTTATGACCAAACCATCCCTCTATCAGCGGCTTTTCTCCGATATTTCCGACCTGCTTGCTGTCGTCGATCGTAATCACCGCCTTGTCATGTGCAACTGGCGCGGGGGGTACGATTATGTTCCCGAGGACAAAAGAACGGGACAGCCCCACTGCTACGAGGTCTTTTATCCCGGGCAGAACGGACCCTGTCAGCCTTGTCACGTGATGGAGGTTTTCCGTACCGGAAAACCCCTGGTTACCGAGAAATATAATGCCCGCGTCGGTCATCTGGAGGTTCGCTGTTTTCCCATCTTCGACGAGGCCGGCGAGCTTACCATGGTTGCGGAACAACTTTGCGATATCAATCAGCGTAAAGCCGCGCTGGAAAACCTGCATGCCAGCGAAAGGCAATACCGGACCCTGGTCGAAAGTCAGATCGACCTGGTTTGTCGTTGGCAACCCGATACCACCCTTACCTTTGTCAATTCCGCCTATTGCCGGTTTTTCGGCAAAACCCGCGCCGAATTGCTCGGCACCCGATTCCTCGATAACTGCCCGCAAGAGTTCCGCCCTGACCTTGCCGCCCATGTGGCTTCGCAAGCTCAAAATCCGAGGCTGGAGGTCGTGGAAGTCAAGGTATACGACACCAAAGGCCGGATCCGTTGGCAAAGCTGGTGCGATTGTCCGATTTTTGATGAGCAGGGACGTCTGGTGGAATTTCAATCGGTGGGCCGGGACATCACCAAAGAAAAAATGGCCCTGGAGCACTTGCGCGAAACCCAGACCCGTTACCGGCACTTTTTTGAAAACGATTTGACGGGGGATTTCGTGGTCGGCATCGACGGACAGCTGGTCGACTGCAACCCAGCCTTTTTGCGCATTTTCGGTTTCGATTCACGGCAACAGGCCTTGGAGAAAGACTTCTTCGAGTTGTTCTTTCACGGCAAGGATCCCGGGATCTTTTTTGAGATTCTTCAGCAGCAGAAAAAGATGGAGTATTGCGACATCGAAGGCTGTAAATGCGACGGCAGCCCTTTGCAGCTCATCGCCAATCTGCTTGGGCAATTCAACGAAGAGGGGCAACTTACGGGCATCGAAGGGTTTTTGTTCGATAACACCGACCTTAAAAATCTACAGAAACAGTTTCTCCACGCGCAGAAGATGGAAGCCATGGGACGCCTGGCCGGCGGGGTGGCCCACGATTTCAACAATCTTCTGACGGTGATCAGCGGTTACAGTCAGTATCTGTTGCAGAAATATTCGGATGAAGCGCTGCAGGGTTGTCTGGAGCAGATCGTCAAGGCGGGCGAGCAGGCCGCTTCGCTGACCAGTCAGCTGCTGGCCTTCAGTCGGCGCCAGGTCATGCAGACCAAAGAGATGGACCTCAATGGGGTCACGGCCGATATGGAAAAAATGTTGCACCGGATTCTCGGTGCCGATGTCGACCTGGTAGTGCTGCGGGATCCCCGTCTGGGGCTGGTCAACGCCGATCGCGGCCAGATCGAGCAGGTGATCGTCAACCTGGCCGTGAATGCGCGCGATGCCATGCCCGAGGGTGGCAAACTGACTATCGAAACCATCAATATCGAGCTGGATGAAATCTATTCCACCTGGCATACCGGTCTGGCGCCCGGTCATTATGTCATGATGTCCGTTACCGATACCGGCATCGGTATGGATCCCGAAATCATGGGCAAGATTTTTGAACCCTTCTATACCACCAAGGAAACCGGCAAAGGCACCGGCCTGGGGCTGTCCACGGTTTACGGCATCGTGCAGCAAAGCGGGGGGCACATTTATGTGTACAGCGAGCCGGGTATGGGTACGACTTTCAAGATTTATCTGCCGCGCGTCGACAGTCCGGTCCATGACCGTGCCGCCAAGGAATGTAGCAGTTTACCCATCAAGGGCAGTGAAACCATTCTGCTGGTGGAAGATAACGAGTCCGTCCGGGATCTTGCTCACATGGTTCTGCGCGGTAACGGTTATAATGTCCTGGAAGCTTGCGATATCCATGAGGCGTTGCAGGTTTTTGAAACCTATGACGACGCCATTCATCTGCTGCTGACCGACGTTGTCATGCCCGGTGGCAGCGGCCCGACCCTGGTGGCAGAGTTGCGAGGCCGCAAGGCCGATCTCAAGGTTCTTTATGTGTCCGGTTATCCGCAGGACACTCAGGCCATTCAGGATTCTGAAACCAGCAAGGACGCCTTTCTGGCCAAGCCTTTCACCCCGATATCCCTGGGGCTGAAAGTGCGGGAGATTCTCGGCTAGGCTTTTTGTCAGCATACGCATATCTCGATAGATAAAAGGCCGCCCGTTTTGATGACGGGCGGCCTTTTGTTGTTTCTATCGCAAACCAGCGACTAGGACTTTATCCACCGGTCATATGCGGTAATATCCCGTTGAATGATGTCCTGGCCTTTCTGCAGGCGCCAACGGTTGGTATCGCGCAGGCTGAAGACACAGCCGCAGTATTGCTGGTGATAAAATCCCTCGCGTCGCGAAACTTCGATCATGCGCTGGGAACCGCCGGCCTTGCGCCAGTTGAAGGGCCAGAAGCTGACGCCCGGCTGAGCGGCGGCAGCCGTCAGGCCCGCCTCATTGACCTGCGCCAGATCTTTCCACCGGGAAATCCCCAGGGTGGTGGCGAAGACCTCGAAACCGTGCGCCGCGGCATAAGCAGCTGTGGACGCCAGCCGCATCTCGAAACAGACGCCGCAACGCGCGCCGCGTTCAGCTTCCTCCTCCAGGCCGGAAACCGCACGAAACCAGGGCGCCGGGTCGTTATCGGCATCCACAAAATCGACGCCGAGCTTGACCGCAAAATCCCTCTGTTCTTCCTTGCGCTTCCGATATTCATCGCGCGGATGGATATTGGGGTTGCAGAAGTACAGCGTTACCGCTACCCGGGCCTCAACGAGAGTTTCGAGAATCCCCCCGGCGCATGGTGCGCAGCAGGAGTGCAGCAGCAGACGCCGGGCACCGCCGGGCAGTTCCAATTCCATATGTTTTTTCTTGGCAGCATGTTTCACGGAAAATACTCCGGGTTCGCAACCTTTTTTCCCAGCCTGAGCAATCTTCAGCAGCAGTATACCCTCAATCTTCCTCGCCGAACAAGTTCCGCCGCAAGTGTAACCAGTGAGGGCCTTGAGCGATAAGCTGTCGCCGGTGGTGAATTCCGGATTGTTAAACCTTGACAATCGGGCATCTATTTGTCTTATTGTACAAATAGGCAATAAATATCGAGAGGCAGCGATCGTGACCCAAAACAACGATGATCTTGAGTATTGCAGCGATTTTTTTAAAGCGCTCGCCCATCCGACCCGGATTGTTCTCGTCGAGGATCTGGCCGAGGGCGAAAAATGCGTCTGCGACCTGGCGCAAAAGATCGACGCGGATATCTCCACCGTTTCGCGTCATTTGCGGGAACTCAGAAACGCCGGCATCGTAGCCAACCAAAAGCGCGGCAACCAGGTTTTCTACAGCTTGCGCACTCCCTGCATTCTGAATTTCCTGCAGTGCATCCGTAAATTGCAGTAAGGCGAAGCATGGTTCCGTGGCGACGGTGTCGACGTAAAGGAGTCCGACTATGAAATGGATCAGGGAATGGAAGTCACTGGCTTTGATCATCGGCGGATTTATCCTGTGTTATTACCTGCCCGTCGATTGGCTGCGCAGTCTCGAACGTCTGCACAATGCGCTGTGGGAGTCCCTTTACCTGGTCAAATGGTACGCCCGCGAGCATGTGTTGCTGTGCCTGGTGCCGGCCTTTTTCATCGCCGGGGCGGTGGGCGTGTTCGTCGGCCAGGCTTCGGTGATGAAATATCTGGGAGCCCGGGCCAACAAGGTGCTCGCTTACGGGGTGGCTTCCGTTTCCGGGGCGGTGCTGGCGGTCTGCTCCTGCACCATCCTGCCGTTGTTCGCCGGCATTTACCGCATGGGCGCCGGGCTGGGACCGGCCTGTGCCTTTCTTTATTCCGGTCCCGCCATCAATATCCTGGCGGTGGTTCTGACGGCCAGAATCCTCGGTCCGGAAATCGGCATAGCGCGCGCCGTCGGTGCGGTTCTGTTCAGTATCGTCATCGGTCTCTGCATGCACTTTTTGTTTCGTCATGAAGAGCTGGAAAAGGTCAAGGCTACCGTGGCCATGCCGGAACCGGAGGTGTCCCGCCCGTTATGGCAGAATGCCATCTATTTCGCGGCCATGGTCGGTATCCTGGTGTTTGCTAATTGGGGCCGGCCGTCGGCGGAAACCGGTCTCTGGCATCTGATTTATGCAGCCAAGTGGCCGGTGACCGGAGCCTTTGCCGCGCTGTTGGGCTGGATTCTGGTGCGCTGGTTTCAGGTGCGCTGGTGGAAAATCCTGCTGCTCGCGCTTCTGACCGGGTTGCTGGCGGTGTTGTTTCCGCAGATCCCGGGCATTGCTTTCGTGGTCGGCGTGATCGGTCTTTCGGTGATCATCAATACCGAAGGCGAGGAAATGCAGGAATGGTTCGAAACCTCCTGGGGTTTTGCCAGGCAGATCCTGCCATTGTTGCTTATCGGGGTGGTTATCGCCGGAGCGCTGCTGGGTCGTCCCGGCTCCGAGGGGCTGATCCCTTCGGACTGGGTGGCCCGTTCCGTTGGCGGCAACTCCCTGGGGGCCAACCTGTTCGCTTCCGTAGCCGGCGCCTTCATGTATTTCGCCACCCTTACCGAGGTGCCGATTCTCGAAGGGTTGCTCGGCGCAGGCATGGGCAAGGGTCCGGCGCTGGCCCTGCTGCTGGCGGGGCCGGCTTTGAGCCTGCCGAATATGCTGGTCATTCGCAGTGTCATGGGCACTAAAAAAACCCTGGCTTTCGTAGCGTTGGTGGTGGTGATGGCGACGGTCAGCGGATTGATTTTCGGAACATTCTGGGGCTGATTTGCTTCAGAGTGGTCTATTCGACAAAACTGTATCAAGGGAAAGGTTTTAACCATGAAAAAGATTCAGATTCTCGGTACCGGTTGCAAAAAATGCCAGACGCTTCTGGAGAACGCCGAAACCGCCGCGAAGCAGCTTGGCATCGAGTATGAGCTGGTCAAGGTATCGGATATCAAGGATATCGCAGCGTTTGGTGTCATGATGACGCCGGCCCTGGCTGTTGATGGCGAAGTCAAAGTGGCCGGCAAGGTACCCAAGGCGGAAGATCTGAAGAAATATCTGGCCTGATTCCGATGCTATACAGGCAACCTGCGGTTGCACTGTATCATTGCCAAAAAGCCATGCCCCGGGGATTCGCTATCCCCGGGGCATGCGTTTATCTACCGTTTAAGATGCTGGTTTTCAGAAAAAAAACATTTACCGCAGAGACCGCAAAGTTCGCAGAGGAATTATTCCCTAACAACTCTTTCTCTGCGCTCTCTGCGTACTCTGCGGTGAATGCTTTGGAATGGCTTTGAGTAATTATCCCAGCCTTAACAGACCGGATGTTTCCCTTCGATCAACTCCCTGCACAGCGGTTCCACCCCTGCCAGCGCTTCCGCCAGAATCGTCTGGGCGGACTGCCGGATCGGTTCAAATGGCTGCCCCGCTGCGGGCAGGATCTGCGCCGCCAGCATTTGTGGCTGGTCGATGGGTGCGCCGATCTGGCTGACCAGGAACACGTAGACCTCCTGCAGATCGGGGATGCTTTGGTAAATGCGGCGTGCCGCCTGGTGTGCCAGCACGTTGTAAATCTTGCCGACATGACTGACCGGATTCTTGCCGGCGACCGCTTCGGTGCCGATGGGGCGCCCGACGGGGATAAGTCCGTTGACCCGGTTCCCCCGACCGACCTGGCCGGAATCGGCATCTTCGGCGGATGTGCCGAGCAGACTCAGGTAGACGCCGCCCAGCCCGCGGCCGGCCTGGTCGAGGGTGTTGAGATGAACCGTGGCATCGTCAAAACCCGGCAGGGTGGCGGCGAACCGCTGCAGGTCGGTCAGGATAGCGCGTTTGCGCTCGAAGTAGGCCTGTTCGCTAGCGATAAGACGTGCCATTAACGGCATGGCAACGGTGAAATCGACGTGTCGGCCGCGCCGCACTCCCATGACCTTGACATCCTCACCGGTTTCGGGGTGCCGGGATTTGAAGTCGCTTCCGTTGACATAGTTCTCCAGAGCCAGCACCGCCTGTTCCGTGGGGCTCAGGGGGTAATAACCGACGGCTGCGGAACTGTCGTTGGCGGCATGCACCTGGCCCCGGCGTGCGAAGATATCGGTGAGTTCTGCGGAGCCGGGAGCCAGCACCGACCGGCAGATCAGGTGGCGTTCCGGATCGATAAAGCGCATGTGCCGATTCAACCAGTCCCGCACGGCCGCTTCGGTGATATCCGCTACGGGAACCTTGTGGCCTTTGACCTCGACCGTCGCCCGGTCTCCGATGATCAATTCCATCGGTTTGAGTATGCGGCCGCCGCCGAACCATTTTTCAACGCTGCCGGCGCTAAGCAGGCCTTTGTCGATATTATGGTGCAGCACCGCGCCGAACTCTTTCAGATAGTATCGCGAAAGTTGTTGGGAGATGGTTTCCAGCATGGCGTCGCACATGCTGTCGGGATGTCCGATTCCCTTGCGTTCCACAATCTCAAAGGGCTGGTCGGCCATGGCCAAGCCATGAAAGGGGGCTACCAGAATCATGCGCCGTCTCCTTGCGGTAAGCAGCGGGCTTCGTTTTTTTGCTTCTGGTACCAATTGTACAATGCATCCGCCCGGAAACCAGCGGCACGGCAAACTAACGGTGGGTCTTCTCGGCGTTCTCTGCGTGCTCTGCGGTGAATAGTTTGCTTACCGGAATTCAATCTTGTAATACAGGTCTACGCCGCTTTCCTCGCCGGTGGTCGATTCCAGTTGCCAGTGCTTGCCCAGGCTGTAGCGCAATCGGAATTCCTGGGTATTGGCGAACAGGGACTGGCCGATACTGACATACAGGCTGGGACTGAGATACTTGCCGATGGTCAGCATCGAGCTGGAGACATCGTCCTGGCCGGTGGCGCTGCCGGTTTCAAAGCCCAGGACATCGACTCCCAGTTGCCGTTTGAGGCGATCGCGCATGACCACCGATTCCCCCTGGGAAAGCAGCAGCCCGCCGGCGGTCATCAACAGATCGGCTTCCCCGGCATTGCGCGCCGAAGCCCGGCCCAGTACGATATACGCCAGCCGGTCGCTGTCGGACATGGCCGGTTCGGAAGTGAGTTTAACCACCGGCAGGCGGGGCGTGCCGCTGACCTGGACCCCCGCCTTGATCTTGCCGACGGTGCGCAGGGCGACGATATCCAGGGTCGGTTGCGCAAGCGGCCCGTTGAACAGAAGATTGCCGCGCGTGATGTCCAGCCGGGTGCCATAGGCGGCGTACATCCCTTCGGCCACGGCGATGCGTCCATTGGCGGTCAGGGCATTGCTGTCGATGGAGCTTAAGTGCAGTTCTCCCGTCAGGCGGGCGTCGAGGCCTGAGGCCTTGACCAGCACATGGTCTCCCAGCAGCAGTCGGATATCGGCCTGAATGGGGAATTCGGCGGAAGGTTTTTCCGGGGACTGTTCGCCAACCATGACCACATCGTCGCTGGGAGTGATGAGCGACGGTTTTTTATTGTCCCGGATCATGACTTCCGACAGTTTGACAGTGCCGGTGACCTTCAGCTCTGAGGTTGAACCCGTAATGAGCAGGTCCGGATCGGCCTGTATCTGTATTTCCGGCAGATTGACCAGTTGCACGCCCTGGCCCTTCAGGGTCACGTTGTAGTTGCCGGGTTTCCAATCGTGCAACTGCAGGGAGCCTTTGCCCCGCAGGGTTCCTTTACCGGATTGCAGGGACAGGTTGTCGAGCAGGATACGATCCCCGTCAAGACGTGCCAGGATATTCACCTTTTGCAGTTCCAGGCCGGCTATGGGCAGATAGGCGCCGGCTTCGAGCAGCTGTACCTGTCCATTCAGTTGCGGTTGTTGCCAGGTACCGTCTCCGCGCAGTTTGATTTCGACGCGCCCGCGGGATTCCTGCACCGCTCCGGGCATCAACGCGGCAAACAGCCCCAACTCGGTGCTGCGGCCGTCGATGATTATGTCCAGTGCCCCCTGTTGCGCCGGTTTTACGGGCATACGCGCCGGAATCGGCAGTCGGAAACTGCCGTTCAGATGACCGTAATCCCCCAATTGCACCTCGGTTTGGCCAGAAAGCTCCTCACCGCGCCAGTTCCAGTTCAGCTCGGCATTTTGTACCGGGACGGTGATCTGTCCCTGCTCCTTGTCGGTCGCGATCTGACCGCCGGTGACGGTTATCCGGCCGTCGGCGATCAGTTGCCGGCCGGGCAGCAGTTTTCCTGTGGATTGACCGGAGAGGATACCCTGGATGGCGATGCCGGAGGGCAGCCAGGGCGCCAACAGTTGCAGGTCCAGATCCCGGCAGAGCCATTGCCAGTCGGCCTGTTCCGGCAGGGTCATGGATGTGCTGCGCCCGCCCTGGATACGCCCTTGCAGCCGTCCCCCTTGCTTGAGGTCCGCATGGAGCTCGGCCTGTAATCGCGCGGGGGTCCATGACAGGCTGGCTTCGGCCCCGGCCAGGTGCAGTTGCCGTCCCTCGCGCTCGAGGGAACCAGCGGTCTTTAGATCGGCAAGCAGTGCGAAAGCTCCATCGGCGGTTTGTTCCCATGAGGCGTTGCCGCTGCTGTTACCGGTGATTTTGGTGCCGTCCAGCCAGGCTTGCGCATGGGCCAGGCGAAGTTGTTCCCACGCGAGTTGCCCTCGGCCGATCAGGGGCGCGTATTGGATTTGCGCCGCTGCCGAGAGGGCTTCACCGGAGGTGCCTGTCAGGCGCAGTGCGGCAAGCTTGAGTCCTTTTTGCGACACGCTCAATGCGGCGGGGTCAGCCAGGTTCAAGGTGTCGATGGCATCCCGCAGGGTCAGTTCGGTCACAGATCCTTGCCATGCGGATTTTTCGTAGCCGCCGGCGGCGGTCAGCTTCAGCTGTGTCTGCCGTGGAAGGGTGATGCGGGCGCTCAGGCTATGCTGTTCGGGACGGCCGTTGCCGCGGATGGAAAGGGCCGAAATTTGAACATCATTGTACTGCAACCCCGTCAGGTCGGCCTCGAGGGAGCCGCTGCGGTTCGCTGCCAGGGCGGCGGAAAAACGAAGATTTCGAACCCCGAGCTGGCCGTGTTGCAGGGCGCGCCCGCTGCCGTTGAGCTCGCCGGCCACCTGTTGGTTGCGCCAGCGTATCCAGCCGCGTCCCTGCATGGCTCCGGTCAGTTCCGGCACAAGGCTGGCCAGGTCATCGACCCTGGCGGCAAAGTCGATACGCTGCTGCAGTCGCCCCCGTGCGGTGAGGTCGAGGCCCCGGCTTTGCAGCTGCAAGGTGTCGATCTGCACGTCCTCGTTTTGCAGCCGGGCCCGGATTTGCCCCTGCAAGGGGGCGTCGCGCAGGGTGCTCGGCAGCAAACGGGCGTCAATCCTGGCGCTCATACCGCCCTGATCGAGGCGACTCCATACGCCCTCGGCCTGCAGGTTGATGTTGCCCGGCCAGGCCAGACCGGCACGTTGGGGGTTGAGGTCATGGCCGCTGAGTTTGCCGCGGATGCTCAGTTGCGGTGTCCAGCGCACATTGGCATCGCCGTCGATGGTGCCATCCAGCCCATGGATGTTGAGATCGGTGAGATCTAAATTCTGGCGATTACCGCTGAAGGAGGTTTCGAGCCGGAGATCCCGCCATTGCGTCGCCCGGTTGTTCAGTGCCAGCGTTCCCGCATAGGCATCCGGGTCAGCCTTCAGCGTCAGGTGTCCATCCAGATGGGTCGTCTGCCCTGCCAGTGTGGCCAGATCCAGGTTCTTCAGGTCGGCGGAGAGTTCGAGCCGGGGTTTGGGTTCGGCCCAGTCAAGGCGCACCTTGCCGTGGAGGGAGCCTGTCGATGACAAGCTCCGCAGGTCGAAGTTGTCCAGCCTCAGGTCGGTCGGTGTCACGACAAAGGGCGTGGCCAGTTGCAGAATACCTGCCGCAGGCGCCTGTGCGCCGGCATGCAGAGTGCCGGTCAGCGACCCGGGTTGCTCCCCGGGCTGCAGGGTCAGCGCCAGAATCAGGGGCACAGCGGTTTGCGTGTCCGGTTTGGTCAGCGCTGCCCCTTTTAGTCGCAGTCCCGGTTGGTGCCAGTCGATTGCGGCACGGGCGGTCCATGCCCCCGCATCGCTCAGTGCCGTAACTATCGGGATGCGCAGTCGCCGTCCCGTCCAACGGGCCTTGGCGGCCAGTCCTTGCAGATAAAACGAGGGCCCATCCGGTTGTTGCCATCTGAGTCGCTTGATCTGCACATCGTCCAGGGCGACGTGGATTTTCTGCATCCAGCCGGGCAGCTCGGGCCAGGCCAGATCAAGGGGTTCGCGTGGCTGGTCTTTTTCGGGGATTGTGACAAGGGTCACATCTTCCAGGTTCAGAGAGCGGATGCGCACGTTTCTGTGCAGCAGCCCGGCGGCGCGCCAGCGCCATGTCAGCCGGCCGATGGTCGCTGTGCCCCCGGTCCAGCGCACTTCCAGGCCGGACAATCTGAGTTCGTCGGTAAGACGCCCCTCGACGGTCTGGACGGCAACGGTCTCCGGCATGCGGCTTGCCACGGTACGGATCAGCCAGGCGGAGCCCCCGGCTGTGGCCATCACCCAATAGCACCCGAACACGAAGGCCAGAGTGCCCAGCAGTACCAGCCCGCCAAGAATATGGAGTACGTAGCGTTTCACCAGTTATACCCGATGCTTAAATGGATGCGGTAGGAGGGGTCGTCTTCGCCGATCTGTCGTGCGACATCGAGGCGCACCGGCCCTACCGGTGTGTAGTAGCGCAGGCCCAGCCCGGCCCCCTGAGCCAGTTTGATCTGGTTGGGTTCATCGAAGGCGTTGCCGGTATCGTAAAAGGCCGCCAGTCCCCATTTCGAACCGAGGGCGCGTTCCAGTTCCAGGCTGCCGACCAGCAGATATTTGCCGCCAACCACGTCTCCGTCGCTGTCCTTGGGGCCCAGGGATTGATAGGCATAGCCGCGCACACTCTGGTCGCCCCCGGCAAAAAAACGCAGCGAAGCCGGTACCTCGTCCAACGGTTCGTTTTGCAATGTCCAGCCGCTATCCACACGTGCCAGCAGGGAAAACCGTCCCGGCAGGGCCAGCAGGATTTTCCCGGAGGCCAGCATCTGCAGAAGGCCGGTGTCCGAGCCGAGATATTGGTGACCGCCACGTACCTCGAGGGTGTAACTGTAGCCGTTTTTAGGACGAATCAGGCTGCGGTAATGGCGGTGGGAGAACCGCGCCCCGGGCAGCACCATGCGCAGGCTGTTGTCTTCGTCGCCGACGGTAAAATCCTCCTGGAAAATCTGCAGGTAGATGGAGAATTTACGTCCCTTTTTCAAGTCCCAGGCGCGTTCCACCTCGCCGGTGATCTTGCTGGAGAGAAAGGTGTCGACATCCTCGCGTTCGAACGTCAGGCGCAACGCCGTGTAGCTGTCCAGGCTTTGCGGGTCGGGCAGGATGTAAGCGCCCCCGGCGGTCTGGGCGTCCTGGGCCAGGTTGGCCTTGAGCTCGAGTTCGTGGCCCCGGTTGAAGATGTTCAGATCCCGATAGAGCAACGACATGCGGGCACCGGTATCGGTGCCATAGCCGATACCGGGCTGCAGCCGGCGTGATGGCGAAGGCGTGAGTACAACATCGATGGGAACGCGCGCATCGACGACGTTCTGGCGATCCGGAAGCAGCCGGATTTCGCTGAAACGGTCGGCATCGAGAAACTGCAACTGGGTCTGGCCGAGACTGGCGTAGGAGAAGATGTCCCCCGGATGAAAGGTTAAAAACCGTCGCAAAAAAGCATCCGGATAGTTTTCTGCACCCCGGAAGCGCACCTCGCCGAAGTAATACCGCGGGCCGCTGGCCAGCTCCAGGTCGATTTCGGCGGACAGAGCGGCGACATCGATGCGGATTTCGTGAACGCTGAATTCGGCGTCCAGGTAACCCAGGTCGAGGGCCTGACTTTGCAGTTCCTGTTTGGCTTTTTCATAGGCGGACTGGTCGAGTGGAGCATCGATATGCAGCGGAAAATTTTCCGCCAGTCGGGTCAAGGCACCCCGGGCGGCACCGGGGCCGGTGACCTCCACCCGCAGTTTCGTTACCCGCACCGGTTCGCCCGCTTCGACTGTGACGGTGATCAGATAGCTGCCGTCGGTTTCCGCGAGCCGGGTATCGATCACCGGGCGGAAATAACCGAAGGGCTGCATGGCCTCCGCGACCTGCTTCGGTACCTGCTGTACGAAGCGCGTCATCCAGCGGCGGTCGACCTGGTCATCGCGCACCAGTCCCGAGGGGAAGGCCAGGGCCGCCTCCACATTGGCGCGCAGGTCGCCTTCCAGCCCCAGCAGTTCAAGGCGCAACGGTTCGGCAGCCAGACATGGACCTAGGCAGAAATAGAACAGCACCGCTAACAGCATCCCGGCGATTGTCAGTGGAAGCGGACATAGCCTGCGGGACAGTTCTGCGATGATGGTGCCGTGGGCTGCGGGAGAAGCGTATTTGTGCAAGCGGTTTGCCTTTCCTTTTATACGCAGTGGCAGGAAACTCGCGGCCGATAATCGATCATTGCACCAATCGTCGTTTGTCGTCCATAAGTATCTGATATGTCATTCTCCCCAATATGACAGGGAGTCGCTTTTGCTCTTGTGACTCTTTCATCATAGCGCAAAATGGTAACGGTATGGAGCCCTGTGTATATCCTTGTGTATATGGGGATACGGAAAAAGGATGTTGTTGGGAACGAGGTGGTGAACGATGCGCGACAGGCGCGCGGAATCCATGTGCCGGAGTTGCTGGAAATGGAAAAAAATCACCTTTCAGGTATGGGTAATCGTGTTAATATGTAGCGCCGATTTTAGCTTTCGGCGGTTGCTGTTTTGTCTGAATACATGTTGCGACGCACCGCGGGCGGTGCTCGTTAAGGAGGCCCTGTCATGAACCTCAGTGATCTTATTGTCCAATATCTCGAAAGCTTCGGCGTGGAATATGTCTTCGGTATTCCCGGCAGTCCCCTCGGCCCGCTGTTCGATGCCCTCAAACGCAGCGAAAAGCGTGGCGGCCCGCGCCTGGTTCTGACCCGCCATGAAGCCGGTGCGGCCTTTATCGCCGACGGATACGCCCGTGAAAGCGGTAAGCTCGGCGTCTGCTGTTCCACCACCGGTCCCGGTGCCACCAACCTCATTACCGGGGTGGCCTCGGCCTATGCCGAGCAGGTGCCGATGCTGGTTATTACCCCCCAGACCCGCCTGGGCGCACTGGGCTTCGGCTGCTTTCAGGACTCGTCGCGCAACGGTATCGACGTGGTGAGCATGTTCGAAACCTGTACCGTCTATAACGCCTCGGTGACCCATCCCGATCAGTTGGAGAAGAAGCTGGTGGCGGCTCTGACCGCCGCATTCAGCGTTCCCCGCGGCCCGGCGCATCTGAGCATCCCCATCGATGTGTTTGTGGCGGAGACCGATGCGCCGCTGCAGTTTCCCCATTTGCACCAACTGCTGGCCAACCGCACGGCACCGCTCGATACCACCGGCCTCGACCAGCTCTGCGAAGAAATCTTTGGTGTGATGAAGGGCGGCGGCAGGCTTTGCCTGCTGGCAGGGCACCATGCTATCGGTGCAGGCCGAGAGCTGGAAAAATTCGCCGATCTGACCGGCGCCTCCCTGATCACAACCCCGCGCGGCAAAGCGGCCATCGACCCTCACCATGCTCTGGCGCGGGGCGTGTTCGGCATGGCCGGGCACCGTTCGGCCCGTGCGGCGCTGGCGGATGAGCAGGTCGAACTGATCCTGGCCGCCGGCACCAATCTCGGCGAATGGTCGACAGGCAAGTGGGATCCGGTGCTGATGAACCATAAACTGGTGCATATCCACAACGACCGGCGCTGGTTCGGCCGTTCGCCCATGGCAAGGCTGCAGGTGGAAGGGGATATGGCAACCCTGTTCCGTCAACTCAACGCCCGGCTCGAAACCGAGCAGCGCGAGGGCCGGCTGTCTACGCCAGCCACCGCAGCGCAGACCGCAGCGCAGACCGCAGCGCAGACCGCAGCGGCGCCGTCCGGCTATATCCCCGCGGGCATAAGTGTCATCAAACCGGCCTGCTGCGATACGACCCGCAGCGATGCGCCCATCAAGGCGCCCCAGGTCTATGCCGAGCTGGTTCAGCGCCTGCCGCTGGAAACCCGCTACTTCATCGACAACAGCAACAGTGTTCCATGGTCCATCCACTATCTGTTCCATCCCCGGCCGGAGAATTACCACCTGTCCATCGAATTCGCCACCATGGCGTGGGCGGTGGGGGCGGCGGTCGGCGCCGCTTTCGGCAACCCCCAGGCGCCGTCGGTGTGCCTGGCCGGTGACGGCTGCTATCTGATGAGCGGCCAGGAGATCACCGTCGCGGTGGAGAGGCAGCTGCCGGTTATTTTCGTGGTGCTCAACGATCGCGGTTACGGTCTCATCAAGCACGGCCATCGGATCGGCGGCAAGGAAGATGTCGATTACTCCATACCGTCGGTGGATTTCGCCATGATGGGGCGTGCCGCCGGTGCCGAAGCCCAGACGATTCGCAGCATGAGGGATTTCGACCATCTGGATTGGCAGGCTCTGGCCACGCGGCAGGGGCCGACCTTGCTGGAGGTCATCATCGATCCGGAAGAACAGCCGCCTATCGCTATGGCCTGACACACCTTGAATGCTAAACGCGGCAGACGGATTTTCCATCTGCCGCGTTCTTCTCGCCTCTTTTGCCGGAGCCCCTTTTTCCCATACCACGCAGAGTCCGGATCCTATGGTTCAGTTCATGCCGGGTTGCCGGCGATCAACGCCGCACCGATGGCACCGTTGAACTGCGGATGTTCGGCGGTATGCACGTCGCATAACAGTTCCGTCTTTTTCATTCCACGGCCTGTCTTTTCTCGGTGGCGCTACCGCCTTCTTGCTTGTCCTCGGTTATGGTTCGGCGGCTCCAGGCGTAAAATGGCAGGCCGGCCAGCAGCATCAGCACGCCCAGCAGGGAAGGCCACGGCTGGTCGCGGCCGACCTGTACCAGTACCAGCAGGTAACTGCCGACAAACAGCAGCGGTACCAGCGGATAGCACGGGGTCTTGTAGCTGCGTGCTTGTCCGGGGTGGCGCCGGCGCAGCACCAGAAGGGCCACCCCGCTGGCGATGGACGTAAGGATCATGACGAACACCACGCAGCTCAGCAGCTGGCCGAAGGTGCCGAACAGCACCATCAGCACCGCCAGCGCCGCCTGGCAGAATATGGCCGCCGAGGGTGTGCGGTAGCCCGTATGAATACGCCCCAGCTTCTGCCAGATGCCGCCGTTTTCACCCATGGCATAGGCGACCCGCGCACCGGTCATGACCGTGGCGTTGATGCCGGCGGCGATGGCCAGCATGATCGGCAGGGAAATCCAGCGCGCGGCTCGAACGCCGTACAGCCCCTGCATGGCCAGCTGTCCGACGTTTTCGGCTCCAGCCAAAGCCGCCAGCGGTCGTGCGTAGAGATAGACCAGGTTGATGGCCAGATACAGAACCGTGACGCACAGGGTGCCGAGGATCAGGGAACGGGGCAGGTTGCGTTGCGGCTCGCGGATCTCGCTGCCGATGTAGGCCGAGGCGAACCAGCCGCTGAAAGTGAAGATCACCGCGATCATCGGTCCGCCGAGCAGTCCGTTCCAGGAAATCTCCGGCATGGCGCCGGGATAGACCAGATGCCCCCAGTCGCCGTGACCTGACAACAGCCCGGTCGCAATCATGGCCACCAGCAGTAACAGGGTGCCGAAGGTGAATATGTTTTGCGTGGTACCGCCGGGACGAATGCCCCGATAATTTATCCAGGAAAAGATCAGAATGAATCCTATGGCAAGCGGTTTTCCCGGAATAACGCCGACCGCGGGCATTCCTCCCTGCAGGTAACTGGCCAGGGCGATGGACATGGCGGCGATGGAGCCGGGATTGATCACCCAGAAGGCCAGCCAGCCGAGTAGGAAGCCGGCTCCGGGACCGTAGGCGGCTTTGAGATACTGGTAGTCGCCGCCCGCCAGGGGATACATGCTTGCCAGTTCCGCATAGGTCAGGGCTCCGCACAGGGTGAGCAGGCCGCCCAGTACCCAGATGCCGAGGAACAGCCAGGGATGGGGCAGTTGACTCGCCAGAAAGCCGCTGGTGGTGAAGATCCCGGCACCGATGACGTTGCCGACGATGAGTAAAGTGGCATCTGCGAGATTGAGCCGGCGCTTCAGGGACACGATGGGGCTCCTTTCGCCAAACATGGACCGATATAGACCAGACCGAGGAAGCGTTCTTTTTCGTTTTCCACCGCCTTGAGCACTTCACCGAGAGTGGTGGCAACCTGGTGCTGGCGGTTACTGATGCCTGCCGCGTAGACCAGTCGCATCGGCGTGGTGTCGGCATAATGCTGCTTCAGCAGCGGCACCAGTTCATGGAGGTTCGGCAGCCCCATGAAAATAGCCAGGGTTTCGCCTTTGGCGGCGACGGCTGCAAGCAAGTCATGATTTTGGCGTAGACCGCGCGGGGCGGTAATCACTATGGAGCCGTTGGTACTGATGTCGCGGTTGATGACCGCGTTGGCGGCGTTGAAGGAGCTGAGTCCGGCCACGGTATCGAATTCGGCTTCATCGAAATATTCCCGAATCCAGCGGGAGCTGCCGAAGATCATCGGGTCGCCCCAGTCGATAAACGCCACGTTTTTGCCGGCATTCAGTGCCTTGCGGATCTTGGCGGCATTGGCGCGCCACTCTTCTTTTTGCAGACGGTCCCGTTCGGTCCTGGTCAGGGGTGTTTTGCGGTTATGGTCTGCGTGGGCGAAGGGATCGAATAACACCTGTTTGCCGCTGAGATAACGGGCGTAGCGTTTCTGGATATCCCCCGGCGCCGCGATAGCATCGGCCCGCGCCAGGGCGGCGAGCGCTTCGAGAGTCATCTGACAGGTGTCGCCGGGGCCGACGCCGACCACGGTGAGTTTGGGCTTGTGGCGGCAGCGCAGTACCTCGATGCCGGTTATCCCGCGTACAAAACGGTTGGCCGACGAATCGGGCAGCACAAGCCACTTCTCACCATGGCTTCCAAGGAGACGACCGTCCATGCGGTCGGCGAGCAGAATCCGCCGCCCGAGGGGGGAGCCGAACAGTTCGCCGAAGGAGATCAATGAACGGTAACCGTCATCCGAGCGTACCAGCACCGCCGCTTGCGGATCGTCGGTGATGCCGGCCTGCTGCAACATGGCGACCAGCGGGGTGCCGGAAAAACGCTGCACACCCTCGAAACGTGAGCCTTCCCAGACAATCTTGGTGGCAACTTCCGATACCGGCAGCTCGGCCGAAGGTGCCAGCTCCATCGGTTGAACTTCCGCTTTCGACGCCGGGTCGATGACTTCGATGCTGACGATATCCTGCAGGCAGCGGTCGTTGTAAAAATCGTTACTCAGCACCAGACGCGGCAGCGCCACAGGCTGTTGCATCTTTGGTTGACTGTTTTTAGTCAGCAGTGAGGTGCAGGCGAAGGCGACGATCGCATCGCCGGGCCGTCCGTAAGCGACCTCCGCCCAGGACAGGAGGGTTCGTTGGCCGTGGCGGCTGCGCACCTCGATGGCCAGGTCGATGGCTTTAGGAAATGCCGCCGCTTCTTTTCCCACCCCGGCGGCCTGCAGCAGGTGTTGCAACGGTACCCCCTGGTAGCGATGCACGCCGGCGAAGGTGCCGTGCCTGTCGACTTCGGTGCTGCGTACCGTTACCGGTCGGTAATGGCTCAGATCCTCCAGGGTCAGGCGCTGGGGATGTTTGACCAGACCGCTGATCGTCACCACCGGTTGGCTGGCTGCCAGGCCGATGGCCGGCAGGCTGAAAAAACAGAGCATCCATATCGTTACAAGTCGCCATCTTTGTCTCATTGCGCCCTCGCGTCGTAGCCTTTCATGGCATAAAAAAGGGGCAGGCCTCGCCATGGACATCCGTCGAACGGCTCGAACCTGCCCCTGTAGTCATTTGGACCGGCCGGGTATGGCTGTAGAGCGTACCCGGCTTAGTTGCACTCGCCGAAACGCATGTTCAGTCGCGGACCCATGTAGATCAGACCGAGAAACTTCTCCGGTTCGGTCTTGAGATGTCTCACTGCATCTTTCAGGGTAGTGCGCACCAAGTGTTCGCTGCCGGCGATGCCGGCGCTGTAGACCAGGTTAACCGGCGTGTCGGCAGGGTAGTGCCGATCGAACAGGGACTGCATCTCCTGGAATTCCTTCAGTCCCATAAAAATGGCCAGGGTATCGCCGTTTTTGGCCAGGGTATCGCCGTTTTTGGCCAGGGCCGCCAGCAGTTGCGGGTTTTCCTTCAGGCCGCTGGGTACGCTGATGACGATGGAACCGCCGGCGCCGATATCGCGCTGGATCATGGCATTGGCCACGTTGAAGGCACTCAAGGCGGGAATGGTTTCCAGTTGCTCGTCACTGAAAAAGGCCCGGATCCAGCGGGTGCTGCCGTAGATCATGGGATCCCCCCAGTCGAGGAAAGCTACGTTCTTACCCTGGTCCAGCGCCTGGCGGATTTTTTTCACGCCTGCTTCGCGCTGCAGGGTGCAGAGCTTCTCCGCCTCGGCCGCATCCATATTCGGGTGTTGCTTGCGGAACATGTGCTTGATGAGTTTAAGGGGATCGAACAGCACCGGTTTGTCGCCCAGGTAGGTGGCAAAGCGCTTGACGATATCATCCGGCGCCACCACCACGTCGGCACGCGCCAGGGCGGCGATGGCCTCAAGGGTGATGAGGTCGGTGTCGCCGGGGCCCACGCCGATAATGGAGATTTTGGGCGTAGGTTTGAGATCGACCACCTCGATGCGATCGACGGCCAGGATATCGCGATCATCGACCAATTCTTCGGGAACGATGATACGGTATTTGCCGCCCCGCTGCCCGTCGAGGGTTTTGCCGTTGTCGCTCTCGGCGAGCATGATGCGCCGTCCCTGGTAGGACAAAAACAGCTCGCCCAGGGAGAACAGGGCCCGGTAGCCGTCCGGCGCCGAGATGACCACCGCCTTGGTCAAGGCGTTGCCGATATCGGCTTGTTCAAGGATTTTCGCCAGGGATACACCGCGGTAGCGGTGCAGGCCGTGATAGCCCATGTGCACCCCGACAACCTTTTTCTGCATCTCCATATGGGGATATTCTTTGAGGCTGGAGATCTTCAATTCTTTGGCGACAGCGCCGTTGACCCGGAACTCCCGCGAGTCGAGTTTGGCTTTGCGCTCGACCTTGAGGTCGGGATAGAGATCGATGACTTCGATGCGGCTTACTCCCTCCAGGCAGCGATCCGTATAGAAATCGCTGCGGATCAGCAGCTTGGGCAGTTGCGCCGGGCGCTCATATTGTTTCAGGGATTGCTGGTAAATTTCAGGGCCATGGCATTTCTGACAGCGCGCTTCGGTCATCATCGGTTTGACCGGAGTGGCGGCAAAGGCGATGGCCACTTCGGCGGCATTGCTGTAGTAGATTTCACCCCAGGACAACACCACCTGCTTGCCGGACGTATCGGTCACCCGGATGGCAAGGTCGATCGGTTTTTCAAACGGCTGGTCCTGTTTGATGACTTCCGCCATGTCCAGCAGGGTGCGCAGAGGTACCGCCTGATGGCGATATACGCCGTGAAAATTGCCGTCGCGATCGACTTCGTTGAGCTGGATTTCCACCGATTGAAAACGGCTCAGTTCCTCGACGCTCAACTTGAGAGGGCGTTTAACTTCACCGGTGATGGTCATGACCGGATTGGAGGCGGTTTCATGTACATCGGCCAGGCTCCGGTTTAACGCCGGGACCAGGGCCAGCAAGGTCAGCAGGGTTACCATAAAGCGCTTCATGACTTGTGTCCTCCGTTGCGAAGCTTGCGGATTTGCGGAAAATACCAGAGCATCAGCAGGCATAATACGGTGTTGCCGAACAGAATCAGCAGCAGACCGGGATCTTTTTTGACGGTGATCTGCAAAGGCGGCAGGGTGTCGGTGCCGGGTTTACCGGCCATGCCGAGGTGCAGAGTGTAGCCCTGCCAATAGATCGGTTCGAGAATGGCAATGGGCCGCCGCTCCACGCTGGACCCGTTTTTTAGCTGCAGAGTGGCCGTGCACTGTCGCATGACACCTTCGAGGAGCGGTGCCTGCCAGTATGTGTAGTGGCGTTCGAGTAAAGTGATCTGCCGATCGTTGACGGAGACCTGCTGGCCCACCACGGCCGGCAGTCGCTGCTTGCTGCCGGTAAATTCGGTCAGCGCGTGACCTCCGATGATAAACAGAAAACAGAAGTGCATGATGGAGGGCGCCAGCATCAGAACGAAGATGGTGCGGCGGTGATGTTTGCGCCGCTGCCAGAGAAAAAAGACCCGTTGCAGGGTGCAGGCCGCGGTATTCGCCGCGAGCAGGAACAGTAAGCCGAACAACGTGTAAATCCACCAGTTCTGCACACTGTTATGGGCCATGATCCAGCTAGGGAACAGCTGGGTATTGAGTTTGGCGAACACCGGTATGGCCTTGGTGTAAAAACTGCCGATGAAGAGATTGACGGTCAGCAGGGCCAGCAACCACAGCGTCAGACGAATGCCGGCCATGGTTTTCCAGAGTCGTTTAATCATTGCCGTCCTCCAACAGTTTGGGGTTGCGGCAGGCATTCGGTACCGCGCCGTGTACCTGCTGGGCAGCCGTGACCTGGCCCGCGTTGTCGGTATCCTTGGTCGGATTGAGCACGGTCAGATGCGCCGCCACCTGCAGCGCATATGCCACCACCAGCACCACCAGCGCTCCGGACAGTGCCCAGCGGGCTTTTTGACGCAGGTTGAAGGCATGATCGAAGTGGGTATGCAAATAGCCGCAGTAGAGACACCAGATGGCGGCCGACTGCAGATGCCGTTCGCCCCAGTGAAAAGCCGCGCCCCAGCCGAGATAGCTCCAGACGGCGCCGATGACCTGGGCCAGGCTGTAGAGGATAAAGCCCCAGATGGCCAGCTGGTTGAAAAGCTCGTCGTTGTTTCGCTGCCGTAACTGTTGCCAGGCATACCAGCCGCTGGCCAGGAAGCAGGCGACGGCCAGCACTTCCAGGAAGAAGAACATCGGCGAGGACCAGGTGGCGGTAAAGGGGCCAGGCGGCGGAATCTGCACCGGCAGGGCCAGCGTAATGAGCATGGTCAGCGTTACCAGCCAGCTCATGGAAGCTCCTTGCTGTTGGCGGCCGCGCAGTGCGAAGAACAGTCCCAGCAGGGCCAGACACCAGGGCAGAAACAGAGCGCCGTTGAAGACTCCGTCGAGGGAGAAGATCCCCCAACGCCAGCAGCGGCTGAGCTGGCTGGATGAATGCAGAGCGAAACCGATCCCCAGCAGCCAGCAGCTTGAGCGGTATTGTTTAAATAGATAAAAGAGAAGGCTGCCGGCATAAACGCCGGCAGCCACATTGAATAACACCGAGGAGGTAGTTGCTAAAGTCATGCAGAATCCCCTTGCAGAGGAAAATTACAATTTCCTTGAATTTTAATAAGTGAAGCTGAGGCCGGCCAGGAAGTTACGGCCGGGTGTCGGTCTGCCTACTTCGTAATAATCGCGGTCGGTCAGATTGTTAATCTCAAAAAATGCATTGCCTTCAACTCCCCACAATTCGCCAACTCGTTGTTCCACGCGAGCGTTTAACAGGAAAAAGTCTGGGCTTCTGGTCCAGCCATTATATTTGTCGTCGTAAAACTGCCGATTGGTATAGGAGAGCTGCATTGAAGTCGTCAGGCCGAAAGGGAAAAGGTAACGCATGTCGAGATTGACCCGATGGCGGGGACGGCCTTCAAGTTCTCGTCCCTTATCTTTATCCTCGGTTCTCATGTAGGTGTAGTTAAGGCCAACCCAGAAATCATCCGTGACATCAGCCCCCAGGGCGACCTCTACCCCTTTGGTTGTTGCTTCGCCAATATTGATATATACGCCTAATTCTTCTCCATCCACCATGACATCGATCTGGTCGATCAAGTTGTCAATATCGTTATAAAAGGCCGATACGGAAAATGTTACGGTGTCGGTAAACGCATGAGTCAGGCCGACTTCGTATGTGATGGTTTCCTGGGGATCGAGGTCTGGATTGCCGCCTGCCATCTCGCTGTAAAGTTCCTTGAGATGAGGGAAACGGATTTTTCTGCCGACCGAACCGTGTAGACTTGTCATTTCGGTCAGCGTCACCACTGCGCCGATTTGGGGATTAAAGGAATCTATGCTATCCGGCACTGGCATATCACCGGCTTCACGTGGATCGTAGTAGTCATAACTGGCACCGACAACAATGGCCAACCATTCGAGAGGTTTGATTTCATCCTCAAGAGCGAAGGTGTAGGTGTCGGCTTCGTAATCCCCGGCATCTGTCCAGAAACCGTCATCGATAACTTTTTCGCTTTGTTGGCAGTTGTCACGCTGGAAGGAAGCACCGAATTTGACAAAACTCCAACGGCCGAAGTCCAGGAAACTCTGGAGTTCTCCACCGACCGAATAGTTGTCGTATGCCGACAACTCATTCCATTTCGGAAAGAACAGTGTGTCTTGATGATCGGCATAGAAAACACGAGCTTTAATTTTTAGCCAATCGGTGAATTTCTTTTGCCCGACGAGGTTGACATGCCATTGCTCCCATTGGGGGAAGTACCATTTTCTGGTAGGGACCCCTTTTTCGTTATCATGATAGTCAAAGGTTAGATATAGACTGGTGTCGGCGTCGGGTTCAAAACCGATTTTTGCATTGATATTGTGCTGGATATAGTCGCTAAAATCACGTTTTCCTCCGTCATCTTCCTTGGACCCCCACCAATCTTCGTCATAATCATCAGATAATTTCCAGCCGTTTGAATGGCGGTAACTGTACCCAAGCCAATAATTGAATTTGCCGATGGGCGCTCCCACTCCGAAACTATATTCCTCAGTCCCGTAGTCGCCCCAGGCAGCGGTTGCCGTAGCGGAAGGTTTGCTTGTGGCTTTTTTGGTGATGATATTGATGACGCCGCCCAATGCATTGGCGCCATAGAGAACCGAAGAGGCACCCTTTGTGACGGTAATCTTTGAAATCGAACTGGTCGGAATTTGGGCAAGGTCCAACTGGCGGGAATATTGCTCATAAACTGGCACGCCATCAATCAGGATTTTGACGTCCTGATCGCTGAAGCCACGGATTTGAACGAAACTTTCATTTTTGCTGGAACTGCGAGCGACATCCACGCCTGGCAACATCTCCAGCGCTTCGGCCAGGGTTCGTGCGCCCCGCTGTTTCATGTCTTCGGCGGTTACTTCGGTGACGGTGGTGGCCAGGTTAACGACCTGTTCTTCGCCGCTGACGATAACTTCACCCAGGGTGAAAACTTGCTCATCATCCAAGTTTTCTGTTACTTCCGCAGCCTGCACCGGCCATGCGGTCAGTAAACAACCGGCCAGCACCCATGCCGACATCCAAACACATCTTTTCGTCATAAAACCTCCTTGAAAATGCTATGTAAACCCCACAATACAGTCATTTCTTCTCCTCAGGTCGTCGAGGCGTTTTACGAAATGACTTTCAGAAAATAGAAAAGCGTGTAGCACGATGGTTTTATTTTGGCATGCCATCGCGAAGTGCGATTTCCGATATAACATTGAAGAAATAACGAGGGTTGCAAGTGTTCATTACATTAAAATGAAATTAGTGGTGCCATTGTTCCCAAAAAGACAAATTCTTCGTGTTTTTGTGCAGACACGATGCTGCCATACCGTATATTATAATGTCAAAAAATTTTTGGGGGATCCAGAGGTGTTTGGAGGGATCCGGGGATGTTTAAGGGTCAAGTTGGCGGGTAGCCAAAAGCGATGAAACTTATAACCGCCTCAGGGGACAAGGCGGTTACAAGCCCTCGCAAAAAAATCCCAGCAATCGCTATATAACAAACGGAATAACGCAACACAAGTGAAAACTTTTTAAAAATTAATGATTTATTGTATACAATCCGTGCTATTGGGGGCATGTAAATATTTGTCACCGGCAATATTTGGTTACCCTCTGGCGGCTCTCGCCAGCAGTAACTATCGGGCAATTGGCGTGTTTGTGCCTGTGTGGCGTGTGTCGGTAAAAGTATGTCACGCGATAACACCGCGGTTGCCTGCTACAATTTATGCAGAATACAAAAAGAGGGAGGCCATATGACTAACAGAGGCTTTAGGAACGGGGCGGGATTGCTGATTCTTATGTTGCTGATGGTTGCGTGTGCATCCGGAGCGTCGCGATCGTTGCTGAAGGACGATTACGTGGCTATGACCGACCAGGAACTGGTGGTGTACTATGACCAGCTTAACGAGGCCATCGCCAAGGAAGAGGGCGGTGCCGGTGGTTTTGGCCTTGGGCTGGGACTGGGTGTCGGCAGCGGGTCTTTTTCACTGGGAGCCAGCCAGGGCATGTATGTGGACGATCCGACCGAGGAGTTGCGTGTTCGGCGGAATCAGGTGCGTCTGGAAATGGCGCGACGCGGCTTGGAGCCTGCGCAGACCAAACCGTAAAGAGACATTTTTACAGCAGACCGTAAAGGGTCTGGATTTCGTCGGGGGCCGGATCGTAATGGGAAAACTCCATGGCAAAGGTGCCGCGCCCACGGGTGACGCTGCGCAGTTCGCCCATGTAGTCGAACAGTTGGGACAAGGGTGCGCGGGCCTGAATTAATTCGGACTCCGAGCGGGTTTCCAGCCCGTCGATACGGCCGTGCTTCTGTTGCAATGAACCGATAACCTGGCCGGCGTGTTCCGTCGGTACGGTCAATTCCAGCGCCATGACCGGTTCCAGCAGTGTCAGGCCGGCCTGGGTGGCGGCCAGGCTGAGTCCGCGTTGGGCTGCTGCAAGCAGGCCGATCTCGGTGGTGAGCCCTGGCTCGAAGGGCGCTTCGATGATGGTGATTTCCACATCGGTCAGGGGGTAGCCTGTCCGGATGCCGGCCGCACAGCTTTGGTGCAGACATTTTTTGAGCTCTTCGCGAAGTCGGGCAGGCAGTGGATTCTCATCCTCCGGCAGGACGATCCGCAGGCCTTTGCCGCGTCCCGAGGGGGCGATTTCCAGAGTGACCTCGCCGGATTGAATCCGGCCTTCCGTTTCCCGGTGGAACCGCTCATGATGTCTGGCACTGTTCTGAACGGTTTCCCGGTAGACGACCTGGGGTCTGCCGGTACGAACCTCGACGCCGAATTCACGGTGCAGGCGGTCGGTAATGATTTCCAGGTGTAGCTGTCCCATGCCGGTGAGAATGGTCTGGCCGGTATCGGCATCCTCCCGTACCCGGAAGGTCGGATCCTCCCACAGCAATTTTTCCAGGGCTGCGGGGAGCTTTTCACGATCATCGATGTGGCGGGGTTCCACCGCCAGCGAGACGACGGGTTCCGGGATCCGCAGCCCTTCCAGGCGCAGGGGCTGCTCGGCACGGCACAGGGTGTCGCCGGTAAGGGCATGTTTGAGCCCGACGGCGGCAACGATGTCGCCGGCCTGCACCTCGGTGACGCGTTCGCGTTTATGGGCATGCATGCGAAACAGTCTGGCTACTTTTTCCGCTACACCTTGTGTCGAGTTGAGGATTTCGTCGCCAGCCCGCAGGCTGCCTGAATAAACCCGCAGGTAGGTGAGTTTGCGTCCTGCGTCCGACAATACCTTGAAGGCCAGCGCGCAAAGCGGCCCTTGCGGGTCGCACGGCAAAAGGGCCGGCTCTGCAGTCGCATCTTGGTGATTCGGGGGGGAGGCTGCAATCGGCGGGGCTTGCAGGGGCGAGGGCAAATAGTCGATCACGGCATCGAGCAGCGGCTGAATGCCTTTGTTGCGCAGTGCCGATCCCAGGAAAACGGGGCACAGACGGCATGTCAGCACGCCACGCCGCAGAGCCGCGCGCGTGCGCGCGGCTTTTATCGGTCGGCCTTCGAGGAAGTCCGCCAGGATGGCATCATCGAAGTCCGCAGCTGCTTCAACGATCTGTTCCCGCGCCGCCGCCACTTCGCTCTGCCGTTCCTCGGGTATATCACAGGTTTCTACGGTGGCTCCCTGATCGGTCTCGCTAAAGGTCAGACAGCGTCCTTCCAATACATCGATAACCCCGGCGAAATCCCCTTCGATGCCAAGTGGCAGGTGCATGAGTACCGGTCGTGTCGTAAAGCGTTTTCGCATCTGTTCCAGAACGCGCCGGTAATCGGCGCCGATGCGATCCATTTTATTGATCAGGCAGATGCGCGGCACGGCATAGCGGTCGGCCTGACGCCAGACCGATTCGGTTTGGGCCTGCACCCCTTCGACGGCGCTGAAAATGACCACTGCGCTGTCGAGTACCCGCAGGGATCGTTCGACTTCGATGGTGAAGTCGATGTGGCCGGGCGTGTCGATAAGATTGATGCGGACGTCCCGCCAGTGACAGCAGGTGGTGGTGGCGGTAATGGTGATGCCGCGTTCCTGCTCCTGCTCCATCCAGTCCATGACGGCGTTGCCGTCGTGAACCTCACCGATGCGATGGCTTTCGCCGGTGTAAAAAAGCACCCGTTCCGAAACGGTGGTTTTGCCGGCGTCGATGTGGGAGATGATCCCGATGTTGCGCAGGTTTTTGAGATCCGGGCAGGTCATGGCACCTCACGCATGTGGGTGGGAAATGACTTCAGTCTTGCCGGACTTGGGAGAGGATCTCCATATCCAGTCCGTTGTATTCGAAGTATTCGCGTTCGAGTTCTTCCACGTAAAAACGGTCCAGACCGCTGTTGCTGAGAAAATCGTCACGCAACTCACTGTTGCGATCGGCGATAACGCGCGGCAGCAGATTGTGCAGATACAGCTCTTCCATCTGCACGTGGTGTATCACCCGGCGGAAGAGTTTTTGCAGCAGTTCGTCGTCGATGGTACCGCTGAGGCCTGTTTCGCGCACCACTTCGGCCAGCAGTTGCTTCTGTTCCTGGGCTGTGCTGTAACGTGAGTAGAAATTGCGAATCCGCTCCTTGGTGTGGATAAGCAATTTGGTGAACATTTCTTCCTGCTGGCAAATGTCGTTGAGCAGGCGTTGCAGGCCCTGCATGGTCAGCCTGCCTTCTTCGATCGCCGTTAATCCTTTGTGCAGTGCCAGGACCTTGCGCCGGCCGAATTGCCCGAGGTAGCGGTTTTGCATAATGCCGCTGAAAAACAGCTCGTCAAACAGTGCGCTGCCGAGTACGTCGAATTCTTTCTTGTTGTTCAAAAGGCTGCGGACCAGTTCTTCGCTGAAGCGAACCTTGTCCATAAAGGCCAATTCGTTGATGTGTTCCGAGGTACTGTCGAACCGATCAAAGTACGTGATGATCAACGAGAAATTCTCTACCAGGAAAACATCGGCGCCGTCGCGCACCTTTTCGTCGCAGGCCTTGGCGGCCTCCAGCAACATCTGTTCGAATGCATAGTCGCGGTTTTGTACGGCCCGGCGCTTGGCTTTAAGCAATTGTACCAGGTCTTCGCCGTCGATGCGGGCATCGATCTGCCGTTCATGCAGAAAGATGCCTTCGAGAATCTGGCGGGTATCCGACAGATAATCCTGTTCATCGGAACTGGCCAGCAGTTCCGGTTTAAGGACTTCATCAAGGGCGTAAAACAGGGCCGAGGGAATTTTGCTGCGCACCGACAAGGTTTTGAGCCGGGTTAAACGTGCGTTTTCGGCAGGTTCGATACGCCCGTTGAGCTTGCATCCGACCAGGATGTTTTTATATTCGTCGACGATGCGCCGATTGGCCGCATGTTTGTACATGACATCGATGCGGATACGTTCCTGCTGGTAGCTGTCGATATCCAGGGTTTCGGCCAGCTGCACCAACTTGGCGTATTCGGGATCGGGAATGTTCTGGTATTTGTGGTAGAGATCGCGAAAGGCATCGTGATAACGCTGGTGTTTGGTATGGATGAGTTTGATCAGGTAAAGGGCGCTGCGATGGCCGAGCAGCGGCAGCAGTTCATCGACTAACTGTCCATCATCCCCGTCGCCAACGAAAGGGAACCGCTTCAGATCCTTGCCGGCCAGACGCAAAATCTCTTCCTGCTGCTCATGCCGCGGTCCCGATACGGAACCGAAAATGAAAAAGAAGTAGTTATGGACGGCGTTGCCTTCCAGGAATACCCGGTCGTATTCCTCGCAACCGTCAGTGCGGTTGGAAAACAGCAGGGACCCGTCGTCGCGGCTGCTGGTGCCGAACATGACCAGTCGGTTGCGCACTTCCTCTTTGATAAGATCGGCCAGAGGTTGCTCCACGCCGAACATATATTCACAGAAGGATCCCCCGTTGCCTCGATGGGTCAGACCGTCGGCATCAAGGATCAGTTCGTTGCCGGGAGAGAAAATACGCAGCGAATGGTCTGAAGATTCATAGAAGTAACTTCGATAGGCCTCGGGCGAGGCGACGGTAACGTAGTATTCGATACTATCGTTGACTTGGCCGTGAAGGCGGACTTCCTGATATCTCATAAACCGATCCGGTGGTTGGTTTCGTGGGTTGACTGTGGGGCAGACAGTGGTCGGGTAGCGGTGCTTTGGGCATCCTTGACGAAAAGACTGAAGCGTTGTCCGTCGTAGGCCAGTTCGATTCCGGGCGGCAAGTCCCGGCTGTCGCGGGCATGGCTTACTTCATGGCAGATATGGGTCAACAGGGTGCGGCGTGCCCCCAGCCGTTGCGCCAGTTTGATGGCTTCGTCGATGGAAAAGTGCGTCGGATGGGAGCGAAAACGCAACCCGTCCAGTACCAGTACTTCCAATCCCCGAAGGTGTTCCAGTGAAGCTTCGGGGATGACGTTGCAGTCGGTCAGATAGGCAAACGGGCCGATGCGGTAACCGCTGGCCTCACCGGGTCCGTGTTGCATGGCAACGGGCTCAACAGGCAATCCGAACAGGCTGAAGGGGCCCCGGACATCCCAGGGGTCAAGCCGGGGCCGAAACCCGACGCCTCCCTGCGTATCGAAAATATAGCTGAAATTCCGGCGAATAACAGACATGGTAGCCGGGGATCCGAAAATCGGGATGGATTCCTTGGATACCATATTAAAAGCTCGCAGATCGTCGATGCCGTGTACATGGTCGGCGTGGGCGTGGGTATAGAGCACGCCGTCAACGTGTGTCAGGCTCTCGCGCAGGGCCTGTTGATGCAAGTCGGTACCGGTGTCGATCAGTATGTTGCGTGCTCCCCATGAAATCAGCGCGCTGCAACGGGTGCGCCGGTCACGGGGATCGGATGAACGGCATACGTCGCAGTTACAGCCGAGCATGGGGACCCCGGTGCTGGTGCCGGTGCCGAGCAGCACAATATTCATCGTTTGAGAGCGTATCAATACAGGCTCCGGTTTGTTCTATGGATTGGCCGTTGCGCAGGAGTTGTCCAAAAGGGTCAGCATTAAATGACAGGATTAACCGCACAGGAGACCGTCTATCACGTTAACGCCTTATTACAAGATGGCAAAATAACATTTTTATGGAGTTTCTGGCAATAATTAGTGGCCTTTGCGATGGTGCTTTATGTTTGCAAGTGATTGCATCGCGGGAAAAAGGGCATTAAACTCCTGGTGCCATGGACGTGTTTGTGCTGGCTGCCGCGCCACCGTTTCGGGTGTAGCGAACTTACAAGGCAGGCCGTTTTTTATATTAAATGATCGTGCGGATCGGAACACTACCCGAGCCATGGTCGGGTTTTTCGCCATGAAACCGAGAAAGGATGCATGTTTATGCAAATCGTTGTTGGCTGTATGCCCGCTTTGACCTTGAAGACCGACTGCTTGATGCTTGGCGTCTGGCAGGATCGCACCGATACGCCGCTTCTCAAGGAGCTTGATACTGCCTTGCATGGTGCTTTAGGGCAATCCGTCGACAGCAAAGCTTTCGTCGGCAAGGAAGGTGAAACCCTGCTGTTTCAGACCGGTGCCGGGCTGCCGGCGGCACGCGTGTTGCTGATCGGCCTGGGGGCGTATGCGCAAGCGGATTGCGGAGCTATGCGCAGGGGGGCCGCCGAGGGTGCTCGGGTGTTGCAGCAGCAACGTGTCAAGCGGGCCGGTCTGGCTTTGTCGGAAGCGCCGGCAGGCCTGCCGTTGACGCAGGCCGTGCAGGTTTTGGTCGAGGGCCTGCTTCTTGCCTCGTATCGGTTTGACCGGTTTCTTACACAAAAACGGGAAGATTTGCCCCCCCTGCTTGAAACGCTTGATATTTTGATCGCAGATCAGGGTAGCCTCGAAGGTGTTGCCGCCGCCGTCGAGAGGGCGCGGCATATCGGCCATGGCGTCGCCCTGGCTCGCGATCTGGTTAATCAGCCCGGGAATGTCAAGTCCCCCGAGTTTTTAGCCGAGCGGGCTCGACAGCTGGCCGGAGAATGTGGTTTGTCCTGTACGGTGTTGGAACAGGAGCAGCTTGAACGCGAAGGGTTCGGCGCCCTCCTTGCGGTGGCCCAGGGCAGCGCGCGTCCGCCGCGGCTGATTGTGCTCGAGTATCGCGGCGGGGCTCCGGACGAGAAGCCTCTGGCGCTGGTCGGCAAGGGGGTGGTGTTCGATTCCGGCGGTATTTCCCTGAAACCGGGGGAAAAGATGGATGAGATGAAGATGGATATGGCCGGAGCCGCAGCGGTTTTCGGGGCGATGTCGGCCGCGGCCGGTCTGCGGCTGCCCGTCAACCTGGTTGCCATCGTGCCTGCGGTGGAGAATCTGCCCTCCGCATCCGCCTATCGCCCCGGCGATATTATCACATCTTTGTCCGGGCGTACCATCGAGGTTCTCAATACCGACGCCGAGGGGCGTTTGATCCTTGCCGATGCTTTGACCTATGCCGGTCGTTTTGAACCGCGCGCCGTCATCGATCTGGCGACCTTGACCGGGGCCTGTATTATCGCCCTCGGCCACGAGGCTTCCGCGGTCTTCAGTAATCGCGACGAGCTGGCGCGGAACCTGATTCGGGCCGGTGAAACCAGCCGGGAGCGCCTCTGGCAATTGCCCTTGTGGGACAGTTACGACAAGCAGATCAAAAGCGAGATCGCCGATATGAAAAACACCGGAGGCCGGCCTGCGGGTACCATTACCGCGGCTGCTTTTCTGCAGCGGTTTGTTCCTGACTGTCCATGGGCTCACATCGACATCGCCGGTACGGCCTGGGAGGCTAAGGGCACGGCCCTTTGTCCCAGGGGCGGCACGGGGGTCGGCGTGCGTCTGTTGATCGATCTTCTGGAGCAGGAATGATTCCTTTTTCAAAAGGCGGATAGTACGGACGCTCTGTCGGTCCGGGGATGGTGCAATGTCTTGGATTTTTTCGCGCTGGCGGCAAAAAAAGGCTTGAAATCCAAAAAAATGCCGTCCGGCGTTTGCGCACCCGGCAACCCTGTGTTATTAGGTTTTGCTGATTATGCCTCTCCTATGGGTCGGGCATGGCCGCATACCGGGGCCTCGGCGGACATGTGCGGGGAGTGGGAACCTGGAAAAAAGAGGTCCGGATTTCGAGCCGGCAGGGCCGGAAACAACGGAAGGAGCAAGCAGGTATGATTCAGGGTACGGTTAAGTGGTTCAACGATGCCAAAGGTTACGGTTTTATCACCCAGGATGACGGTCCCGATGTTTTTGTGCATTACTCCGCCATTCAGGTCGACGGGTACAAGTCTCTCAATGAAGGCGAACGGGTCAGCTTCGAAGTCAGCCAGGGCAGCAAGGGGCCGCAGGCCTCCAACGTAGCCAAAGTTTGATCCTTCCGATTTTAGCTTACCGGGCTCCGCATGCATGTGCGGAGCCTTTTTTTTGGGGGCAATGCCGACAATTTGCAGGGAAAACACCCTGAATCTTGACTTTCTCCGGGGGGATTGATAGTTTCACTGTTTGGTGATTTTTATCAATCGTCCAGACCCGTTACCGGACCTGATTCTCCCGGAAAGGATATGTACATTGCCCATGAACCGCAAAATAACCGTCCCGGAAGCCATGCTGCCGAGGGGGGTCAAGGACTTTCTGCCCAACAAGGCCGCCAAGCTCGAGTATCTCAAACAGTCCCTCAAGGATGTTTTTCATCGCTGGGCCTTTCGCCCCATCATGCCGCCCACCCTGGAATACCTGGATGTACTCGAACGTGGTCTGGGTGCGGGGCTGCGCGACAAAACCTTTCGTTTCGATGATCGGCAAAATGGCAAGCTGGTGGCCTTTTGTCCGGATATCACGCCCCAGGTAGCCCGGATCGTCGCTACCCGAATGAAGGGCGCTCCCCTGCCTCAGCGCCTTTGCTATAACGGTAAGGTTCTGCGTCATACCGAACAGCAGGCCGGCAAAGATCGGGAGATCATACAGTCCGGAGTGGAATTGATAGGTTTGCAGGGGCCCGAGGCCGATGCCGAGATGATCGCCATGGCGATCGAATGCCTGCAATCGCTCGGCGCCACCGAGTTTACCGTCGACATAGGCCAGGTGGAGTTTTTCCATGGGGTGATGGATGGCCTGAACCTTCCTGCGCCACAGGCCCTGGCAGTACAGCAGGCGATTGCGCGCAAAGACGCATCGGGTCTTTCGGAGCTGTTGTCGGAGCTTTCGCTTGACGATCGCAAATACGCAGAGGTCATGGCTTTGCCGCGCCTGTTCGGCGGGCGTGAAGTCCTCGACCGGGCTGCGGACATCGTGGTTAACGACCGCTCGCGCCGGGCCTTGGAAAATCTGCGTCAGATACTTGCGGTCCTCGAAGCTTACGGCGTAGAGGAGCATGTGACGTTTGACCTCGGGGAGTTGCGTGGTCTTGGCTACCACACCGGCGTAACCTTTCAGGGCTTTCTCAGCGGGATGGGTACGGCTGTCTGCTCGGGGGGGCGTTACGATACCCTCACGGCACGTTACGGCATGGATGCGCCGGCCACGGGGTTTGCCTTTAATCTGCTCAATCTGCTGATGGCTCTCGACCGGACCCTCGAAAGCGCCGCTGTTCAGCCTTTTGATGTCATGATTCTGCAAAGCGGGCCGGACAAGCGTGCAGCGCAGAGCCTGGCGCGTGCCCTGCGCGATCAGGGCTATGCCTGTGCCCGCGATATTATTGAACGTTCTCTGCAGGACAGCCTCGATTATGGCCGGAAAATGCATTTCCGCCATGTTATGGTGGTGGCGGACCAGGCAGGCGACGTGCGGCTGATACGGCTCGCCGACGGCAGCGAACAAACGATTTCCCTGCAAGCGGTTCTCGCTGGAGAATTTCGCCTGTAATAGCGATCAGGAGATTCACACATGGCAAATGTTGTTATTGTTGGTGCCCAGTGGGGCGATGAAGGAAAGGGCAAGGTTGTCGATATCTACACCGAGCACGCTGATGACGTGGTGCGCTTTCAGGGGGGCAACAACGCTGGCCACACCCTGGTTGTGGGAGAAGAGACGACCATTTTGCATCTTATCCCATCGGGTATCCTGCACGAGGGCAAGCGCTGTATTATCGGAAACGGTGTCGTGCTTGATCCCAAGGTTTTCCTGGAGGAGATCGGCCAGCTGAAGAAGAAGGGCTACCTTAAAGACGACAAGCAGTTGGTCATCGACGGTAACGCCCATATCATCATGCCTTATCACAAGGCTCTCGACATTGCTCGCGAGCAGAAATCCGGCGCCCGCAAGATCGGGACCACCGGCCGGGGCATCGGCCCGACCTACGAGGACAAAGTGGCTCGCCGTGGTATCCGGGTCATGGACCTGGTTCACCCCGATACTTTTGTCCGCAAGGTCAAGGAGATGCTGCCGGAGAAGAACTTTTATCTTGAGCAGTATCTGGGCGGCGAGCCTCTGTCGGAAGAGGCTATCGTGGAAGAGTACAGCGTCTATGCCCGCGAGTTGGCCAAATATGTCGACCGGGCTTCCTTGCTCCTCAACCGGAGTATTGCCGAAGGACGCAACGTGCTGTTCGAAGGCGCTCAGGGGGCGCTGCTCGACATCGACCATGGCACTTACCCCTATGTGACCTCCTCGTCGACGGTCGCCGGCGGCGCCTGTACCGGCAGCGGCGTCGGGCCTACTGTCATCGATGAGGTTGTCGGCATCGTCAAAGCCTATGTGACGCGCGTTGGCGAAGGACCCTTTCCCACCGAACTGCACGACGAAATGGGGGAAAAGCTGCGAAGCGAGGGGCATGAATTCGGTTCCACCACGGGCCGTCCCCGTCGTACGGGCTGGTTCGACGCCGTGGCCATGCGGGAGGCTGTACGCATCAGCGGTATGACCGGTTTGGCCCTTACCAAGATGGATGTGCTCAATGGCCTGGATACCATCAATGTCTGCACGGCTTATTCTTACCAGGGCGAACTGCTGGAGGATTTTCCTCACGACCTCGATATTCTGAAAGAGTGCAAGCCGGTTTACGAGCAGGTGGAAGGTTGGCAGGTCGATCTGGAGGGTGCTACCTCTTTTGAGACGCTGCCGCCCAAGGCTCAAGCCTATTTGCGAAAGATCGAAGAGGTGTCGGGGTGCCCGGTTGTGCTGGTCTCTATCGGTCCGCGTCGGGATCAGACCATCCAGCTCAAAAATCCCTTTGACAAGTAGGGTGAAATAAGGTAGAAATCTGATCATTCGGTGGCAATGAGCGAGGCCTTTTCACGGTTGAGAAAAATTAATCGTGCCATCGCGAAAAAAAAGGTTGACTCGCTGAGAGCTTTCACGTATAAAGTGGCCTCCGTCGCAAGGAGCCGCTAGCTCAGTTGGTAGAGCATCTGACTTTTAATCAGATGGTCGTAGGTTCGATCCCTACGCGGCTCACCATTTAAGTCCCTATCGTCTAGCCTGGCCTAGGACACCGCCCTTTCACGGCGGCGACGGGGGTTCGAATCCCCCTGGGGACGCCAAAGTCAACAGCCCCACTGCCCACGCGGTAGTGGGGCTGTCTGCATATGCGCTTTGCTGTAATGCTGCAGCGATCACTTTTTGGGAAGGGTTGTATGTCCGAATCCCGCTCCATGGTGGAGATTTTCAGCGATGGTGCCTGTTCCGGCAATCCGGGGCCTGGCGGTTTCGGTACCCTGTTGCGGTGCGGCGAACGTGTTCGCGAACTGTCGGGTTTCGATCCTGAAACGACCAACAACCGCATGGAATTGCTTGGCGCCATTGCCGGGCTGGAAGCTCTTACCCGGCCTTGTCGGGTGCGTTTGACTACCGATTCCCAGTATGTCTGCAAGGGGATGACGGAGTGGATTCACGGCTGGCAAAAAAAAGGTTGGAAAAACTCCAAAAAAGAAGACGTCGCCAATCGTGACCTCTGGGAGCGGTTGCTGGTGCTTGTCTCCAAACATGAAGTCAGCTGGCACTGGGTGCGTGGCCATGCCGGGCATGCGGAAAACGAACGTTGCGACGAGCTTGCCCGTCAGGCTATCGCCGATGGTTGTTCCTCCGTTGTTTGATTTTTTTCTTGTCGGCTGGAAACTCTCATCTTAAAGGTTGACTCGCCGAGAGCTTTCGCGTATAAAGTGGCCTCCGTCGCAAGGAGCCGCTAGCTCAGTTGGTAGAGCATCTGACTTTTAATCAGATGGTCGTAGGTTCGAATCCTACGCGGCTCACCATTTAAGTCCCTATCGTCTAGCCTGGCCTAGGACACCGCCCTTTCACGGCGGCGACGGGGGTTCGAATCCCCCTGGGGACGCCAAAATAAACAGCCCCACCGCCTATTCGGCGGTGGGGCTGTCTTCGTTAAAAGTCCCACCTTGGATATCCTTTAAAACTGTGTTATTCTTGGCGATATTTACTGTTGGTTCAGTCTTGACTGTCCGAGGGGAAGACCGCATGGTTTCAGAACATATCTCCACGCAACAGGTCGGCCCTGACGCACTGTTTTCGCCTCTGGGTTGGGACCTTCTGGCCTTGGCCCTCTACGTTGCTCTGGCTTGTATCATTGTCGTCAGCCTGCTGCTGGCGGCCCGTTTTCTGGGTCATCGCAGTCGCACCCCCCTTAAAAACCTGCCCTATGAATGCGGTGTGGAACCGACCGGCCCCGCCCGGCCGGGTTATCCCGTTCCTTTTTATCTGACTGCCATCTTTTTCGTGGTCTTCGATGTCGAGGTGGCGTTCATTGCATCCTGGGCGGTGGCCTACGATCTGCTGGGTTGGGCCGGTCTTGCGCAAATCGCTTTTTTCATCATTACCTTGCTGGTCGCGCTGATCTATCTCTGGCGCCGGGGAGCCCTTGACTGGGGGCCGCAGCGCCGCTGAGGATACTGTAACGGATGAGCGAATCGATTCCTAAAAATATCATTCTTACGACCCTGGACGATGCCATCAACTGGGGACGAAAAAACAGCATGTGGCCCATGTTTTTCGGTCTGTCCTGTTGTTTTGTCGAGATGATGGGCAGCATGACGCCACGCTTCGACCTGGCGCGCTTCGGCGCCGAAGTGTTGCGCGGTACGCCGCGCGAGGCCGACCTGATGGTTATCGCCGGTACGCCGTTTAAAAAAATGGCGGCCAGCATGCTGCGTGTCTACGAGGAAATGGCCAACCCCAAGTGGGTGATCGCCATGGGCAGTTGCGCCAATTCCGGCGGCATGTACGATGTTTACAGCGTCATGCAGGGGGTTAACCAGGTGCTCCCGGTGGATGTCTATATTCCCGGTTGCCCGCCGCGCCCGGAGGCTTTCATGCAGGGCCTGATGACGCTGCAGGAGAAGATTGCGCGGAAAGAGAGCCCCGCCAGGCCGGTGCTGAATCTGCGCGGTGGGAATGAGGGTACCACGGTACCGATCCTTATCGACGGTTCCAGTAAAACCCGGGATACCCGCGGGCCCGGATACGGCCATTGCCCTATTCGCGGAACGGCTCAGCAGCATCCCGACTTCAAGGGCCATCGCGCTGCCGGCATGTGGGGCCCGCCCCAGCCGAAAATCGCTTTCTCCGCGTCAACCGCACCGCTGCTGGAGCAGCTTCGGGAACGTTTCGGCGATGACGTTCGGCAGGAGGAAGGTGCCGATATGCCGACGTTGGTGGCTGACCCCGCCCAGGTGCCGGAGTTGTTGCGGTTTCTCAAGCAGGACATCGATCAGCCGTATGAGCGCCTCGAGGATCTGACGGCCATCGACGAAACGGCACGCAGCCAGCGGCCCGCTCATGATCTGACGATGGTCTATCACCTGCTGTCGTTTGAGCGGGCAGGTTATCTGCGGGTCAAGGCGCCTTTGAGGAACGACCGGGCCGAAGTTCCCTCTATCACCGGGCTGTGGCCGGCAGCCAACTGGTACGAGCGCGAGGCCTTCGATATGTTCGGTGTTCGGTTCGCCGGTCATCCGGACCTGCGGCGGATTCTTATGCCGGAAGGCTGGCAGGGGCACCCGCTGCGCAAGTCTCATCCGAGCCGCGCCACCGATATGCCGCCATTTACCCGTGATACGGCCACGACCATGGTGCCGCCGGAGGGTTCCCATTTCTTCAGTAACCGGGCCCCGGTCGACAATCAGTCGCTGTCCATCCTCAATCTGGGGCCCCAACACCCGGGGACGCATGGCATACTGCGGGTGATTCTGCAGCTGGCCGGCGAAGAGATCGTCGATCTCGATTCGGAAATCGGCTACCATCACCGGGGCGCGGAGAAGATTGCCGAGCGCCAGCATTGGAACCAGTACATCCCTTATACCGATCGTATCGATTATCTGGCCGGATCGTTGAACAATCTGGCCTATCTGTATTCCGTGGAAACGCTGTGCGGGGTCGAAGTACCGCCGCGGGCCCGTTATATCCGCGTCCTGCTCAGCGAACTGTTCCGTATCGCCAGCCACCTGGTATGGCTGGGAACTTTTGCCCACGATGTCGGCGCCATGACGCCGGTGTTCTACGCCTTCGACAGCCGCGAGAAGATTTTTGACATCATCGAGCTGATCACGGGTGGGCGCATGCATCCCGCCTGGTTCCGTATCGGTGGCGTGCCCGACGATCTGCCCGATGGCTGGCTGGCGGCGGTCGAAGCTTTTACCAGAGATTTCGAAGCTCGCATCGACGAGTTTGACCGTTTGCTCACCGGCGGCCCCATTTTCCGCGCACGCACCGAAGGTATCGGAACCGTCAGCCGGCAGCAGGCCGTTGAGCTGGGTTTCAGCGGTCCCAACCTGCGCGCCACCGGGCTGGCCTGGGACCTGCGCAAAAGCATGCCGTATGGCGGTTACGACGAGTTTGACTTCGATGTGGTTACGGCCGGGGGAGGAGACTGTTTCGCCCGCTACCTGGTGCGTCTCGGAGAGTTGCGTCAGAGTTTGCGTATTGTGCGCCAGGCTGCCGAGGGTATGCCGCAAGGGCGCTGGATAAGCGACCAATATCGGTATGCTTATCCCAAACGGGAGGATGGTCTGCAGGATATCGAAAGTCTTATTCATCACTTTCTGCATGTCAGTCGTGGCCCTGCGGCGCCCCGCGGCGAATGTTATCGGGCCATTGAATCGAGCAAAGGTGAATGCGGCTACTACGCCGTCAGCGATGGCGGTACCGGGGCCTATCGTCTGCGCATCCGCACGCCGAGTTTTCCCCACCTGCAGGCCTTGCCGCAGTTGAGTCGCGGCCGGTTGGTGGCTGATGTTATCACTATCCTCGGCTCGCTCGACTATGTGCTTGCCGACCTGGACCGCTGATATGGCGACAGTACTTTCGGAAAAACAGATCGCGCAGCTCAAGCGCCGCGTCAAGGAAACCCCCCATCCGCGAGAAATGGTGTTGGACGTGCTGCACGCCATTCAGGATGCCAACGGTTGGGTTTCCGACGAAGGCGTGGAGCTTGCCGCCATTATCCTCGGGCTTTCGCCCTTGCAGGTCGAAGAAATCGCGACCTTTTACGACAAGATTTACCGTTGCCCCGTGGGGCGCAAGGTTATTCATGTCTGCGATTCCATCTGTTGCTGGAGCCGGGGCGGCGAGGCGCTTATGCTGCGGTTGCAGCAGTTGCTCGGTATTGCGCCGGGTGAAACCACCGCCGACGGTATGTTCACCTTGCTGCCGACCTGCTGTCTGGGAGCCTGCGGCGAAGCTCCGGCGGTACGTATCGGCAAGACCCTTTATGGTCAGGTTGCCCTGGAGCAGCTCGAGTCGATTCTGGACAGCGAACGAACGGAGGTGGCGTCATGAGAACCTGCGAGCCGCTGCTGTTCAAAAACCGCCGCGCCGGACAGACGGTGTTTCTTGAGGGGTATCGCAAGACCGGCGGTTACCGGGGATTGCAGAAAGCCCTGCAGGACATGACGCCGGCATCCGTGCGTGAAGAGGTCAAGGCTTCGGGACTGCGCGGTCGCGGCGGTGCCGGTTTTCCAACCGGCGTGAAGTGGTCGTTTTTTCCCAGTGACAATGCCGGTGAAAAGTATCTGGTGTGCAACGGCGACGAAATGGAGCCGGGTACCTTCAAGGACAGGCAACTGCTGCTGGCCGACCCGCATCACCTGCTGGAAGGGGTGATCATCTCCTGTTATGCCCTCGGCATCGGCACCGCCTATATCTTTTTGCGCGATGCCTACCGGCAGTGCGCCGCCAATCTGGAGCGGGCCATTGCCGAGGCCGAAGAGGCCGGTCTGCTCGGGGACAATATCCTCGGCAGCGGTTTCTGTTGCGAAGTCCATGTGCATCGCAGCGCCGGTCGCTATATTTGCGGTGAGGAAACCGCCTTGCTCAACAGTCTGGAGGGGTTGCGTCCCAATCCCCGTTCCAAACCGCCTTTTCCGGCGGTTAAGGGCCTGTTCGGCAAGCCGACGGCACTGAACAATATCGAGACGCTGGCCAACATTCCGCATATCATTACCGGCGGAGCCGCCTGGTACAAGGGGCTGGCGCTGACCGAGCAGGGTGCCGGTACCAAACTGTACGGGCTGGCCGGGCATCTGGAAACGCCCTGTTGCGTGGAGCTGCCCCTCGGTATGCCATTGGGTGAACTGATTCGCGATTTCGGCGGAGGCGTCTGGCAGAATCGTTCTTTCAAAGCCTGTCTGCCCGGCGGCGCTTCGACGCCCTATCTGACCGCCGAACATATGGATGTGGCCCTCGACTACGAACCCCTCGAGCAAGTCGGCACCCGGCTTGGCACCGGCGGGGTCGTGGTGTTCGATGACCGTACCTGCATGGTGGCGGTAACCCTTAATCTGCTGCGGTTTTTCGCTCGCGAGAGTTGCGGCTGGTGCACTCCCTGTCGCGACGGACTGCCGCTGGTCTGCTGGCTGTTGGAGCGTCTGGAGCGGGGCGAAGGAAGTCGCGAGGATCTGGCCATGCTGCGGGAGCAATTGCTGCATATCAACGGTCGTTCCTTCTGTGCCCTGGCTCTGGGGGCCATGGGGCCGGTAGACGGGTTGTTGCGGCATTTCGCCGAAGAACTGGAAGACCATGTTCGATTGGGGCGCTGTCCTTTCCAAGCCTGAGACAGGCTGACTCCTTAACCACCTTGAGATTTATTTAGCATGCCGACTTTGACTATCGACAACCAGACCGTCACCGTGCCGGAGGGAACCAACGTTCTCGAAGCCGCAAGACAACTCGGCATCGAGATCCCGCATTTTTGCCACCACGAGGCGCTTGGTTCCGTCGGTGCCTGCAGGCTGTGCGCCGTCAAGGTCATAGATGGCCCGGTCAAGGGCATTCAGATGTCCTGCATGCTCCCGGCAAAGGACGACATGGTGGTCGATACCGGTTGCGCAGAGGTGCTCGCTTATCGGGCTCAGGTGATCGAATGGCTGATGACCAACCATCCTCACGATTGTCCGGTCTGCGACGAAGGCGGCGAGTGTCAGTTGCAGGATATGACCGTCGCCGGTGGGCACGGCATCCGACGTTATACCGGTCCTAAACGGACCTATCGGAATCAGGACCTGGGGCCGTTTATTGCCCATGAAATGAATCGCTGCATCCAGTGTTATCGTTGCGTGCGTACCTACCAGGATTATTGCGGTGGCACCGATTTCGGTGTCCTGGGATCGCGCCAACGCCTTTATTTCGGCCGTTTTACGGATGGACCGTTGGAAAGTCCCTTTGCCGGCAATCTGGTGGATGTGTGCCCGACCGGTGTGTTGACCGATAAAACCTACCGTTTTAAAAGTCGCGTTTGGGATTTGCAGGAAGCTGCTTCCATCTGCCCCCACTGTTCCCTCGGTTGTGCCGTCTCTGCCGGCGCGCGTTACCGGGAATTGCAACGTCGACGGGCCCGCACCAATATCCAGACCAATGGCCACTTTATCTGCGATCGGGGACGTTTCGGCTACGGTTACGTCAATCATCCCGAGCGTCCGCGCAATCCGTTGGTCGGACACCGGCGGGTGACCCGGCAGGAAGCTCTGGCCTCCTTGCAGACGCAGCTGCATGAGTTGGTCGAGTTATTCGGCTCCGGCAGTATCGGGTTGCTTTCCTCGTCCCGCGCCAGTCTCGAAACGCAGTTCCTGGTCCAACGCTGGGCGGCCTCTCTCGGTAGCGACCGGCTCTGTTTCGAAGCCCATCCGCGGCGGGACCTGGCAGCGCGTGTCGCGGCTTCCCAGCGTCCCGAGCGCATGGCAAGCCTGGCGGATATCCGTCAATGCGATGTGGCCGTGGTCATCGGTGCCGATCCCCTGGCCGAGGCCCCGATGCTGGCATTGGCCTTGCGTCAGGCCGCACGTCGTGGCGCCCGCATAGTGATTGTCGATCCGCGGCCGGTGGAAATGCCCATGACCTGTGAGCGACACGTGGTGTCATCGGGCCAGATGTCTCGTTTGCTGCAAGCACTCGGTCAGCCCCGGCAATCCGATTTTGCCTCCAATCTGGAGGAACTCGGCGGGTCGCTGGGACGCGCCTTGCTGGAGGCCCAAAGCCCCGTGCTCATCGGCGGTACCGATGTGCTCGGGCCAGGCGGCAGTCAAGCGTTGCTGCGGGCAGCGCAAGCCTGTTCGGAGCAGCAGAGCCTGTGTCGCAGCATGTTGTTGTTGAACGGGCCCAACAGCTTTGGCGGAGCCATGCTGAGTGGCGACGGGCCGAGCTTCGATACCCTGCTGGAGGGTATAGAGCAGGGTCGTATCAAGGCCTTATTGTGTTTTGAGGCCGATGCCCTGGCCGATTTTCCGGATCGCAAACGCTGCCGTGCGGCTCTGGCGCGTCTTGATCTGCTGGCGGTGTTCGATTGCGCTGCCACCGCCACCGTTCAGGAGGCCGATCTTTTCTTTCCGACCACTGCTCTCGAGGAAACCGCCGGCACCCTGATCAACAACGAAGGCCGCATGCAGGCCTTCGCCAAGGTTTTTGCCGCAGGGACGCCTCTTTCCGAAAGTGTCGATGGCGGTCATCCGCCACGCTTTTTCAGCCGTGAGATACCCGGTTCTCAACCGCAGCCGGCCTGGGCCACGCTGGCCGGTTTGTTGGGCCGGGAGGCCGACTCTGCCGCCTTGCGTTGCGAACTCGAAAAGGCCGATGACTGCTTTGCCGGCCTGAGCATGCTGGCGGCCGGCGATGAAGGCCGGCGTATTGCCGCGGCGCGACCGGCTCCACCTGTGCCCGAGGAGGGTGTCGGCAGTGCTGCCGCCGCCGACCAGCTGCAGTTGCTGGTTACCGAAACCCTTTACGGCTCGGAATTGCTCAGCGACCTTTCGTCCTGCCTGCAATCGGTCAAGCCGGAGCCCTATGTCATGCTGCATCCGCAGGATGCCGCACGGCTGAAACTGGAAGAGGGCAAGATGGTGAGATTATGTACGCCTGTCGGGGAACTGGATCTGAAGCTTCGCCTCAACGGGGATATGGCCACCGGCATGGCCATCGTGCCGCGGTTGCGTGGAACCCTGCTTGAACCGCTGGTGCCGGGAGTCGAACCGTTGTCCTGCCGCATCGAGAAAGCCTGACCCATGAATGATACGTTACTGACCCTCATTCTGATTGTCATCAAACTGGGCCTGGTGCTGGGGACGGTGCTCACCCTGGCGGCTTATATGGTGCTGGCGGAGCGTAAAATTCTCGGGCGCATGCAGATGCGCTACGGACCGAACCGGGTCGGCTGGGGTGGGATGTTGCAGCCCCTGGCTGATCTTATCAAACTGCTTTGCAAGGAAGACTTGATCCCGCAGCGCGCCGATCGCTGGGTTTTCATGCTGGCGCCGGCCATCTCCACCATCACGGCACTGCTGGCTTTTGCCGTGATCCCCTTCGGAGCGCCGCTGCAACTTTTCGATCGCAGCCTGCCGATGGTGATCTGCGATCTGAATATCGGGCTGTTGTATCTTTTCGCCCTGTCCTCCCTTGCGGTTTACGGTGTCGCCTTGGGCGGTTGGGCCTCACACAGCAAATATGCCCTGCTTGGCGGCCTCCGCGCCATGGCGCAGATGATTTCCTACGAACTGGCCATGGGACTTGCCATCGTACCGGTTGTCATGACGGCCCGGTCCTTTTCCCTGACCGCCATCGTTGAAGCGCAGCAGTCTCTGCCCAACATGCTCAGGCACCCGCTGGCGTTCTTTATCTTCCTGGTCGCCATCATGGCCGAATCAAAGCGTACCCCTTTCGATATGCCCGAGGCCGAAAACGAGCTGGTGGCCGGTTTTCATACGGAATATTCCGGCATGCGGTTCGGCATGTTTTTCGTCGGGGAATACCTCAACCTGATCGTTCTGGGGTCCATGCTGACGGTGCTGTTTCTCGGCGGCTGGTACGGGCCACTGTTGCCGGGAATCTGCTGGTTTCTGATCAAGGTACTCGGAGTGGCTTTTTTCTTCATCTGGGTTCGCGGCACCATGCCGCGGCTGCGTTATGACCAGTTGATGGCTTTCGGTTGGAAAATCCTGGTGCCGCTGGGGTTGTTGAATATTCTGGTTACAGCTGCATGGCTGATTTGGCGAGGCTGACATGAGTTTGTGGAAAGACATCAAGGGGACCATCCTGCCGTTCTGGGTGACCCTGCGCTATTTGTTTCGCCGGCCGGTGACCGTCTGTTATCCCGAGCGTAAGCAGACGCCGGCGCCGCGATACCGGGGGCGGCTGGTGTTGACCCGCGATCCGGACGGCGAGGAGCGCTGTGTGGCCTGTCATCTATGCAGCGCCGCCTGTCCCGTCGATTGCATTTCCATGCAGGCAGCCGAGCGTGAGGACGGACGTCGCTACGCCGCCTGGTTTCGCATTAATTTCTCCCGCTGCATTTTTTGCGGTCTCTGCACCGAAGCGTGTCCGACCCTGGCTTTGCAGATGACGTCCGAATATGAACTGGCTACCCGCGAGTTGCTGCAGGTGATCTATGAAAAGGACGAGTTGCTGATCGACGGTTGCGGGAAAAATGCCGAGTATAATTTTTACCGGCGGGCAGGTATCGGCGTGGTCGCACCGCGCGGCGCCAATCCAGGGGAATCGTCTCCGGAGGATGTGAAAAGCAACCTGCCCTGACAACAGCGGCTGCAGGTGCAATGAACGCCCGGTATCCATGCCGGGTTTGGCAGTCTCAGCCTTCGATTGTGAGGTGTGCGAGGAAAATATATGGCGACCTTGTTGTTTTACATATTGGCGGTAATCACCTTGCTGGCGACGCTTTTATGCCTGACCCGGAAGAACCCGGTGCATGCCGTGCTCTACCTGGTACACGCCCTGTTTGCTGTGGCTTTGCTCTATTTTTTGCTCGGCGCGCCACTGCTGGCCGCCTGGCAGGTGATTCTGTACGCCGGCGCCATCATGGTCCTGTTTCTTTTCGTTATTATGCTGATCGATCCGTCTCTGGCCGAGAAACGCCGTCCCGGTGGCTGGCCTCGCTGGTTGCCTGCCGCCCTCCTGAGCGGATCGTTGCTGGCCTGCGGAGGCGCCCTGATCGTGATGGATCCTGTCGCGACCGGTGGCATCGTTTCGTTTCAGTTGACCCCGAGGGCGTTTGGACGCGCGCTGTTTGAAAACTACGGTCTGGCCGTGGAAATCATCTCCCTGATTCTGTTGTTTGCGGCGGTGGGCGCGTTTCATCTGGGTCGTCGCCATGATTCCACAACCAGGGAGGATGTTTCATGATCGTACCCCTCGGACAGGTATTGATGCTTGCCGGCCTGTTGTTTGTGGCCGGGCTCGTAGGGGTTTTGCTGCGGCGCAACCTGATCATGATATTGATCGGGGTGGAGATCATGCTCAATGCCGTCGGCCTTGTGCTGGTCGGGGCTTCGGCCTATTGGCGGCATCCGGATGGGCAATTGGTGGCGCTTTTGTTGATGGCGGTGGCTGCGGCAGAGGTCACCATCGCCCTGGCATTGGTTGTTTATCTGAAGCGCAGTCGCGGTACGATCGATATCAACCGCTTTGACGGGATGAAGGGATGATGGGCGAGTTGCTGTTTCTGATACCGTTGCTGCCATTGTGCGGCGCCCTGATCGTCATGTTTGCCGGAGGCCTTCTGTCTCGCCGGGTGCTGGCAGGTGTGGCCATTACTTCGGTTGCCGCTTCGGCGGCGGTGACTTTATGGTTGTGGCCGTTGGCCGTGAACTCAACCCGCGTTTCTCTGTTTACCTGGCTTGAGGCCGGCGCTTTGCGAGTCCCGGTGGAGATTCTTTTTTCCCCCTTGTCGGCGGCCATGGCGTTGATGGTCACGTCGGTATCCGCTTTGATCCATCTGTATGCCGCTTGCTATTTGCATCACGAACCCGATACCCGGCGCTTTTTCGCGTTGTTCAATCTGTTTGTCTTCGCCATGCTGGTCATTGTGCTGGCGGATAATCTGCTACTGTTGTTCCTCGGTTGGGAGGGCGTCGGATTCTGTTCCTATGCGCTGATCGGATTCTGGTATCGCAACCCGGAGTTTGCTGCCGCCGGACGTAAGGCTTTCCTGGTAACGCGGGCCGCAGATGTGCTGTTCGGTATCGCTCTGTTGTGGCTGTTCCGCCTGACCGGGACGCTGTCCATGGAAGCTATCAACAGTCAGGCAGCCTCGATGTCCCCCAACACGGTTACGCTGATCGCCCTGCTGCTGTTGGCAGGGGCCTGCGGTAAATCGGCTCAGTTGCCGTTCAGTTCCTGGCTGCCGGATGCCATGGCGGGACCGACGCCGGTCTCGGCTCTGATTCATGCCGCCACCATGGTGACGGCCGGCGTCTATCTGTTGTGCCGGTTATTCCCTTTGATCGCACTGTCCCCAACCGCCCTGGCCGTCATTGGCCTGGTTGGCACCGCAAGCGCTTTTTATGGTGCTATCTGCGCGTTGGTGCAACGGGATATCAAGCGGGTATTGGCCTATTCGACCATCAGTCAGGTCGGCTATATGTTTGTCGCCGTGGGGGCCGGCACGGTTACCGGGGCCATGTTTCATTTGCTGACCCATGCCTTTTTCAAAGCGCTGCTGTTCATGGTGGCCGGGGTGGTCATCCATCTGGCTGCCGGCGAGCAGGACCTGTTTCGATTGGGGCAGTTGTCCCGACGGGCTCCGTTGCTGTTCTGGTTGCTGTTGGCCGGGGCTCTGGCTCTGGCCGGTGTGCCGTTGACCAGTGGGTTTTTCTCTAAAGATACCATCCTGGCGGCATGTTTCGCTCGTCACACCCCCTGGTGGACGCTGCTTGGTGTGGTGGGCTTGATAACCGCTTTGCTGACCGCCATGTATGCGCTGCGCCTGGTTTATCTGCTGGCCGCCGATCGTGCCGCCGCGGCAGGTCGCGGTCCGACGCCGCGCAGCATGGCCTGGCCGATGCTGCCGCTGGCGGTGATGGCTCTGGTTGGCGGTCAACTCAACCTCCCGGAACTGTGGAAAGGCCGAACCATACTGCAAGGTTGGTTGCAGACGGCATCCGGGATGCCTGTATCCCACGGTCTCGAATGGTCTCTTGCCGCCGTTACGCTGTTGTTGGTGGTTGCTGCCTGGCTCGGTGTGCGCAGGCATTATCGCCTGGCACCGGCACCTTCCGATCGTGCCGGTGTGCGTTTTCTGGCCGCAGGCTGGCAACTTGACGCAGTGATCCGTCGCGGATTGACGGCCCCTTTCGAAAAGACCGGCTACCTGCTGCAAAGAACGGTCGAACGCTTGTTGACCACGGTCTTACCCGCCGGTCTCGGCCGCTTGTGCCAGGCCACGGGGCAGTATCTGCGAAGCATCACGTCCGGCTATGTCAGCCACTACCTTGCCGCCATGGCCTGGGGTACGGTGTTGTTGCTGGCTATGTTGCTGCTGGTGTTGTGGTGATGTTGATCGAATCCTTTACTCTCCTTGCGAGCCAAGCATGAATGGTCTGATGCAGACATCCTGTTTATCTGTTTTGCTTTTGCTGCCGTTGGCCGGAGCCCTGGCCTGTCTGGTCTGGGACCGACGTGCCGCCGTTATTACGGTACTTCTGGAAGCGGGCGTAGCGCTGTCTTTCTTCTCGGGTGGGACCTTGCCTTCGCAGCGCTGGATACGTTTTGAGGATTGGCCCTGGATAGAGCGTTACGGTGCCCGATTTTCCCTGGGGCTTGACGGCCTTTCGCTGTTGATGGTGTGGCTCACCCTGATTCTGCTGGCGGTGGCTATCGGCATTTCCTGGCAGCGCTATCGCCAGGCCGGCTACTATGCTCTGCTGCTCACCGGGGGCACCGGCATTCTGGGTGTTTTTCTGGCTCAGGATCTGTTGTTGTTCTATCTGTGCTGGGAAGTCATGTTGCTGCCGCTGGTACTGTGTATATTTCTGTGGGGTGGCGCACAGCGCGTACAGGCTGCATTCAAGCTGTTGGTATTTACTCTGGCCGGAAGTCTGCTAATGCTGCTGGCTTTTCTGACTTTGTATATTCTGCATGGCCGGCAGACCGGCGACTACAGTTTTGCATTGCAGACCTTGACAGCGACGGTTGTTCCTTCCGCTATTGCCCCCTGGCTTTTTGGTTGTCTGGCTGTGGCTTTTCTGGTCAAGGTGCCTGTTGTGCCTGTGCATGGTTGGTTGCCCGATGCCTACCAGGAAGCGCCGACCGCGGTTACTTTGTTACTGTCCGGCGTGCTGGCCAAGGCGGGTATTTTCGGTCTCTTGCGGGTGGCCATGCCCTTGTTGCCGGCGACCTGGCAAAGCTTTGCACCTGTACTGGCGATACTTGGACTGCTGAGTATCGGCTATGGCGGCTGGCTCGCTTTTGTGCAGACCGACCTCAAGCGCCTGGTTGCTTATGCTTCCGTAGCCCATCTCGGGTTTATTGTTGTCGGCATGGCCGCCGGCAATGCCATCGCATTGCAGGGTAGTCTGCTGCAATTGTTTAACCACGGGGTTACCACCGCCGCTCTGTTTGTGCTGGTGGCCCTGGTGAAGCGGCGAACGACCAGTCGTCAATTGCCCGATCTGGGGGGGCTGTGGGCTCGTACTCCGCAGCTTGGCGCAATGTTTTTACTGTTTTCGCTTGCCACCCTGGGATTGCCGGGGCTGAATATTTTTACGGGGGAAGTGCTGATTCTGTTGGGCGCATTTCGTGCGCAGGCCTGGTGGGGTGCAGTCGGAATGGCCGGTGTTCTGCTTGCGGCCTGCTATACCCTGCGTATGGTGCAGGGCGTGTTGTGGGGTGTCCCCCGTGGCCCCGATCCCATGCCGGATATGAAGCGCGGTGAAATGGCCCTGCTTGCGCCGCTCGCGGTCCTGGTTTTCTGGTTCGGCCTTTACCCTCTGCCTTTTTTAAAGCTCCTCAGCGGTCCAGTTGAACAGATTCTAGTGCAACTTGCCACGAAAGGGGGGCTGCCATGACCTGGAATATGCTGCTGGCTTTACTCCCGCTGCTGGTCCTTTTTGGCGGAAGCATCACCGTCCTGTTTCTCTCCGAGCGCCGGGCTTTGCTGTCTGCTGCCATGTGTGCTGTGGTTGCAGCGGGTTTTGCCTGGTGGCCAGCCAGTCTGGAGGCTGCCGGTACGCCGCTTGTTGCGAGCAATCTTTTTGCCCGCGGCTGCCTGACTTTGTGGGCACTGCTCGGCGCCGCCACCTGCCTGTTGTCGGATCGCTACCGGGGCAGCCGCAAATTGGCTGCGCGGGAGTATGCCGCGCTGACGCTGTTTGCCGTGTTGGGCATGGCGATCTTGTCGGCAAGTACATCGCTGGTCAGTTTGTTCCTCGGGCTGGAGTCCATGACCCTCGCTTTTTATGTCCTTATTGCCGTTGATCGGGAAAATCCTACCGGCGCCGAGGCGGGACTTAAGTATTTGCTGCCGGGGTTCCTGGCAAGTGCCCTGCTGGCTTTCGGGATCGCTCTTGTCTACGCGGCTACCGGTACTTTTGAGCTGTCTGCTGCCATATCCCTGTCGATGGCAGGGGCGCCCATGCCGTCCATCGCCCTGCTGGGGTGGACTTTGATTATGGCTGCAGCCGCCTTCAAGGCTTCTTTGGCGCCTTTCCACCTCTGGACTCCCGATGTCTACCAGGGGGCCTCCGCACCGATCGCAGGATTTCTGGCGAGCGGCTCCAAGGGGGCTGTTTTCGCCGTTTTGCTCGGTAGCGCTCCTTTGGCTCTTATCGTGCCGTTGCGGCCTCTGCTGGGAGGTTTGGCAGCCTTGTCCATGATTTGGGGAACCCTGGCTGCCCTGAGGCAAACCAATCTCAAACGGATGCTGGCCTATTCCTCCGTGGTGCACATGGGGTATCTGGTGCTGGCGGTTCTGAGCAATCGGTCGGCGGGCATGGAGGCCGGTCTGTTTTATCTGCTTACCTACAGCGCCGCCACCGTGGGTACCTTCGGTCTGCTCGCTTCCATGGTGGATTCCGGAGGCGAACCCCAGGACTATGCCGCCCTGGAAGGGTTGGCCGGCAGATCTCCCTGGCGTGCCGTCCTGCTCACCGGCCTGCTGTTGTCGCTTGCCGGGTTTCCGCCTTTGGCCGGATTCATGGGTAAGTTTGTTCTGTTCGGCGCCGCCCTGCAGAGTGGCTACGTGGGCCTGGTGGTCCTGGCCTTGTTGTCTTCACTGATTTCCTGTTATTACTATCTGCGTCCTGTGCTGTATCTGTTTCGTGTCCGCCAGGGCGCTCCCACTGTCCCAGCCTTCAACAACTGCGAACGGCTGATCTTTGTATTGTGTGCCGGTGTCACCCTGGTTGCAGGGCTTTATCCCGGGCCTTTTTTCCGGTGGTTTGGCGCCATGCTGCCCTGATACTTGTAGGGAGGTTTTATGCATATCTCCGATCGTATCGAGCAATTCCTTTCCTCCAGCGCCTTTGCCGTGGCCGGGGCGTCGACCAACCGCGATAAGTACGGCAACAAAGTGCTCCGTTGCTATCTGCAGCATGATCTGCGGGTCGTGCCGGTAAATCCGCACGCCTCAAGTGTCGAAGGGGTTGCCAGCGTAACCCGTGTTGCCGACCTGCCGGAGGATATTCAAAGTCTCTCCATCATTACTCCGCCGGATATTACCGAGCAGGTGGTTGAACAAGCTATTGCCAAAGGCATACGCCATATCTGGATGCAACCCGGGGCGCAGAGTGCCCGGGCCGTTGCGCGCTGCGAGGAGGCCGGCATCAATTTGATTGCCGACGGCAGTTGCCTGCTGGTGGTACTGGGGTATCACGAATCCTGACAGCCACCGAAGGCGAGTTTCCGTATTTGCCGGCAGGGGTTCACGTCGCCAATTGCAGTCTGAACATGCGCCTGGAATACGCTATGTTTCTTAACTTGACGTATACAGCTAGGGAGACTAACTTCGCTTTATAGCGGAATTTTTTCTTGCCCTTGCGTTGTTTAGCGTGATATATAGCGAAGGTGTTCATACAACTGTTGTGGATCAGGGCGCAACGTTCTCTGTTGCCTGAAATATGTTTTAACCCACATCCCGTTCGTTGCGATTATCCTTTCTCATTTGTCGTGTGACGTAGAGGGTTTGACCTTTTCTCTGATGCGGAGCATTGGATGCCGTCTCTATCTCGGGGGGCGAATTATCTCCCGTAACGGCAGGGGGAATCTAAAGTATTTTGGATTTTTACAGGTCAAACAGGATTTTTGAGAATGGATGACAGCAAAGAACGTGATGTTCGTCGGCAGGTGGTTACCAATATAAGAGTGCCTAACTCTGTCTGGAAAAAACGCCTATGTGACACTTTTCTTGATTTAAATCTCATTCCTGAACGTTTTTCAGGAAAACTGATGGTCTCCTTCAAAAACGGTGGCATCAGCTATATCGAAAAAACCGAGACATTTAAGTAGATTGCGCTAATTTCGGCCTCTGCCCAGAGTGCAGACCCAACGAAACCCGCATTCAATACCAGTATCGATGGTATTGCTGCGGGTTTTTTGTGTTTGAAATTTAATGTGATCGTAAGTGCATAAAGTTAAATAATTTTTCAGTCCAACAAAGGAAAGAAGTTGGTTAACACGGAGGTTTTATGGCTATTGTAAAATGTGCGATTTGTGGGGAAGAGGCAGATAGCGAGCATTACGCTGTCAAGCAATGTTCAAATTGTGGTTTATGGTTTTGTTATAAGCACCTTGGCCAATATAAATCTCAGTGCATTGTCTGCAAAAAATATGCACTCAAAAATAAGTACGGCAGGTAAATTGGCATAAAACGAAACGAATCAAGGAGTACGAAAAATGAAAGTTTGTTTTCCTATATCCGAGGATCTCGGAATCCAAAGCGTAATTTACGGGCATTTCAACTCAGCACCTTTTTTTCTTCTGGTGGATTCAGAGACCAGGGAGACGCAGACGGTGTCCAATTGCGATCCCCATGAGCCTTTTGCCGGGTGTAATCCTTTTGGTGCGCTGAAGGCCTACGAGATCGATGGTATCATCGCTGCCGGCATGGGAGACAGTGTCCTTCAAGCCATGAATCTTTGCGGACACCGCGTATTCGAGGCACAATCGGAACATCTCATCGAAAATATGGAGTTGTTTTTGGAAAAGAAACTTCCAGAAAGCGAGATTCAGAATAGCGCTGCGGCAGGAAGATGCTCCGACGGTGAAGAAGATACAAATGAATCCGGTTCAGGAGGGTGCGATCACGATCACGAGCATTGACAGCTGAAAATCAGTTAGTGTGCATCCTGAGTTTCCGGATGCACACTACGTGTATTCATAAGGGCACGGGCCTTTCCGGATGAAAACAAGTTGTGTCTTATCTCCCGGAGCCGGTGTCCCAGTGGTGTCCAGTGTGTTGTTTCGATGTCGGCAATCCGGCAACCGTAATTCATTCATGGGAGATATGACATCTGAGAATACCTGAGCCGACGTCTCCCTGGAGTAATCCTGGGCGAATAGTCCGAAGCGGTATGCTGCCCGTTTTTCAGTAGGGGACGCCAGACTATCGGGGATCTGGCAGATTATTCTTAGTGCCATCCCCCGTGCTCTATTCTTATCCATTCACAATAAGCTTTTCGCGGCTTTCCAACATTTGTACAGTTCGAGTTCTGTTTTGCCTGTGCTGCAAGAGGTGTAGGGCATCCGGCCGTTCGACAAGGTCACTGCCAAGGATTTTGTCTTTATGATGCGGGCATTTCCACTCCGCAACGGAACCCGTCGTTTTTAGCTGTTCTCCGAACTCCAAACCGTCAGTTGTATATCCTTCAGCTAAGCCGGGTGGTTGTGCGCTGATGCCTGTCGACACACTCAAAACATTCATGGGTGAGTCCTGCTTATTCCCTCCATATCTCTTTTGCGATTGTCAGAAATAGTTGTTTACGGTAATTTCTAGGTTTTTTTATCCGTAACTGTTATTTTTGTCTTGCTTGTTAATATCCGCTTTGTTAAAACGAGTCTCACGTAAGTCAATCGCCGTTGAAAAAAACGGTGTTTTGAATCTGCATTGTTTAGCCTTGCCGCTGATCGTGGATGTGCCGGGGGGGCTTGTATGTTGGCAAATTTTTAATAAAGGGAGCTTTGTCTGGGAGGTACGACGGCGTATTTCTGAAGAGCGGAAGTCGTCCAGTCTGTAGTTCCTCGCGGAATTCATTGCCAAACACGCGGGTGGAAACATGCATATCCCTGAACTTTGTTATCAGGACAAACTATTGGAACAAAAATCTCGGACCCGAGCTCAAAAGTATACTGGCCAGGGGGGACCCAAAAATGTTGCCTCCTGCAAGAGAGCGATCGCAAACTTTTTGGCGAATACCGAATTGATCACGCCGGATTTCTCCGGCAAGCTGGTCATTTCATTTAAGGAGGGTGGCATCAGCTATATCGAAAAGGTCGAACAGATCAAGTAGCCACATCTTTAGATCAGTAAAAACAGTCACGCGCTTATTTCGTCCTCTGCGTTAAGCAGACTTCGCGAAACCCGCATTGATTCCAAGATTTTGGGGATATCAATGCGGGTTTTTTTATTCGTACAGAAGGAAAAAAAGGCATGTTAGAAATCGTTCCGGTTGAAGAGGCTGTAGGCAAAATTCTTTCTCACGATATCACCCGTATCGTGCCGGGAGAATTGAAGGAGCGAGCCTATAAAAAAGGCCATATGATCACCGATGAGGATGTGCCGAAACTCAAGCAACTCGGGAAAGACCACATCTATATCCTGAACCTCGCCGAGGGACTGGTGCATGAGAACCTGGCTGCCGAGCGGATTGCAAGAGCGATCTGCGGTCCGTTCCTGGGTTACGGAGAACCGAATCAAGGTAAAATCGAATTGACTTCGGAACTCAACGGTCTGCTGAAAATAAACATTCCCCTGCTGCAAAAACTCAATGAAATTCCGGATGTCACCATTGCAACCCGGTTAACCAATCAGCCAGTGGGAGTCGGTTCGACAGTGGCGGGCACCCGCATTATTCCCTTGTTTACCCAGGAAGAAAATCTTCTTCGCCTTGAAAGTCTCTGCTCCAAGCATCCCCCTTTGATTTCGATAAAGCCCTTCCAGCCCTGGCGGATAGGGCTGATTACCACGGGAACGGAAGTGTTTTATGGCCGGATTCCGGATGGTTTCGGGCCGATCGTAAAAAGTAAATTTGAAGCGATGGGCAGCGAAGTGTATCGGCAGGATATCGTCCCGGATGAAATTCAGGTCATCGCCGCCGCCATCAACGAACAAGTGTCTGAAGGTGCGCAGATGGTTGTTCTGACCGGCGGCATGTCTGTCGATCCCGACGATCTAACCCCTGCCGCCATACGAGCTACAGGTGCCAGGGTTATTACTTATGGCGCCCCTACCTATCCGGGCGCCATGTTTATGATGGCGGAACTGGATGGAACCCCCATTATCGGGTTGCCCGGTTGCACCATGTACCACAAGGCCACCATCTTCGAACTCGTTGTTACGCGCCTGCTGGCCGGGGAAACCGTAACGCGATCAGATATTGTGGCATTGGGCCATGGAGGGATTTGTGCCGGATGCCAGGTTTGCCATTACCCCAACTGCGGATTCGGCAAAGGTTGAGAGTTCGCATTGCCCGAAGTATCGATATTTTAACTAGAAACGAACAACAAGGAGGAAGACAGGCATGATCAAGAAGACTTTAAACGTCAACGGTATCGACCGTGTCCTGATCGTCGATCAGGAATCGCTGCTTAGCGATGTTTTGCGCAAGCAGTTGCAACTGACTGGTACGAAAGTCGGTTGCGGAACGGGTCAATGCGGCGCTTGCAGCGTTATCGTCGACGGCAAACTGGTGCGCTCCTGTGTCACCAAAATGAAGCGAATTCCGGACCTGGCCAAAATCACCACCATCGAAGGCATCGGATCGCCCCTGAACCTGCACCCCATTCAGAAGGCGTTTGTCAAAAACGGCGCGATTCAATGCGGTTTTTGCACCCCCGGCTTTGTCGTATCCACCAAGCTGCTCCTCGAGCAGAACCCCGATCCGACCCGCGAAGAAGTACGGGACTGGTTCCAGAAACATCGCAACGCCTGCCGCTGCACCGGCTACATCATGATCGTCGATGCCGTCATGGACGCTGCCAAGGTGTTGCGCGGCGAAATGGCGGAATCCGCCCTCGATTTCAAATTACCGTCTGACGGCAAAGTTTACGGTACCTGTATGCCGCGTCCGACATCGGTTCCCAAAGTTTGCGGTCTGTGGGATTTCGGGGAAGATATGCGTGAGCAACTCCCGGACGATACCCTGGAATGCGCCCTGGTGCAGGCGGAAGTAGCCCATGCCAATATCAAGGGCATCGATACCTCCGAAGCGGAAAAAATGCCTGGTGTTGTGAAAGTCGTCACCCACAAGGACATCAAAGGCAAAAACCGCATCACCGGCCTGATCACCTTCCCCACCAATAAGGGGGATGGCTGGGATCGTCCGATTCTCAACGATGAGAAGGTCTTCCAGTTCGGCGACGTTCTGGCCATTGTTTGCGCCGATACCCGTGAACACGCCAAGGCCGCAGCCAAGAAGGTCGTCCTCGATCTCGAGGTTCTGCCGGCTTACATGAACGCCCTTGCCGCCAAGGCCGAGGATGCCATCGAGATCCATCCCGGTACTCCCAACGTTTACTACGATTGCATCCTTAAAAAGGGTGAAGAGACCAAGCCTTACTTCGACAAAGCTGCTCATGTCATCGAAGGCACCTACTACCTGGGTCGGCAGCCGCATATGCCCCTCGAGCCCGATGTCGGTTTCGCCTATATCGATGACGAGGATCGCGTGGTGGTGCATTCCAAATCGATCGGCATCCATCTGCATCACGCCATGATCTGCCCGGGTCTCGGCCTCGAGCCCGAAAAGCTGGTGCTCCGGCAGAATCCCACCGGCGCCACCTTCGGCTATAAGTTCAGCCCGACCATGGAGGCCCTGGTCGCCGCCGCTACTATGGCCACTGGTCGCCCATGCTTCCTGGGCTATGACTGGTTCCAGCAGCAGACCTACACCGGCAAACGGTCCCCGGCATTTCTGAATGTGCGTCTGGCCGCGGACGAGGACGGTAAATTCCTTGCCGTGGAAACCGACTGGGATCTCGATCACGGTCCCTATTCCGAGTTCGGCGATCTGGTCACCTGCCGCCAGGCCCAGTTCACCATGGCCGGTTACGATATCAAACACTTCCGCGGCCACGGCCGTACCGTCGCTACGAACCACGCATGGGGTTCGGCTTTCCGCGGGTATGGGTCGCCGCAGGCCTTTTTGGCCGGCGAATCGCTGGTCGATGAACTCGCCCAGAAAATGGGCGTCGACCCCTTCGAACTGCGTTACAAGAACATCTATCGTCCCGGTGCCACCACTCCGACCGGGCAGGAGCCTGAAGTTTACTGCTTTGAAGAGATGTTCGATATCCTGCGTCCCAAATACAAGGATGCACTGGAACGGGCAAGGGTCGGTTCCACTGAAACCAAGAAGCGCGGCGTCGGTATCTCCCTCGGGATCTACGGTTGCGGTCTGGACGGTCCGGACACCTCCGGTGCCTGGGCTCAGTTGGAAAAAGATGGCAGCGTGACCATCGGCACCGCGTGGGAATGCCACGGTCAGGGTGCGGACATGGGTACGGTGGCCTTCGCCCATGAAGCCCTGCGTCCGCTGGGCCTGACCCCTGAGCAGATCCACCTGAGCATGTGCGACACCTCTCTGCATCCCAATGCCGGTCCCTCCGGTGGTAGCCGTCAGAATGTCGTCTCCGGGAATGCCATTCATGCAGCCGCCGTCAATCTGCTCGATGCCATGCGCAAAGACGACGGTACCTATCGCACCTACGACGAAATGATTGCCGACGGCATCGACGTCAAGCATGAAGGTACCTTTACCACTCCCTGTACGCATATGGACCTCGACGATCAGCAGGGTAATCCCTTCTGCATCTACATGTATGCCTTGTTCATGTCCGAGGTGGTGGTGGACATCACCACCGGCAAGACCGAAGTGGTGAAAATGACCTATGTCGGCGACAACGGCACCATTACCAATCGCCTGTTGGTCGACGGCCAGGTGTATGGCGGTCTGGCTCAAGGTATCGGCCTGGGTCTTAGTGAGGACTTCGAATTTATCCAGGCCCATTCGCACATGATCGGCGCCGGGTTCCCCTTCATCAAGGATGTGCCCGATGACCTGGAGCTGATTTACGTCGAAACGCCTCGTAGAGACGGGGCCCTCGGACAAGGTGGTTGTGGTGAAGGTCCGCTTACTTCTCCCCACGTCTCCATTATCAACGCCATCGATCACGCTTGCGGGGCACGTATCCGCGCCTTGCCGGCATATCCCGAGAAGGTTCTGCAGGCACTGCAGTCCGAGAAAAAGTCCTTCGATGTGGAGGACGCACTGGAAGGCGGCTGGATTTGCGACAGCGTCGATGCAGAACCGCCTAACAAGAAGAAGAAAGCCAAAAAAGCAGCTGGGACGGGTGCCTCGGTTGCTGCTGCCGATTAATTCTCTGCAGCGAGTGTAATACCCCTGCCTCCGGCATCGGCAAGTTCCGGGTGTCGGTGCCGGAGGCTTTTTTTGACAGGTCATCAGTACGATGGAGGGCGTCAGACTGCCCTTCATCGCGTTCTTTTATCTGATACCGGCGTCACAATTCTGCGCATCTAATCTTAATCAGGGGACTGATCCCGTGTTCGTTCAGGAGGCGCTACGGCGTTTGCTGAGCTATAGCTTAGAGAGAAGGAAGCACTCGATGGAAAAAGAACAACGCATCGCGTGGGAGGCCCGATGTATTCAGGAAGAGCCTCCGGCCTGTTCGACAACCTGTCCCCTGCATGTCGACATCCGTCAGTTCATGCGGGAGATGGCTGATGGCAACATGGAAGAGGCTTACAAGGTGTTGTGTAAAAATCTGCCTTTTCCCGGGATATTCGGACGCATCTGCAATCATCCTTGTGAGACAAAATGTCGTCGCGGGGAAGTTGGCGAGGCGCTTGGCATCGGGTCTCTGGAGCGGTTTTGCGTGGAATTTCATGGCGTGCCGGATCGGGTTAAACTGCTGCCCCGCAAAAGCAAGACGGTGGCGGTTGTCGGCGGCGATGTTGCCGGCCTGGTCGCTGCCCATGACCTGCGCAAAAAAGGCTACGGAGTCACCTTGTTGGAAACGGCTTCGCAATTGGGCGCGACGTTTCGCAAATTTTCCGAAGATCTGCTACCGGATGCGACGCTTGAAGACGAGCTGGCCGTTCTGAAAAATATGCGGGTGGAGATACTGCTTGGTGCCGTTCTGGACGACGCTGCGTTCGAAAACCTTTGCGGCGAATTTGACGCTGTATTCATCGATCGCACCTGCCCAACTTGTGCATCCCTGCCCCTTGATAACGATGCTTCCGGTCTGATTGCCGTCGATCCTGTTACCGGTGGAACTTCGCGACCGGAAGTGTTTGCCGGTGGGCAAGGCGGCGATGTGCCGATCATGCTGGCTGCCGCAGGTCGCAAGGGGGCGTTGTCTATCGAGCGTTTTCTGCAGCAGGCCCATATGACCATCGGCCGGGAAAACGATGGGCCTTACGAAAGCCGGCTTTACACCAACCTCGAAGGAATCGCACCTCTTGACCGGGTTCGTCCCGCGGATGTCGATGCCGGCTATACAGCGGATGAGGCGATGCGGGAAGCGGCTCGTTGCATCCAGTGCGAATGTCTTGAGTGCGTCAAGGTCTGTCAGTATCTGGCGCATTACAAAAAGTATCCGAAGAAATATATTCGTCAGTTTTTCAACAACGAAAAGGTATTGCTTGGCGCCTCCCACAGCTCCAACCAGACGATCAACTCTTGTACCCATTGCGGGTTGTGCGCAGCTGTTTGCCCCAATGATCTTCACATGGGGGAAGTCTGTCTTGAGGGGCGCTACGCCATGTTGCAGGGCGACTATATGCCCCCCTCGGCCCACGAATTCGCTTTGCAGGATATGGCGTTCAGTACCAGCGACGAGTTTGTTCTGTCCCGTCATCAACCGGGTACCCGGCAGAGTGCCTATCTTTATTTTCCCAGTTGCCAGTTAAGTGCCACAGCCCCTGGAGAGGTTTTGCAATCGTACCGTGTGCTATGCGAAAAGCTGTCCGGCGGGGTCGGCATTCTACTTGGGTGCTGCGGAGCACCCGCCTTCTGGTCCGGTCGTGATCCCCTTTTTCGCGAGACCCTGGATACCATCCGCAAGCAATGGCAGGCCATGGGACAGCCCAAAGTGATCACCGCCTGCTGCACCTGTCAGAGCGTGTTCAAGGAGCATCTTCCCGAAATATCCTCAACGTTGCTTTGGCAGGTTCTGGAAAACAACGCGCTCATCGATAAGGCGCTCCGGGAAGAGGTTGCCGGTCATGCGGTCGCGGTGCTCGATCCCTGCAGCACCCGCCACGATCCGCAAGCTCAAAGCGGTGTGCGACGCATTCTCGGCGATCTTGGGTTTACCGTTGAGGAATTGCCCCTTTCCGGAGCAATGGCCGAATGTTGCGGATACGGCGGATTGGTTTTCAACGCCAATCCCCAACTGGATAACGCCATCGTCACTCGCCGTGCGGAGTACAGTGAGCGGGACTATCTGGCTTACTGCGCCATGTGTCGCGATAAATTCGTTAACGTGGGTAAGCGTACGGCGCATCTTATCGAGTTGCTGTTCCCTTCTGTGGATGGCAACGACCCCTGGGCGCGCGGCTGGATTTCCTGGTACGAGCGTCGCAAGAACCGTCAGCGGGTAAAGGACGAACTGCTGGCCGATCTTGGTGAAACCGTGGAGCGTGCCATGGAACCTTATGACAAAATCGTTTTGCACATCGACCCCGAACTGCTTCGCACTATTGACAGCCGCCGCATCCTGGAGAGCGATCTGCGCCAGGTCGTTCACCATGCCGAAAAGACGGGCAAGCGCCTGCGTCATAACCAGAATGGCCAGTTTCGCGCCAACCTCAAATTGGGCAATACCACCTTTTGGGTTGATTACGCCCCCGATGGAGAAGGTTACCGGGTTCACAATGCTTATTGTCACCGTATGAACGTTACGGGGGTGAAGTAAATGAAGTTTTCCGAAGAAGAAGTCCAGAACTGGAAATGCGAGGCATGCGGAGAAGGCCTGGTTATGAGAAAAGTCGAATTCGCCTATATGAAGGGCTCTTTCCACGTGGAATTGCCGGCCTGTCCCAAGTGTGATCTGGTGTTGATTACCGAAGAGCTGGCCATGGGTAAGATGGCCGAGGCGGAAAAGGCTCTTGAAGACAAGTAATATGCCATACGTCTGTCCCCTGAATAAACCCAACCTGTATGAGTCTCTGGCGTTGCGCAAGGCTACGGGACCGGCCATTCGGCCGGGCGGCTTGTCGGTTCTGGAAGAGGTATTGGAGCGTTATCCTTTCAATGAGGGTGCTCGGGTGCTGGATGTCGGTTGCGGCATGGGGACCAGCGTCGCATGGCTCAGGTCTCGATGTGGTCTGCGTGCCAGCGGTATGGATCTGTCGCGCGCTTTATTGAGCGAGGGAGCACAGCAGGAATCTCGTTTGCCATTGGTGCAAGCCAGGGCCGAACGGTTGCCGGTAGCCGACAATTGTTGCCACGGGGTGATCTGCGAATGTGTCCTGTCCCTGGTAAGCGATGCGAAACGGGTACTTAGCGAATTTTACCGTGTTCTCACGCCCGGGGGGCTGCTCATCATGAGCGATATTTATCGGCGTAATCCGTTAGATAGCGATCAGAGCCTGCCTTGCGCAAGTTGTTTTTCGGGGGCCAGTGGCCGCGAGGGGGTTCTGAGGTGGTTGACCGACACCGGATTTACCCTGCATTTGTGGGAAGATCATTCGCACTTGCTGAGAGAGCTTGCCGCAAAATTGATTTTTATGCACGGCTCCATGTCCGCATTCTGGGAGCAGTTTGCCGGGGAAACCGACGGTTCGAAGATGGAGCAGGCGGTGCAGGCCATGCGTCCCGGTTATTATCTGATCGTAGCCGGAAAGGCGTGATTCAATAATCGATTTGCGGGATTTTATTCCAAATTTAACGAGTTGTCCGATTGACTGTGCTTCTATATGGAAAAGCCTTCTCTTCGGGTTTTTCATCACCATGAAGTTCGGCAACGGTGCGAGCGAAGCCCTGAATAAAAGGATAAATCGATGAGCAATGAGATGTTTCGCATGTTGGAACTGGTGACCAATGGTTACTACTGCAGCCAGATACTATTGACGCTTGGACTGGACAACCGTGGCCAGCATAATCCGGATCTGATACGCACCATGGCAGGTCTTGCTCATGGTGCTGGATTCGGCCAGGGAACCTGTGGGGCGTTGACGGGAGGCGCCTGTCTGTTGGCCTATTATGCCGGGAAGGGGGCGGATGAAGAAGAGGAAAACGAGTCGTTCATGATCATGCGCAATCGGCTGGCCGAGTGGTTTATCGACTCGGTAGGGGAGCAGTACGGCGGTATCGACTGCGAGACCATTGTCGGTGACGGAGAGGACAAACAACTGCGCTGCGGCCAGATTGTCGGCAATGTGTATGCCTGTGTCATGGCACTGCTGGAAGAGTACGGTATAGATCCGAAAGGCGGTGCCGGTGAGTAGTTGCATAACAACGCCCTGGATGACCGAAAGTCTTTGTCCGACCTGTCTGCAGCGTGTTGCGGCGGAGCGCGTGGTCGAGAACGATGTGGTGTGGCTGGTCAAGACCTGCCCCGAACATGGCACGACCCGTACCGTCCTTTGGCGCGGAGCGCCTCTGTTGTCCGATTGGCAATGGCCGAAGATCCCGTCCCGGCCGCCGGTATGTTTTACCGAACCGGACCGTGGCTGTCCCTACGACTGCGGGCTGTGTTCCAACCATGGCCAGCATACCTGTTCGGCGCTGCTGGAAATCACCGAACGCTGCAATATGGCGTGTCCGGTATGCTTTGCCGACAGCGGCAAAAACGCCGCTGCCGATCCTACCCTGGAGACTATTGACGGCTGGTTGCAGGCGGTGGGACGCGCCAGCGGCTTTGAGATCGTCATTCAACTTTCGGGCGGCGAGCCGACGGTACGCGAGGACCTGCCGGAGATTATCCGTCGGGTGCGGCAGCGCGGATTCGGTTTTGTGCAGATCAATACCAACGGTTTGCGACTGGCTGAGGATCCTGCCTACGCTCGTCAACTGTACGATGCGGGCCTGACCTCGGTATTTCTCCAGTTCGACGGCACCAGTGACGAGATATACCGGCAATTGCGTGGCCGGGACCTGTATTCCGTGAAGGTCAGGGCCATTGAGCATGCTGTCCGGAGTCACTTGGGCGTGGTGCTGGTACCGACTCTGGTGCCGGGTATCAATCAGCAGGATGTCGGTAATATCCTGCGGTTCGGAATGCAATACGCTCCAGGCGTTCGCGGTGTGCATTTCCAGCCTGTAAGTTATTTCGGTCGTTATCCGCAGCCGCCGGAAAACGATCGGCGCCTGACTCTGCCGGAGATCATCCGTTCTATCGCGGAACAGACCGAGGGACTTTTCCAGGTGGAAAATTTTTCTCCGCCCGGATGCGAGCATAGTCACTGCTCGTTTCACGGCAATTTCGTGCTGCTGGAAAACGGCGATGTCTGCGCACTGGGCAACAACGGTTCGGCCTGTTGCAGCAAGCCGACCCCGGCGGCGGAAGGGGCCGAGAAGTCAAAGGCCTTTTTGACCCGGCAGTGGGCGGCTCCGGAGGTCGAAACCCCTGCGGGGAAATCTGCCGGGCCCCAAGAGAACTGTTGCCGCTCGCCGAGAACGCCTAGCCTTGACGAATTTTTGCAGCGGGTCAAGACCCATACCTTTGCGGTTTCCGCCATGGCTTTTCAGGATGTATGGAATGTCGATCTGGAGCGTACCCGCAATTGCTGTATCCATGTGGTCTCTCCGGATGGGCGTCTGGTACCGTTTTGCCTGTATAACCTGACTTCGGCCGATGGGGAGGCTCTGCATCGTGGCAAGTGGCATGCGAATAACCCCGCTTGAAGATTGGATTGCGGGCAAGCTCGGGGTAACGGGTAAGCCGGTCGAGCTTATGGAACGTTTACGAATTCGGCAGCTGGAACTGCTGAACGCGACTCTTGCCCACGCTGCGCGGCATAGCCCTTTTTACCGTCGGCGCCTGGGGGACTGCCGACCGTTGGTTTCTCTGTCCGGACTCGCCGACCTGCCCTTTACGACCTCAGCCGACCTGTCCGAGCAGGGTCTGCAAATGCTGGCGGTTTCCCAGGGGGAAATCAAGCGGATCGTGACGCTACGCAGTTCCGGTACCACCGGGCAGGCCAAACGGGTCTATTTCACGCGTTCCGATCTGGAATATACCAAGGCGTTTTTCCGTTGCGGTATGTCTCGTATGTTGCAACCGGGCCAGCGTGTGCTTGTGCTGCTGCCGGGGGAGTTACCGGACAGCGCCGGTCGCTTGCTGGCGGATGCCCTGCAGCAACAGGGTATTTCCTGCCATGTGGCAGGCCTGGTTAGCGATCCGGGTGCCATAGCGGCGTTGTTGGTCGAAGAACCCTTTGACTGCGTCGTAGGTATCCCGGTGCAGGTCCTGGGTGTGGTGCGCCATCCCCTGGCGGCGGAGGTGCCGACGCATCGTATCGGCAGTGTTTTCCTGACTTCCGATTATGTTCCTTCGGCGTTGGTTGGGGAGATCCGCAGGGTGTGGGGGTGTCCGGCCGTGAACCACTACGGCATGACGGAGCTGGGCCTGACGTGCGGCGTGGAGTGCCATGCTCTGGACGGATACCATTTGCGGGAGCCTGACTTGTATTTCGAGGTCGTCGACCCCGTCTCGGGAGCTGCGTTGCGGGCGGGGGAAACAGGGGAAGTGGTGGTTACGACCTTGACCCGTCTCGGCATGCCTCTGATTCGTTATCGTACCGGCGATCTTGCCAGATTCATGGCGGAGCCTTGCCCCTGCGGCAGCGTGCTGCCGCGACTGGGTAAGGTGCAGGGGCGCCTGGCGGCGCGGGTCGATCTCGGCGGGCTTTTGAAGCCGTGTATGTCCGATCTCGACGAAGCCCTGTTCAGCCTGCGCGGTCTGCTGAACTTTCGTGCCGTATTGACCATGCTGGATACCGACCGAAGCACACTGCAACTGATGATTGAAACCTTGCCGGGCGCCGAGCGGCGGACCCGGGATCATGTCGATCGGCGTTTGCCGACCATTCCGGCCTTGAGGGCGGCGGTCGCCGCCGGACGCCTGGTTTTGCAGCCAACGGTGCTGGCCGATGCCCCCCTGTCGGTTTCCGCGACCGTTAAGCGTATTATTGAACAACCTCAAAAGGAGAATGCCAACCTTGAAACAGCTTGTTAAGTCGCTTTGCGGGTTCCTCGATGCCGGTGAGGATCTGGCTGTCGCGACCATCCTTACCCGTAGCGGTTCGGCACCTCGCACTGCCGGTACCAAAATGATCATTCGGGCCAACGGCGAAATCTGCGGTACCATTGGTGGCGGCCTGGTGGAGGCTCGTGCTCAGGCGACTGCGCCCGAGATTTTCGCAACCCATCAATCTCGTACTTTTGTCTTCGATATGACCGGTGACGATGCCGATAGCATGGATATGATCTGCGGCGGCGAAGTCGAAATTTTGCTGGAATATGTACCGGCCTGCGAGGAAAACCGCATTGTGTTCGATGCCTGGCAGGAGGCATTGCAGACCGGGCGCAAGTGTCTGCTGGTCACCCCCTTGCCGACGGAAAATCCGCAGTCCCCCCTGCAAAGATGCCTTCTGCACGCCGATAGCACATGCTTCGGCCCGGTACCCCTGCCGGAGGAAATCCGGAAGGGGTTGCTCGAGGCAACCCGCAACTGCCGTTATCCTACGCTGCTGCAAGTAGCCGGAGGACAGTTTTTCGTCGAACCGAGCTTCGTGCCGGCGACCCTGTTCCTGTTTGGCGCGGGGCACGTCTGCCAGCCGACCGCGGCTTTGGCCACCATGGTCGGATTCAACACCGTGGTTTTCGATGATCGTGCCGAATTCGCCAATCGTCAGCGGTTTCCCAGGGCCGACGAGATTGTCGTGGTGCCATCCTATGAGGACTGCATGGCCAATCTGGATATCGACAGCCATAGCTATCTGGTCATTGTCAGCCGCGGTCATCGCCATGATCAAAGCCTGCTGCGGCAGGCCGTGCAAACCGATGCCGGTTACATCGGCATGATCGGCAGTCGCGGCAAGCGTGACAAGATTTACCATAACCTGGAAGCCGAAGGCATCTCCCGGGAGACCCTGGATAAGGTTTATTCGCCTATCGGTACCGCAATCGATGCCGAAACTCCGCAGGAAATTGCCGTCAGCATTGTCGGCGAACTGATCAAAGTTCGCGCGGCCCTTCAGCGGAACCATGACTGAGCCGTTAGCCGCCGTTATCCTCTCCGCCGGGTTCTCCTCCCGTATGGGGGATTTCAAGCCGTTGCTGCGCCTGGGGGAAGAGACCGCGTTGGAGAAATCCGTCAATCTTTTCCGCCGGGCCGGTATTGAGCACCTGCAGGTGATACTCGGTCATCAGGCCGAGCTGTTGATGCCGCTGGTTGCAAAGCTGGGGGTTGCCCACACCGTCAACCCCCGATATCGGGAGGGCATGTTCACTTCGGTGCAATGCGCCATGCGCCAGCTGCCAGACAGTATCGGGGCTTTCTTTCTGCTTCCGGTGGATATGCCCCTGGTGCGGGAGCAGACCCTGCAGACCGTGCGGAAGGCCTGGCAAACCAGTGACAAGGGGATTGTGCATCCGGTGTTCTGGGGCAGGCGCGGGCATCCGCCGTTGATCAGCACAAGTTATCGACAGATGATTCTGGACAGCCGTAGGGAAGGTGGTCTCAAGGCGCTATTGCTGCCATTTGGCGAAGACAGTATGGAAATCGAAGTGCCCGATGAACATTGTATCCTCGATATGGACAGGCCCCAGGATTATGCCTACCTGCGTCATCGCTGGGATCGTTACGCCATGCCATCGTATCGCGAATGCGAGCATTTGCTGGCCCATCACTTTGCCGTTTCCGCCCCCGTGGCGGAGCACTGCCGGATGGTGGCCCGCGTGGCTCTGACGCTGGCGGTGCGTTTGAACAGGGCAGGCCTGCCCATGGATCGGGAACAATTGCAGGCCGCCGGCCTGCTGCACGATTGCTGTCGTCAGTATCCGGACCATGCGATTGTCGCCGCCAGAGCCTTGCAGGAACTCGGTTTTCCAAAGATCGCTGAACTGGTTGCTACGCATATGGAAATCGTGCCATCGGCGAGTAGCGACCCGTCTCCGCACGAGGTGCTGTACCTGGCGGACAAACTTGTTGCAGGGCCGCATTTGGTAAGCCTCGATGATCGGTTTGCCGCCAAACGGATACGTTTTGCCGATCAGGCATCTGCTCTTGCGGCGGTCGAGCGGCGCCAGGGAATCGCCCAGCGAATACTGGAAAAATGCGAAAACAGGTTACGGCAATCTCTTGCGGACGTACTGGCTCCCGATGCACTGGAAGCGTTGAAAGGATAAGCGTTAACTCCCATGCCATATTCCGACCATAAATGTTGCACTCTCTACCTGGTTCGGCATGGAGATTCCCGCCAGGACAAGCTCAAACGCTATATCGGTCAGTGCGACCCGCCGCTTAATCCGCGCGGTCGTGCCCAGGCCAGATTTCTGCGGTTGCAATTGGCCGATATCGACTTGCACCGCGTCTATTGCAGTGATCTGCGGCGCTGCCGGGAAACCGCCCGCATCGTGGCAGGCGGAAGAGGCCTAAGAGTGCGATCCCTGAGAGCCTTGCGGGAGATCGCATTGGGGCGCTGGGAGGGGTTGCCCGTGGCGGAGGTTCAGCGTCGGTTCCCCGGAGAATACGAGCGCCGGGGCAAGGAGATGATGACCTACAGGCCGCCCGACGGGGAAAGTTTTTCCGATCTTCAGGCGCGTGTCGTACCGGCGTTTCTGGATATCCTTAGCCGCGAATCCGGACATGTTCTCATGGTCGGGCATGCGGGTGTCAACCGCGCGATCCTGTGTCATCTACAGAAACGTCCCCTCGCAGAGCTGTTTCGCATCCCTCAAACCTACGCTGGCCTCAACATCATTCAGCGCCACGGTGACAGCATCGTCGTGCGCGCCGTGAATATTCCCCCCGAGTTGTCCGGTTGGTCGTCATTGGCCGAGGTACCTTTGGGGAGCAGGGCCGGATGGTGAAAAGGAGATATTGTTGCGGATGCTGGTGTCTGTTGTCTGGCGGGCCGAGCATCGCTTCGAAATGACTGCTCATCAAGGGAACCTTCGCGCTCATGATCACACCTATCGTCTTGTCCATAAAGGTTGCATTGCTGGCTGTGAGTATCGATGCCGTACTGGGTACCTTGCTGGCGCGTGCTCTGGCACGCAGGAGCTTCCCCGGCAAAAATCTGGTCGAATCCTGCATCATGCTGCCCATGGTGCTGCCGCCAACGGTTCTGGGCTATGGTCTGCTTATACTGCTTGGCAAGCGTGGTTTGTTGGGGCGTCTGTTGCAGGAGATGTTCGGTCTGCAGATCGTGTTTACCTGGTGGGCCGCCATCGTGGCTGCGGCGGTGGTTTCCTTTCCCCTGATGTATCAAAGCGCCAAAGCCGCGTTTTGCAGTGTCGATGTTTCCCTGGAACAGGCCGCCCGCACTCTGGGCTCCGGGGAAGGCCGGGTTTTTCTGCGTGTCACTCTGCCCCTTGCTTATCCCGGGCTGCTTGCGGGGTTGGTATTGGCGTTTGCCAGAGCTTTGGGCGAGTTCGGCGCAACATTGATGATTGCGGGCAATATTCCGGGGAAGACCCAGACCATCCCGCTGGCCATCTATTTTGCGGTGGAAACCGGCGACAATCAGCTGGCAAGAAATCTGGTGCTGGCCATTACAGTCATGGCTTTCGGGGCTTTATTCTGGCTGAACAGCTGGTCGAAAAAGAAACTTCAAACCCTGCAACAGGGAGGCGATGTGCGTGTTAAAAGCAGCCATAGTTAAAAAATTCCCGACCTTCGCCATAGAGGCCGAATTGGCTTTTGAACAGGGTATTCTGGTGTTGTTCGGTCCTTCGGGGTGCGGCAAAACCACCCTTCTAAACTGTCTGGCCGGCCTGCAAAAACCGAGCGAAGGGCAGATTTCCCTGGGCGAAAGGGTTTTCTTCAGTTCCGCGAAAAAGATCAATGTGCCGGCACGTCTGCGGCGCATCGGGTATGTTTTCCAGGATTATGCATTGTTTCCCCACATGACGGTCAAGGACAATGCACTGTATGGAATCCCGTCAGGGGCCTGCCGCTGGGTGGAAAAGGGCGCAGAGGCCATCTCGGTGTGCGAAGTGCTCGACATGCTTCGCATAACGCATCTGCAACAGCGCTATCCGGGCCAGCTGTCCGGTGGTGAGAAACAAAGAGTCGCTTTGGCCAGGGCACTTATGATGGCGCCGGATCTGTTGTTGCTGGATGAGCCGCTGTCCGCTATCGATTCCGGGACCCGGCAGGCGCTTCAACAGGAATTAAAAAAAATTCAGCGTACCTGGAACATTCCGTTTGTCCTGGTGACCCATAGCCGCAAGGAAATGGATGCACTGGCCGATGAAGTGGTTTTCCTCAAGGAGGGTAAGTCCGCGGCATCCACCACCTGGGCATTGCCTGTCGGTTGTACCACAGGTCAGTGGATCTGATGTGCCCTGGCGGGCACGGGGGGGAACCGTTATCCGTTGTGTTAACAAGGCAGTCTTGCAAAAAATAGCTATCTGAAAGGAACCGTGTCATGGATTTACTGCAACAGGCCCAGATTAAATTGGCGACTCTCTGCGATGCTCACCAGCTGGATAAAAACAGCTGTGTTACGGTCAGGGTTCTTACGCCCGACGAGGCCATCGGTGCCAACGCGGATAAGGATTTCGTCATAAAAAAAGGTAAGGAACGGGTCATCGAGGCTTGCTGGAACGGCATATGCGGCCAGGCTTTTACGGATCAACCCCATGATTGGCAGGGCCGCCTGGACCAACTGTTGGCTATGGATCTGGACAGCGCCGACCAGCGGGCCGTATTCACTGCAGGGTTGAATGCCGTATTGCGCGGGATCGAGCAGGCGGACGGAACCATTCACTGTAAAGACGACGAACCGGCGCAGTGCGGGGAGGAATTCACCCTGCAGCTGCATCGGCGTTTTGGCGTAAAACGTTTCGGCATGATCGGGTTGCAGCCCGCCATTCTCGATGCCATGGTGGAGGGCTTCGGTTCTGTGAGGACGCGCGTGGTGGATCTCAACGCGGACAATATCGGGCACAAGCGTTGCGATGTGATGGTCTGGGATGGTGAAAAGGATCTCGACAAACTCATCGAGTGGTGCGAGGTGGGCGTTGCCACCGGTTCCACGGTTGTTAACGGCAGTATCGATCAATTGCGGGAGAAATTCGAAGAGGCCGGAAAACCCCTGGTGTTTTTCGGTAATACCATTTCCGGCGTTGCTTCGCTGATGAATCTGGAGCGGATTTGCCCCTTCGCCCACTGAACAAAAGGGGGGCTCGGCCTATCTTACGGGAAATCGCGTCATGATCAACGATGATGAACTCATAGCGTTGTTTAACGCACCGACACGGGTGTTAAAAGCGGAGAAAGTGTTGCGCAAAGCCGGGCTTCCATGCCGTCTGATCCCGGCCCCGCGCGAGGTGGCCGAAGGGTGTGCGCTGGCTTTGCGGTTTAACGTCTCCGAACAGGACGCGATCCTCGCGGAACTCCACCGCCAGGCGCTGCAGCCCCGAAGAACCTATCGAAAGCAGGACGGATATTTCCATCTGATTCCCCTTAAACAGGATCCCTGAACCGATCATTCCTGCCAATTTTGCCGGAGGGAAATATGGCCATTTATCTGGATAACGCCGCCACCACCTTCCCCAAACCCGAAAGCGTCTACCGCGCCATCGATTTTACCTTTCGTAATCTGGGCGTCAGCCCGGGGCGAGGCAGCTATCAGTTTTCTCTGGAAGCGGGACATCTGGTGCTGGATGTCCGGGAAACCGTTGCCGAGTTTTTCGGTATCGAGGATGCTTCACGTGTGGTGTTTTACGCCAATGCCACCGAGGCTATCAACGTGGCCTTGTTCGGGCTATTGCAGCCAGGCGATCGGGTCATTACCTCGACCATAGAGCATAATGCCGTCAGCCGTCCCCTGCACGCCCTGGCGCGGCACGGCGTCGAGTTGATTCGGGTTTCACCCGATGCCGACGGGCGTATTCCGCCTGAAGCCATTCGCGAAGCCGCATGCCGTGCAGCGGGGCCGATTCGCATGGTGGTTCTCAGTCACTGTTCCAATGTCACCGGAGTTGTTCAACCCATCGAGGAGATCGGTCGCTGGTGTCGCAGCGAAGGAATCGTGTTTATGGTCGACGCGGCGCAAAGCGCCGGCGTACTGCCCATCGATGTGGAAACCATGGGCATCGATCTGCTGGCGGTACCGGGCCATAAATGCCTGCTGGGACCGCCGGGAACGGCGATTCTCTACGTCGGCCCCGAGCTTCACCTGAAACCGCTGCTATGGGGGGGCACCGGCGGCAATTCCATGTCGCCGCTGATGCCGGATGCCTTGCCTGAACGGTTGGAAAGCGGCACCCTCAACACACCTGCACTGGCCGGCTTGCTCGCCGGTATCGAATTTGTGTCCCGAACCGGCCTGCAACAGATTCATCTTCATAAGACGAGCTTGTTAAAGCGGCTGCTGCGCGGGTTGCATAACCTGCCCGGTATCCGGTGTTATCCTCATGCCGGAGCGCAGCATGGGGGAGGGGTGTTGTCTTTCAATGTGGAGGGTCGTGATCCGGCGGAAATCGGTTTTTTGCTCGATGATGTGTATGGCATCTGCGTACGTACCGGGCTGCACTGCGCCCCCGATGCCCATCGCAGTATCGGAACCTTGCCCAGCGGCACCATCCGCGTCAGCCCCGGTGTGTTTAATACCGACAAAGATATCGATGCCTTGCTTGGGGCTCTGAATGACATGCTCGGGAACCGGCGCCGGGTGGGAGCCGGTTGCCGGAACCACCGCACCCCGTTTTTCCCATAATGATGCGCAATATCTATCGCCATTGAGGAGGGATTCATCATGCGTCTGGTCACGATGCCTTTGCTCGCTGTGTTGTTTCTTGCTTGCTTCGGTGCGGGGGTACCGAATGCAAGGGCCGAGGGCGACTCCGACACGATGTTGAGTATAGCCGCCGGCGTCGGTCTCAAAGACGCGCTGTTCGCCATTCAAAAGGCTTATGCGAAAAAACAACCTTCGGTAGCGCTGGAGTTCAATTTTGCCGCCTCCGGGTTTTTGCGCAAACAGATCGAGCAGGGGGCCCCTATCGACCTGTTTCTGGCTCCCGGGCGCCAACATTTCAATGCCTTGCTGAGTGCCGGGTACACCGATTCCGGACATTCCTGCGCGCTGCTCGGCAATCGCCTGGTATTGATTGTTGCCCGGGAAAAACAGCACGCCATTCACGGTTTTTCCGACCTGGAGGCCGCCGCGGCCAGCATGAGTATCGGTATGCCGGATATGGTGCCGGCCGGTACCTATGCCCGCCAGGCCCTTGAACATCTCGGCATGTGGGAACTCCTTGAACAACGTATGGTGTATGGCAAGAGTGTTCGCCAGGTACTGGCCTATGTCGATTCGGGGAATATCGATGCCGGCATGGTGTTCGCTTCCGATACGGCGTTGTTGACCAGTGCCGTGGTAGCTGCCGTCGCCCCGGCGGACAGTCACAAACCGATCGTTTTCTCCATGGCCGGGATGCTCAAAAGTCCTCATCCCGAAGCGCTGCAGGACTTTATGGCGTTTCTCAAGGGCCAAGAGGCCGCCGCGATTTTCGCTCGCTACGGTTTCACGCCGCTGTTGTCCGGAGCCTCTCGGGCAGAGGTCGCCTCTCATCCCTGAACCGGCTCCGAGTTTCGGCAGGAAGATGCTTCGATGTGGTCTGCGCCAGGTGTTCGTCGGGATCGCTTGCGCGGAATGTTTCCGATGGGCAGCCCCGGGGGGCCGGCTCGAACAGATTAAAAGCCCTCGACCGGTGGACGGTCGGGGGCTTGGGTTTTCAGCCTGGGGAAAGAGCGTTTTGGGTTATCAAGGCAGTCGGCGGCGGTTTTTCAGGGCAGGTCGGGGAAGGGGCTGACGATCTTCCAGGCATGGGCTCTATATTCCCATTCCAAACGAACCTTCAAGTTTTTAAGCGTATTGGAAGGGAGTCGGTAGTATTCATAGTTTGACCAGGAAATAGCCCGTTTCTGGTCGGGGCCTTCGAACTCCACGCCTTCCGGCTTGATTTCGAGCACACGAATGTCGCCCCGTTTGGGAAACTTGTCCTGAAAGTCCTGCCGGAATTCCTGGGCCATGAAACTTGCCGCGCTGCCATAGTCCTGCCAGACCAGACGCTTGGCGAACTCTTTATGGGTGTCGCCATACATATCGGCCAGGTTGGATTTCAGCACCGGCGCGCAGGCCCCTATACACAAGATCAGCAAAAGCAGGTATACTCGCTTCATGTTTTCCCCCCTGTTGTTTAATCAGTATCGTCCCGAATCCGTTATCTCAAACACAGAAGACTGTTGCGACTATGAAAAAAATCGAACTCTATACCAAAAGCCATTGTCCCTATTGCCGTCGCGCCAAAGATCTGCTGCATATCAAGAAGGCGATTTTTGTCGAGTACGATGTCACCAACGATCCGGCCAAAGAACAGGAAATGCGGGAGCGCTCCGGTCGCATGACCGTGCCGGAAATTTTTATCGATGAGTCTCTTGTCGGCGGCTGCGACGATCTGTATGCGCTCGAACAACAAGGGATCCTGGACGGCATGCTGCGCGATTGAGGTCAGCCGCGTATGACTTCGATCAGAGCCACGGCTATATCTACCTTGCCAAACGGCGGCATCAGGTAGAAGCCGTCGACGCGGCCCCGGCCGGCTTCGATTAACTCCCGGGCGATGGCCAGGCCCTGGCGTTTGCCTTCCTCGCCGCGCGTGCCGCGCATGCGTGCGCGCACCGTTTCCGGCAGCAGGATGCCGGGCACCTCGTTATGCAGAAATTCGGCATTGCGTTCGCTGACCAGCGGCAGGATACCGACCAGGATCGGAATCCGGATATCCGCCAGACAAGCGAGCATGGCGTCAAGAACGTCGACCGAATAGATCGGCTGGGTCTGGACAAAGCGGGCCCCGGCGGCAACTTTCTTTTTCAAGCGTCGCAGCTGACCGCTCATGTCCGAAACGTTGGGATTAAAGGCCGCTCCGGCCTGGAAGCGTGTCGCCTCGCCAAGTTCCCCCCCCACCAGGGTGTGCCCGTTGTTGAGGGCGCTAAGCAGTTGCAGCACGCCGATGGAGTTCAGATCGAAGACGTTGCTGGCTCCGGCTTCGCCGCCGACCGCAACGGGATCGCCTGTTACCGCCAGCACATTGCGCAGTCCCAGCAGATGGGCGCCCATCATCTCCGAGTGCAGACCAATGAGGTTACGATCCCGCCCGGTGACGTGAATGATCGTTTCTATGCCGATCTGGTCCTGAATCTGTTTGGCAAGGGCGATATTTCCCATACGGATACGGGCCAGGGGGTTTTCGGCCAGGCTGATGGCATCGGCGCCGGCGTCCGCCAGGCGTCGGGCTCCCGCCAGGATCTTGTCGCAATCCAGTCCCCGAGGCGGGTCGAGTTCCACCGTGATGATCGGACGCTTTCCCCAGGCAGACAGAAAGCCTCGGTGTTCCGGTCCCGGTTCGGTGGCCACGGTGGCTGCCTTGGGCAGCGCGGGAACCACACAGCGGGCTGCGGGTTTGAGATCGGCCACGGCGGCGGCCAGGGCGCGGATATGTTCCGGCGTGGTGCCACAGCAGCCGCCGATCAGACGTGCCCCGGCCTCGACCATTTCCCGCCCGCGGGCGGCAAAGTATTCGGGCGTCGCCAGATAGATGTAGCGGCCATCGACGTATTCGGGAAAACCGCTGTTGGCAAAGCCGGACAGGGGGCAATCCGTTTCGGCTGCCATGGTCCGCAACACCGCCAGCACATCCCTGGGGCCGGATCCGCAATTGGCTCCCACCAGCGATGCCCCGGCAGCCACCAGGCGGCGGGCCGCTTCGTCTGCGGTAACCCCTTCCCGGGTTCTACCGCCTTCGAAAAAGGCCATCTGTGCCACGATCGGCAGGCCGATCCGGCTGGCGACGGTTACAGCCAGTTCCAGTTCTTCGAGGCTGGCAAAGGTTTCCAGCAACAGCAGGTCGGCGCCACCTTCGGCCAGACCTTCCATCTGTTCGCGAAACAGCTCGCGACGCTCATCGCCGGCAAGATCGGCGGTTTCGCCGGGGGTGCGGCCTAAAGGACCGATGGCTCCCGCCACCAGCGCTTCGGATCCGGCTGCCTGGCGGGCCAGTTGTGCGCCGAGGCTATTGATCGATCGCACCTGATCTTCCTGGCCTATCGCCGCCAGGCGCAACCGGTTGGCGGCAAACGTGTTGGTCTCCAGCAGTTGGGCACCGGCGGCCAGGTAATCCCGATGTATCTGCCGCACCGTTTCCGGATGTTGCAGGTTCAGGAGTTCAAAGCAGGTCGACAGAGGTACCCCACGATGGTAAAGCAGCGTTCCCATGGCCCCGTCGCCGACGATAACGCCTTGTTCCAGACGTTCCATCAAGCTTTTCTCAGCGCGTTTCATGGCCTGGCTCCATAAAGATCCCCCGGCGGCAGTTGACCGGTACGTTGCAGAAATTGGCGCAGGATCGCCCCGGTGAGCCCCCAGATCTGATAATCCTCGACGTTGAAGAAACAGACCGGATAGAGCCGCCCTCGGTGCTCCCAGTTTTCGGTATGGTAAATGCCGGGATCGCACAGTTGCGCCACCGGCACTTCAATCACTTCAGCTATTTCATGATGGTTGGCGGCAAAGGGATAGCCGCTGGGGATGGTGCCGACAAAGGGCACGACGTGGAAGCCGTACACGGAAATGAAGTCATCCAGCCGGCCCAATACCGTGATGTCTTGCGGACGGATACCCATTTCTTCTTCGGTTTCGCGCAGGGCCGTGGCGCAGAGGTCGGTGTCGTCCCTATGGGCCCCACCGCCTGGAAAGGCGATTTCCCCGGCGTGATGAGACAGATGCGCAGTGCGGCGGGTAAAGAGAATGGTGTCGGAAGCGTCCTTGGGGTAAAACAGCAGCATGACGGCCGATGGCTTGAGCCCCCCCGGTTCGATGTGGCGGCAGGTATGTCGCGACAGGTCGTGACGGACCTGTTCGGGATCCAGCATCACCGAATTTCTCCTGCTGCCGCCGTTTTCAGAGAGGCAATGGTGGCGGCATAGTCGTCCGTACCGTAAACAGCGCTCCCCGCCACCATGACCTGGGCACCCGCGCCGGCGATGCGGGCAATGTTGTCAAGCTTGACGCCGCCGTCGACTTCGAGTTCCACAGAGAGCCCGCGGCGCTCGATGGTATTGCGCAAGGCCTCTATCTTGGGCAAACAGGCCGGAATAAACTGCTGGCCGCCAAATCCGGGGTTGACGGACATGATCAGCACCAGTTCAAGCTCTTCGAGGATCACATCGAGGCAGTTGATCGGTGTCGCCGGGTTAATGGACACTCCGGCCTTTTTCCCCAGGCTATGGATGAGCTGCACGGTTCGGTGCAGATGGGGAACGGCTTCGTAATGCACGGTGATGATATCGGCCCCGGCTTTGGCGAAATCGGGGATGTAGCGATCCGGATTTTCGATCATCAGATGCACGTCCAGCGGCAGGTCGGTTACCCGGCGGGCGGCCTCCACAACCAGTGGCCCGATGGTGATGTTGGGCACGAAATGGCCGTCCATGACATCGATATGGACATAATCGGCGCCGCCTTTGTCGATGGCGGCGATTTCCTCGCCCAGGCGGGAAAAATCTGCGGACAGAATGGATGGGGCGATTTTGATCATGGTGCTCTCCGTAACTGGGTAGGGACAAATTTCATGTCTGGGCGCGGTTCGGCGGCAGACGTCATAGCGAGATCAGGGTTGTTTTTCGAACGCCACGGCAAAAAACGCATCCATGTCGTCGTGGTGTTGGGGCAGGGTGCGCAACGCACCTTGCCTGTCGAACAGTGCATGCCATGCGGCGGGCGTCTCGTTGCGTAAATCACAGCGCGTAAACTCGGGGTGTTCGTTTGTAAAGGCCCGGATGACGTTTTGGGTTTCTTCTGGGCTGAAAGTGCACAGCGAGTACACCAGCCGTCCGCCCGGCCGCAGTAAAGGCGCCACGTTGCCAAGGATGGCGCGCTGTATGCGGGCCATCTCTTTGAGGTCGGCAGGCTTGCGTCGCCAGCGGATTTCCGGATTGCGCCGCAAGACGCCGAGGCCGCTGCAGGGCGCATCGACAAGGATTCGGTCAAAGCTTGCCGGTTCGAGGAAATCCGGCACGCCGGTCAGGTCCCAGGCGTGGCCTTCGATACCCTGGCAGCCAAGCCGGTTCGCCCCACGGGTGATCAGATCCACCCGTTGGGGGTGCAGATCAAGGGCCACGATGCGGGCGCGATTGTCCGTCAAGGCGGCCATGTGGGTGGTTTTCCCGCCAGGTGCGGCGCAGGCATCGAGAATGCGTTCTCCGGGTTGCGGGTTCAGCAGATGGCTTATCAGCATGCTGGCCTGATCCTGCAGTTGGAAAATGCCTTCGGTATGCCCGCTTAAATGCCGTGTTTCTCCTTGGCGGATGTAGATGCCCTCCGGTACGAAGCGGGTCGGCACCGCATCGCAGTCACTGGCGTTGAGTGTCGCCAGCAAGGCCTCCCGTTGAATTTTCAGCGTGTTGGTGCGAATGGCGTAGGGTGCCGGTTTCAACATGGCCTGCGCCAGGGCACAGGCTTCTTCAGCACCGAATTCGTCGAGCCAGCGGGCGGCCAGCCAGCGAGGCAACGACAAAACATGTTCGAGGTAGTCCAGCGGGTCGCGCTGCCGGTCGGGCCACGGCAATTGTGCCGCCTGGCGCACCAGACCGCGCAAAATGCCATTGATGAAACCTGTTGCCCGCTGCAGTTTCAGGCGTCGGGCCAGCTCCACCGTTTCAAAAACCGCTGCATGGTTGGGAATGCGGTCGAGTTGCAGGATCTGATAACAGCCAAGGCGCAGCAGATTCAGGACGGCCGGCTCAACCTTGGCCAGCGGCTTGCGGCAAAGCTGTTGCAGGGCAAAATCGAGACGTCCGCGGTAGCGCAAGACCCCATAGACCAGTTCCGTCGCAAGGGCACGGTCGCGCACGTCCATGTCCGGCAGAGCCTGAAGCGCACTGTCGAGGGCGAGGTCGGCAAAGGCCCCATTGTGCACCTTGTCCAGAATATCGAAAGCGATGTGGCGAGGATCCTGATCGATCACAGATACGTCCTTTGATTACGGATAAAAGGCGGGGGCATGATATCGCATGCCCCCGCCTGACGATCCGGTTTTAATGCCATGCCTACAGCACGGTCATGTTTTCAAGCCGACGGATACGTTCATCGACCGGCGGATGGGTCGAAAACAGAGACTTCAAACCGCCGCCGCGCAGGGGGTTGACAATGAACATGTGCGCCGTGGCTTCGTTGACTTTCGGCATCGGTTGACGGCTGTTGGCCATCTCCAGCTTGCGCAGGGCGTTGGCCAGATAGTGGGGGTTGCCGCATAAGGCTGCGCCGCCTCGGTCGGCGGCATATTCCCGTGAGCGGGATATGGCCATCTGTACGAGCATGGCCGCCAGCGGTGCGAAGATGATCAGCAACAGCAGACCCAGAGGGTTGCCATCGTCATCGTCGCGTCCGCCAAAGCCTCCGAACAGGGCCGCCCATTGCGCCATGTGCGCCAGGTAGGAGATAGCCCCGGCAATGGTCGCGGCGATAGAACCGATAAGGATGTCGCGATGCCGGACGTGACTCATTTCATGCGCCATGACCCCCATGAGCTCTTCGCGGGAGAGTACCTGCAGAATGCCTTCTGTGGCGGCTACCGCGGCATGCTTCGGGTTACGTCCGGTGGCAAAGGCGTTGGGCGTCGCCTGCGGCAGG